>JBASWK010000129.1:0-121962 GCA_049276435.1 Gallionella sp. | reverse complement strand
ATTTATTGCGCGATAGCCTCTTGCAACACCATTCGCGCAATAAATTGCGCTCCTACATTCCCTGATTTTTAGTTAAATTTCAATGAGTTAAAAGTTGTGTAGATACCTATGCCTTCAAGGGGAGGGTTGGGGTGGGGATGGGGTAGAGATGAAGGCTCAAACAAATAGCACCATCATCGGCAGGCAGCTTCAGCGAACACTGCGCTGTCACATGACCGATGCGGAAATTCGGTTATGGCAACGACTACGCAGTCGGCAACTAGCTGGCTGTAAATTCCGCCGCCAACATCCGTACTTGGACTACGTGTTGGACTTTGTCTGTCTGGAAAAGCGTTTGATTGTTGAGGTAGATGGCGGGCAACACTTAGAAAACCAGCGAGATCAAGTACGAGATTGGCGTTTACAGGAAGCTGGATTTCGGGTGTTGCGGTTCTGGAACAACCAGGTTTTGCAAGAAACGGATGCCGTGGTCGAGGCTATCTGGATCGCTTTACAGAACGAGGCGGTTATACCCCATCCCCACCCCAACCCTCCCCTTGAAGGGGAGGGAGATTGCGCACTTGTGTCACGATGACTCACTATGATTCACACAGAGCCAAATGGACGAACGCAGCAATTCTCATTTTGACCGTGGGTACGGCAAATTCGTACGGTTGCTTGTGAATAAGGCTGGGTTTTTGTCCGTCGGGCGATGTACGAATGAATTTGTACCCACAAAACCCTACTGTTTAGTCAAATGAGAATTGCTGGGATGAACGACTCTGTCCTTCGTTGCGCGCCGCTTCATGTTAGAATGCGCGCCTTTTGATTATCTGCGGAGTTTCACATCATGTTTATTAGTAACGCATTCGCTGATTCAGGTACACAGCCACAAGGCGGATTGCTTGAGCAAGTTATGTTTTTTGCGCCTATCGTGTTATTGGCGGCGTATATGATTTACAGCCAATTCAAACGTGCCAAGCAACACAAAATCATGACCGAAGCACTGCAACGTGGTGATGAAATTATCACGATTGGCGGGCAATTGGGTCGGGTCAATAAAATTCATGACGAATATATCGCACTTGAACTGAGCGATAGCATCGAGGTTTTTATCCAAAAATCTGCCATCCAAACTGTCTTGCCTAAGGGAACGATCAAGGCAATTAAGTAATTCCCTTTCCATTTCAATACCGCTCATATGTAGGGTGCATAGCGTGCACCCTACGATATTTTTAACTTCACTTTTGATTTTGAAATGGAATAACATGGTTGTTGGGTGCGGCTATTTCGCGCCCACCCGCCCCGCTTAGCCCGACTTTTAGAGGTCAACATGAACCGTTATCCCTTGTGGAAATATCTGCTAATTCTCATGGTGTTAGTCGCAGGACTGATTTACACCTTACCGAATTTCTTTGGCGAATCGCCTGCGGTGCAAATTTCGCCCTTACGCACCAGCGAAAAGGCGGATCTCGCGCTGCTCACGCGTGCCGAAACCGCGCTCAAAACTGCCAATCTTGCGCCGCAAACAATTACCTTGGAAGGTAATAGCATCAAAGCGCGTTTTGCCGACACCGACACCCAAATTAAAGCCAAAGATGTGCTGCGCACCCAATTGGGCGAAGATTATGTGGTCGCACTCAATTTGTTGTCGCGCTCGCCTCATTGGTTGACGAGTTTAAACGCGTTGCCCATGTATTTAGGGTTGGATTTACGCGGCGGGGTGCATTTTCTGTTGCAAGTAGAAATGAAATCCGCGTTGGCGAAAGCCTTGGAAGCCACCAGCGGCGATATACGCAGCGCGTTGCGTGAAAAAAATATTGCCTACGCGGGCGTGAACCACGATGGCAAAGTCATCACCATCAAGTTCCGTGATGAGGCGACCCGCAGTACAGCGCAATCCGAGCTCAAATCGCGTTTTACCGACTACAACCTGACCACCCAAGAAATGAGCGGCGAGTTTCTGCTGAAAGGCACGTTGCTGGTCGTTGCAGAACGTCGCATTCAAGAATCCGCCGTACAGCAAAACTTGCTCACTTTACGCAATCGTATCAATGAGTTGGGCGTGGCAGAACCTGTGATTCAACAACAAGGCATAGATCGTATCGTAGTGCAATTGCCAGGGGTACAAGACACCGCCCACGCCAAAGACATACTCGGTCGCACCGCGACGCTGGAAGTGCGCATGGTGGATGACGAACATCCTATCAATGCGGGTTCGGTCGCCCCCTTTGGCACGGAGATTTTCAAGGATAGAGAAGGCAATTTGGTGCTGGTCAAAAAGCAGGTCATCTTGACGGGCGAGCGCATCAACGACGCGCAACCAGGCTTTGATAATCGCAACAACGAACCTACCGTCAGCATCGGGCTGGATGGCATCGGTGCACGTAAATTCAAAGAAGCCAGTGGCGAGAACGTGGGCAAGCGCATGGCGATCATCTTGTTTGAAAAAGGCAAAGGCGAAGTCATTACCGCGCCTGTGATTCGTGAAGAAATTGGCGGCGGTCATGTGCAAATCAGCGGCAAAATGACCACCGAAGAAACGCAAAACACCGCCTTGTTGCTGCGCGCTGGCGCGTTGGCGGCTCCCATGGAAATCGTGGAGGAACGCACGGTCGGTCCTAGCTTGGGTGCTGACAATATTGCGCGCGGCTTCAATTCCACCAAAATCGGTTTCATCCTGATTGCGGTCTTTATGATTGGCTACTACCTCTCTTTTGGCGCAATTTCTGTTATCGCTTTGGGGGCAAATTTACTGTTGTTGGTGGCGTTATTGTCTATGTTGCAAGCGACGTTAACCCTACCTGGTATGGCTGGTATCGCGCTGACCTTAGGTATGGCGATTGATGCTAACGTGTTGATTAACGAACGGATTCGAGAAGAATTGCGTAATGGCATCACGCCACAAGCCGCCATTCACGCGGGTTATGAAAACGCCTTCGCCACCATTGTGGACTCCAACGTCACCAACTTTTTCGCTGGAATTTTCCTGTTCATGTTCGGATCAGGTCCCATTAAGGGTTTTGCCGTGGTGTTGTGCCTAGGCATTTTGACCTCGATGTTTAGCGCGGTGTTGGTTTCGCGTGCCATGGTCAACTTGATCTACGGCAGCAAATCCCGTTTGAACAAAGTCGCAATTGGCTAGTTTTGTTAGTGGTCGTTAGTTGTTGGTTGTTAACAACTAGAAACTAACGACTAACCGCTAACGACCCAAAACCTTAATCATTTGTACGTAACACTGTCGGTCAAATTAAAATCTGACCTACCATTGAGAAAGAAATCATGGAACTCTTTAAAATTAAACGCGACATTCCGTTTATGAGCTATGGTCGTTATACCACGGCCATTTCGCTGGTAACGTTTCTGATTGCCGTGGCATTTTTGTTCACCAAAGGACTGAATTTTGGGGTGGACTTCACGGGCGGCACGGTCATGGAAGTGCATTACGCGCAAACGGCGGACTTGAATAAAGTACGCGAACAGCTTGCCAGTACAGGCTTAGGCGATGCGCAAGTGCAAAACTTCGGCTCCAGCCACGACGTATTGATTCAAATTCCGTTAAAAGCCAATAAAGCGGGCGCAAAACTCAGCGAACAAGTCATGGCAACGCTCAAGCAACAAAATGCGGATGTGACCATGCGTCGCGTGGAATTTGTCGGCCCGCAAGTCGGCAAAGATTTGGTGGAAAACGGTGCAATGGCGTTGTTGTTCGTATCTTTGGGCATCGTCGGCTATTTGTGGTATCGCTTTGAATGGAAATTCGGCTTGTCCGCCATCATCGCCAACTTGCACGACGTGGTGATTATTCTGGGCTTTTTCGCGTTTTTCCAATGGGAATTCTCGCTGTCCGTGTTAGCCGCAGTGTTGGCGGTATTGGGCTATTCGGTCAATGAATCCGTGGTGGTGTTTGATCGTATCCGCGAAAACTTCCGCAAAATGCGTCAAGCGGACACCGCAGAAATCATCGACAACGCCATCACCCGCACCATGTCCCGCACCATCATTACCCACGGCTGTACCCAAATGATGGTCGGCGCAATGTTGTTTTTGGGCGGAGAAACCCTGCACTACTTCGCCATGGCACTGACCATCGGCATTATGTTCAGTATCTACTCGTCCGTGCTGGTTGCTAGCCCGTTGCTAATGATGTTTGGCGTATCGCGTGAAGACTTTATCAAACCCGAAAGAGTCGAATCGGAAGAAGTCCTACCTTAAACCCCGCCCTCTCCCCCAGCCCCTCTCCCGTAAACGGGCGAGGGGTGTTAAAGCCCTTCGTCCACTTGCGGAGACAGTTAGCAAAGCCCCTCGCCCACTTGTGGGAGAGGGGTGGGGAGAGGGAAATACCCACAGAAAGTATCCCTTGATTGACCTTATCCTACACCTAGACACCCATCTTTTAGCCCTTACCAATGAATACGGGCTATGGGTCTATGCTATTCTTTTTGCGATTATTTTTGCCGAAACAGGGTTCATCGTCACCCCCTTCCTGCCTGGCGACTCGTTGCTATTTGTGGCGGGTGCGTTGTGCGGCTTAGGCGCGTTGGAATTGCACTATCTCGCCCCGTTGCTCATGCTCGCGGCGTTTAGTGGCGACAACACCAACTATTGGATAGGGCGCACCTTAGGCTTACGCTTCTTTGAGAAGCTCGGCGGACGCTGGATTAAACAAGAACACTTGGCTAAAACCCACGCGTTTTACGAAAAGCACGGCGGCAAAACCATTCTCTTCGCTCGTTTCTTACCCATCATCCGTACTTTTGCCCCCTTTGTGGCAGGGCTAGGTGCCATGAATTATCGACTATTTGTGACCTTTAGCGCGTTGGGGAGCTTGGCTTGGATAGGTTCACTGACTTTTGCGGGTTATTTTTTCGGCAACATCCCCGTGGTCAAAAACAACCTCACTTTGATTATCGTTGGCATTATGGTCATCAGCCTGCTGCCCGCCATCAGCGAAGTGATACGCCACCGCAAGGCAACCTAAGGGCATCTTTCATCATCACGGGGGTATCATGCAGCGAAAATACTGGATTGCACTTTTTGCCCTGACGTTTTCATCCGCCAGTTGGGGCGCACAACCTGCTCTGCAATCCCATCCGCTGGGTATTTGGTCTATTGCCAGTACGCCGAAAGAAAACCGCTGGCTGATTATTCACAACCTGACAGCGGTCAAAACATCAGGCACTTACCATATTGAAGTCATCGCACGTGCCAAGGGTGACCCTGTGTGGAAAATCAAGCATCTCGCCAACCATCTTGCCATCACCGAAGCCGCGCTATCCCAGAGTATTATCGCCCCCCTGAAAAAGGGAGCGGTCTATCCCGAATCATTCGACAGTGCCTACCAAAAGTTGCAAGCCCTCAACCACAACGCGGGCGGCGAAATTTGCCAAACTAATGTGTTGCAGTGCTTGCAGCCATAGGGAGCTACACCGCTTTTAGCGCATTGAAAATTTTAAAAACAACCTACGGGAAAATAGGATGCGTTAAAAAGGGTGCCACTTTCGTGACACCCTTTTTTCTATTTACACGCCTAAAATTACTTAAACCACATACGGCTTAGCAAGCCATCTTTCATCAGAAATTGATGTTTGAGCGCGCCGATAATATGGATACCAACCAACACAAATAAAACATTGACCAAAATTTCATGCACATCATGCGCGGGAACTTCGCTGAATTTGCGGGGCAGCAGCGTGGCATCCCCTGCCAAAATAGCTTTGCCTACCGCAGAATTTAACACAATCATCATGCCGCTGACGGGCAATAAGAACAGCACAATGTATAAAGCGTGATGCACGCCAGTCGCCACTTTATCCATCAATCCCGTGCCTATGGGGGCAGGTACGCCGTCGGTTTTGCGGAAAAACAAACGTAAAATGGTCAGTAACAATACGGCAGCACCCGCTAATGAGTGCGCCACATATTCGGCGACAGTCGCCCCTGGTCCTTCAACGGCTTTGCGCGCATCGTGTGCGACTTCACCCAAAAAAAATGCGGCAATCAATAACAACAAAGTCAGCCAATGGGCAATTACCACGCGTTTACTGTAATGAGTCATGCTGTTTCTCCTAAAATTATCTGGGCTTCTTCAGAGACTAAAAGGCTAAAGAAGTTCCGTCGGTCAAAATGAGCGCGCAATTTACCCGAAAATGCTAACGCATGCAGCCTTTTTTACAACTGCACCTCAAAAAATAAATAGATAATCTCGTTCTGTACCCCTACGCCACGACACACATTTGCGTTAGGATAGCGTCCCTTTTGTGAATTTATGTCCCATGTCTTTTAGTTGGAATCTTTGGTTGGTGGGTTTGTCCGTGTTAATTGCCGTCATAGGCTCATTCACGGCCTTAACCCATGCGCAACGGATGCGACAAAGTACATCGCGCGCCGCCACCGTGTGGATGTTAGCGGGGGGAATCACGCTCGGCATGGCAATCTGGTCGATGCACTTTATCGGGATGCTGGCGTTTCATTTACCCATTGCTGTGGGGTACGATCTCCCCCTCACGCTACTCTCCATCCTACCTGCCATTGCCGCCGCGTTGTTAGGTTTTAAGTTGCTACGTCAACCGCAGATCCAGACCACACAAATTATGGTCAGCAGTCTCATGATGGGCTTGGGTATTAGCGTCATGCACTACACAGGCATGGCGGCACTTAAAATGTCACCTACCATCGGCTATGACCCGCTGATTTTTGGCGCATCGGTACTTATTGCGGTGCTTGCTTCGGCAGGCGCGCTGTTGATGATGTATGAAGACGAACGCTTTAAACGCATCCCCTTGCTGCGCTTTGTGCTGGGCGCGCTGATGATGGGGAGTGCTATTTCGGGGATGCACTACCTCGCGATGTTCGGCGTGCAAATTGCCCCCAACAGTGTGTGTCAAACCGATGCCTCACGCCTCGCGCCCAATTTGCTGGCGACTATGATTTTTACCATTTCCTGCTTTTGGTTTACTGGGGGCTTACTCGCGACCCTGTTTGACCAACGTATGGCGAGAGAAAACGCGCAAGCTTTGGCAGACTTAGCCCAAGCGCATCGCGATTTACAATACCATGCCGCGCAACAAGCGGAGGAAATGACCCGTACTTTGCGCGAAAGTGAAGAGCAACTCAGCATGACGCTGCGGTGCGCACCTGACGCGGTGTTTATCGGTCAGGCAGATGGTCGTATTGAGTACATCAATGACCACGTCACCCATATTTTGGGGTATACGCAAGCGGATTTGCGCGACAAGACTATTTACGCGCTTGTTCCCGCCGATTGGCGGGAAATTTACCGACAAACCGCGCAACAAATTTTATTGGATCACGAGCGACACGTTTATGAGGTGCGCTTGATACACAAAGAAGGTATGACCATACCGATGGAGCTCAATACGGTGTTATTACCCGATAAACGGGTGTATGCCTCTTGTCGCGATATTCGAGAACGTAAAAGCGCGCAACGTGCCTTGCAGGACTATCAAGAAAAATTACAAAGTCTGTTAAATTCCATGGCAGAAGGCATGTATGGCATAGATACCCAAGGCTTGTGTACCTTTGTCAATCCTGCCTTTTTGGCTTTCTTGGGTTACAGCCATCACAAAGAGGTGGTGGGCAAAAAAATTCACTCACTGATTCATCATTCCCACGCCGATGGCTCACATTATCCTGGCAGACGATGCCGCATGTACCTTGCCTATCAAGCTAAACAAAAAATTCATGTGGATGATGAAGTGTTTTGGCGTAAAGATGGCAGCAGCATCCCTGTGGAATACTGGTCTTATCCCATTTTCAAGGATGAATGCGTAGTGGGTTCCGTCGTCACCTTCCTTGATATTAGCGAACGCAAACGTGCAGAACAACATTTGCGCCACAGCGAAGAGTCTGCGCGCACGGCATTGCAAGAGTTGAATTACCAAAAATACGCATTAGATCAACACGCTATCGTGGATTTGACGGATGTCAGTGGCACCATTACCTACGTCAATCAAAAGTTTTGTACCCTGAGCGGCTATCGCGAAGCCGAACTCGTTGGGCAAAATCATCGCTTGCTCAATTCAGGATGCCATCCAAAATCCTTCTTTCAAGATATGTACCACACCATTGCCAACGGTGAGGTGTGGAGCGGGGAAATTTGCAATCGCACCCAAGCGGGAAGTTTGTATTGGGTCATTACCACCATCGTGCCCTACCTTGATCGGCATGGAAAGCCTACTCAATACATTGCCATTCGCACGGACATCACACAACGTAAAGCAGCGGAAGACCGCATCCACCAATTGGCGTTTTATGACGCGCTCACGGACTTGCCTAACCGTCGCCTGCTGCTAGATCGCTTACATCAAGCCCTTGCCACCAGCCAACGCACAGAACGCTATGGCGCAGTCATTTTCTTGGATTTAGATCGTTTTAAAACCTTGAATGACAGCCAAGGGCATGATGTCGGCGACTTATTGCTCGCCCAAGTGGCGAAGCGGCTACAAAATTGCGTCAATATGGGGGACAGCGTGGCGCGTTTGGGCGGTGATGAATTTGTGGTCATCTTGGAAACGCTCAGCCATCACATCAGCAAAGCCGCCAGTCAAGCCGAACAAGTCGCCGAGAAAATTCGCGAAGTGCTGAATCAACCGTTCCAACTCAAAGAGCTGATCCATCACACCACGCCGAGTATTGGCATCACCTTATTCAAAGGTCAGCAATTGGGTGTCGATGACTTGCTCAAGCACGCAGACATCGCGATGTATCAATCCAAAACCGCAGGACGGAATACCTTTCATTTTTATGAACCCGCGATGCAAACCGCCTTAAATACCCGCACCACCCTTGAGCGGGAATTACGCCTAGCCCTTACCCAGCAACAATTTCAGCTTTATTATCAAGTTCAAGTGGATGATGCGGGACATCCCTTGGGCGCGGAAGCCTTGTTACGCTGGCAACATCCGCAGCGCGGGCTGATCGCCCCTGACGAATTTATCCCCGTATTAGAAGAAACCGAGCTGATTATCCCCATCGGCTTATGGGTGTTGCGCACGGCGTGTTTACAACTCAAACGTTGGCAGGGACACGCCTTGACCGATGCGCTGGTGATCGCCGTCAACATCAGTGCTAAGCAGTTCCGCAAAGCCGAATTCGTGATGCAAATACAGCTATTGCTACGCGAAACAGGGGCGCGCGCCCAGCGCATCAAGCTGGAGTTGACCGAAAGTATGGTGCTAGAAGATGTCGATGAGGCAATTGCTAAAATGCACGAACTGAAAGCCTTGGGCATCCGTTTTTCCATGGACGACTTTGGTACAGGTTATTCTTCGTTGCAATATCTCAAGCTGTTGCCACTAGACCAAATCAAAATCGACAAATCCTTTGTGCGCGACATCACCACCGACCCCAACGATGCCGCCATCGTTCAGGCAATTATCGCCATCACCGAAGCCCTAGAACTAGACGTGATTGCCGAAGGAGTAGAAACCCAAGCCCAAGAAGACTTCCTCAAGCAACATGGCTGTCATACTTTTCAAGGCTATCTATTTGGCAAAGCCATCCCTTTGAACGAATTTGAAGTTAAACTGCTGGCGTTGTCCCACAAAGGCTAAGGAAATAACGAACGCGCTTTTTGGGGTGAAGGGATGAGAGCATAACTAGCTGCAATAATTTTAATAAATTGTTAATAAACAGTCTTCTAGATATTTAATGGTCGCGCTGGCATATTAAAACCGCCGCACGATGACCAGACTTTGACGACTTGAACTTCTAGGCACGCGAAAATGTTCATTTATAAATGTTGGAATGTGAGACCTGCCCCCTTGTTTGCCGTGCCAGTCCGTAGGTTGGGTTGAGCGCAAGCTACGCCCAACGTTTATCAGATGGTTGTGTGTGTTGGGCTTCGCTACGCTCAACCCAACCTACGGGCTACGGTTTGTTGTGCGTTATGGGGAGCATTTGCAATTCCCCCTGATTTAGAATAGATTCAAGGGCAATTTGACAACGACATGCGTCTGGCTTTATGCAAAATAGGGGGTAATGATGGATGAGCAGGGGGTTCGCAGGGGGCAATCGTGTGCAACCGATGCGCGTCAGGCAGCGCAAGCGTTTCATGCGGCGGTCTTGCAGCCCGATATGGCATTGGTGGTTTTCTTCTGTTCCAGTGAATATGATCTTGATGTATTGGCTGCCGAAATAAACCGTTTGTTTGTAGGGGTTCAAGTGGTGGGTTGCACGGCGGCGGGTGAAATCGGGCCGCTAGGCTATTGCCAGCATAGCTTAACGGGGGCAAGTTTTGCGGCGGGTTCTTTTGTCGCTGTCAGTGGGTTGTTGGGGAATTTGGATAAATTTGAACTGACCCTTGGATATGACTTTACGCAAACTTTGTTGCAACGTCTTGAAAGTAGGGCACCTGCGGCAAACCCTGATAACAGTTTTGCGCTACTTTTGATTGACGGCTTATCCATGCGCGAGGAACCTGTGGCACATGCCTTGCAGTATGCGTTGGGTAAAATGGTGTTGTTTGGTGGCTCGGCGAGCGGCAGCCTGCAATTTACGCAGACCTGTGTGTACAGTGAGGGGCGTTTTCATTCCAATAGTGCCCTGCTCGTGCTGGTACACACTTCCGTGCCTTTTACCATATTCAAAACGCAGCATTTTGTATCGAGCGATGAATGATTAGTGGTCACAGAAGCGGATGCTCCCAGACGTATCGTCAAGGAAATCAATGGACTACCTGCCGCCGCTGAATACGCACGGTTGATCGGGGTAGAAGTGCATGAACTCAATCCCAAGCGATTTGCGGCATCTCCCGTGGTCGTGATGATTGATGGTACTGATTATGCCCGTTCTATCAAAAAAGCCAATCCTGATGGTAGTCTGACTTTTTTCTGTGCTATTGAGGAGGGATTGGTACTCAGGGTGGCGCATGGTGTGGATCTGGTACAAGGGTTAGAGCGGACTTTCGATCATATCCGTGCTGAAATGGGTCAACCTCAACTGGTGCTGGCTTGCGATTGCCTGCTGCGCAATCTGGAAGTCTCAGCGAATGGTTTAAAAGCGCGCGTTGGAGAGGTTTTTCAGCACAATCATGCCGTTGGTTTTAGCAGTTTTGGCGAGCAATTCCACGGCATACATGTCAATCAGACCCTCACGGGCATTGCCATCGGCACCCTGCCAGATGCGACACCAGAGGCGCACAGTGAGTAAGCCTGCGGCGGATAAAGTGCCGATGGATGCGGATACGCAAAATTTGCAGCGCGAGATTTTGCGCCTGAACAAAATTATCCAAGCACTGATGAATCGCGCTGAACGTAATTCGAGTCTTCAAGGCTCAGATTTTAGCTTGTTTCAGACCGCGATTACCCTCGAAGCGCAGGTGCGTCTGCGCACGAATGAACTGGAATCTGCGTTGCGGGAAAACGAAAAAATCACCCGTGCCTTGCGCGAAAGCGAAAATAAAATTCGGAAATTAGCCTTTTATGACACATTGACCGAGCTGGCTAATCGTCGCTTGATGACGGATCGCTTAGGGCAGGCAATGGCAGCGGGCAAACGTAGCCAGCGTTATGGTGCCGTGATGTTTCTGGATCTCGATAATTTCAAACCGCTGAATGACAGCTATGGGCATGATGTCGGTGATTTATTGCTGATTGAGGTGGCGCATCGCATTACGCGTTGTGTGCGTGAAACCGATACCGTTGCACGTTTCGGTGGCGATGAGTTTGTGGTGATGATCGGAGAATTGGACGCGGATAAAGAGCGATCACGTACACAGACTGCGGTGATTGCAGAAAAAATTCGCGCTATTTTGGCTGAACCGTATTTATTGATCCGTAAGCAGGTTGCAGCCGTTAATGCCACGGTCGAACATCATTGCACCTCCAGTATTGGCGTGGTGCTGTTTTTGGATCACGACGCGACACAGGAAGATATTCTCAAGTGGGCTGACATCGCCATGTATCAAGCCAAAGACGCAGGGCGTAATCGGATAAGGTTTTTTGAGCGGCATGAGTAGGGCTAGGTGAAGCGGGTTGTGGAAATACACGAAAATTTAGGGTTGCACCTTATGACTTAGTGCGATGCGCATGCTGGCTCGCCATTTCGTAGAGTGCCAATAAGTCATCTTCACTCACGTCAATCACGGTATCCATCTGAGATAGCGCGTATTCAAGGTCGTTTCTGCTGATTTTGGGTGTGACCAGTGGTTGCGTCGCAAGGCTAGGGTAGCGTCTGCCTGGTAATAAGTTATTGACGATAAATGCGGCAATCAGTGACATCGACGCATTCAGCATCACAACATGTGTGATCCATATTCCACCAAATTGACGGTAGTTGGCGTAGTTTAATACCATAATCAGTGCGGTTGCTGCCCCTGGGGGATGCAAGCAGCGCAGGAGTGACATGACAAATATGGATAGCCCAACGGCTATTGCCGCTGCGGTCACAGGATCCGCAATGAGTTGTACAACCCACCAGCCACACAGTGCCGAAACCAAGTGTCCCCCTATGAGTGGCCAAGGTTGCGCCATGGGGCTGTGATGTGCGGCATACAGCAGTACGGCTGAGGCTGCCATAGAGGCGAGCATGATGGTGGGGTAGTGCAACTCTGGCAGATATTGGAGGGCAAAGCCTAATAAGAAAACGCCCGCCGTTGCCGCCAGACCGCTTTTGATTTTTTCAGTGAGCGTGACTAGGTCGGGTTTTAGTTTGCACGCATCGCACATTATTTTGATATTCATCATTCCCTTGTTTTGCAGTTGGAGGATGTTCGACTCGCGGCGGGGCGATACATTCTGTAAGTGGTGGTCTACAAATAACGGGGTATTGAGTTGTTAGTCGCTAGTCGTTAGTTTTTAGCTGGCGGGGTAAAATGCTTTTCTCATCCACTTGAATATAGGGTAAAAACACAGTATCTGGCAGCTTCCCTGTATTAACTCGCGACTCGTGACTCGCGACTAACAGCTCAGAATGCCCGAAAATTTAGGCGCAGGTGCTTATTAAATTTAAGTGCGTGACGGGTGTGGAATATATCAGACAATCCGCACCGTTTTGGCGCAAGTTTAAAACGTACAACACGCGTCGATGCTAAAACTATCGACAGACCTACGCAACTACTGGTAAATTCCACCTTTGTTTAATTGTGCGGAAGATTAAGTTATGAAAACTGTCTCACAACATCACGCCTTGATTATTTTGGGATCAGGTCCTGCGGGTTATACCGCAGCGGTTTATGCGGCGCGTGCCAATCTCAATCCTGTGTTGATTACGGGGCTAGCGCAAGGCGGGCAACTGATGACCACCACGGAAGTGGATAATTGGCCAGCGGATCCCTTGGGTGTGCAAGGGCCTGAATTGATGGCACGTTTTCAGCAACACGCAGAACGTTTTAATACCCAAATCATTTACGACCACATCCATACCGCAGCATTGCAACAAAAACCGTTCGTATTGGTGGGAGATGCAGGGCGTTATACCTGTGACGCGCTGATTATTTGCACGGGGGCTTCGGCGCAGTATCTGGGTTTGCCGTCGGAAGAGGCTTTTATGGGGCGCGGCGTGTCAGGCTGTGCGACTTGTGATGGCTTTTTCTATCGTAATCAGGATGTGGCGGTCATCGGGGGCGGCAATACGGCTGTTGAAGAAGCACTGTATTTATCCAACATTGCCAAGCATGTCACCTTGGTACACAGACGCGAAACCTTCCGTGCCGAGCGCATTATGATAGACCAGCTGATGGAAAAAGTGGCGGCAGGCAAAATCACCCTGCAACTCAATAGTGTGCTGGATGAAGTGCTGGGTGATAAGACGGGGGTCACAGGCATGCGTGTCAAGCATGTTCAAAATGGGGAAACGCAAGATATTGCTTTGACGGGTGTATTCATTGCGATTGGACACAAGCCCAATACCGACATTTTTGCAGGCCAGCTTGAGATGAGCAACGGTTATCTGCAAACGCGGGGCGGTTCGCAAGGGAGTGCGACGGCCACCAGCATCGAAGGCGTATTCGCGGCGGGGGATGTGCAGGATCAAATTTATAAACAAGCGTGTACCAGCGCGGCAACAGGCTGTATGGCGGCGTTGGATGCCGATAAGTATCTGGCCGCTCTCGCGCATCACTAAACGATAGTGGTGGCAGATTTAGAGGATGACTATGCCTTGTTTCGCGCCGCCATCGGTGATGTCAAGCCGCTTGCTCCTCATCATCGTGTTGAGCACCCTAAGCCACGCTGCGTGCCATTTCAGGCGCGCCATCCCGCACCTGCACTCGCAGTTCCTGATGTTTTGTCTGATGCGAGTGCGGGCGAAGTCCCCAGTGAATTTCTAAGGAATGGTTATTCGCGTCAAAAGCTGCGTAAGTTGCGGCGCACGTTATTCATACAAGACCAGTTAGATTTGCACGGCTATCTTAGCGATGCGGCGCGTAAGCAGTTGCAGCAGTTTTTACATGACGCGCTGCATCAAGGACTGCGCTGTGTGTTGGTGATACATGGTAAGGGCTTGAATAGTCGAGAGGGTGAGGCGGTATTAAAGCTGCGTACTCGCCATTGGCTGATGCAACATCCCGCCGTGTTGGCGTATTGCGATGCGCCCCTTAACGAAGGGGGAAGTGGTGCGGTGTGGGTGTTGCTAAGATCGTCAGTGCGTCTTACAGACCCTTTGGGGTGACGTTGGGTACGGTTTAAGCCTGTTTACGATCTGTTTCGAGAGCTTGTCAGCGGGATGGGGGCTGCGCATGAAGCCTGAACATCGCTTTGCAATAAGGCTGTAAACAAGTTTTTATTTGGGTTTGTTGCTCATCACATACATCATGTATTCAAAAAACACCTGACACCAATCTTGGTCGTTGTCTTTGAGCGACTCTAGCAGGTTCCTCACTTCACTCGCAGGCCAATTGGGGTTGTACGACACCATCATGCTGCGGGGATAATAGTGGACACTTTCTGATAAGCGTTCGCCCATCTTATGTATTCCATCAAACATCAAGGCTAAATCTTTATCAGAGTCAATTTCTGCGGTTAAATCGCCGTATATTTTAGGGTGTAATTTTGTATATTCAATAAAACGCGTTAATACAAAAAAGAACTCACCTTTATTATCTTTAGTGACGGGATCGCCTAGCATAAAAGGCAATACCGACAACTCTAACCAGTAATAACCCAGTTTTGGATTGCGATGTTTTGATACCCCGATAAAACCATTGCGCGCAGTTGCACGTTGGATGGCATCATCCAACAATACTTTTTCTGAGGCGCGAGACGCAATTTCTTTTCCGATTAGGACACTCGGCTTAACCAAGAAAAAATCAGGGAAGTCGCTGTAGAGGCGACCTGAATGATTGTGATCGCGGTAATAGCAGCTAAATACCTTCAGGGCTAATTCGCCGTTGTTTTCTAAATCGTAGTATTTCGCATGCGTCGCTTTATGTTGAGACATAAATTTTTTCCTATCCGTTGCTAAATTCTGAAGTCGTGTAAACGACTAGGCATGATACCCTGCTATGCTAGAATTGTGTATTCATTCGAGGTTGTTTATTGCGATGAATTCCCTTTTTATGCAACCCTATTGATTACGGAGGCACTTGTTTATGAGAAAATACCTAACTATTTTACTCGTTTTATCAATGAGTATGACTAACACATTTGCGGCACTCAATAAATGGGTGGATGAAAAAGGAAAAGTGCATTATTCCGACCAACCCCCTCCCGCAAACGTACAAAAAATTATATTGCATTTTCCGCCTCCTCCGCCTGTTGCCAGCGCGGTCACGCCTATTGGTGTGAGCGCACCTGTTTCTGCACCTGTGGCAACGGAACCCGAGAAAAAATGACCCGCCCCTTTATGTTAAAGGAAAAAAGGGCGGGATAAAACCAATTCTGCTAACAAGGGACGAGAGACTTTTCTCTTCCCTTTCCGCGCTATGTTATCTGGCCGCCTGAAAGTATACGCATCCTTTATAAAATTAAAAAGACAGCAGTTAAGCTGTCTTTTTAATTAGATGGCAAACTATTTTCTACAGACTACGTCCCATGCGTTTGCGTTCGTTTTCGGTTAGGAAGCGTTTGCGCACACGAATTGAAACGGGCGTGATTTCGACCAATTCATCATCATCAATAAACTCAACGGCGGATTCCAGCGTCAGGCGGACAGGCGGCGTTAAACGCACCGCTTCATCTGTGCCAGAGGAGCGCACGTTGGTCAGTTGTTTGCCTTTGATTGGGTTGACGATCAAGTCGTTGTCACGGCTGTGTATGCCGATAATCATGCCTTCGTACAATTTGTCACCTGGAACCACGATCATGCGACCGCGATCTTCCAGTTTCCACAAGGCGTAAGCCACGGCATCGCCTGCTTCAGAAGACACCAGTACCCCGTTGCGACGACCTGGCATTTCCGCCTTAACAGGGGCGTAGTCATCAAACACGTGCGCCATAATGCCCGTGCCACGGGTCATGGTCATAAATTCGGATTGGAAACCGATCAAGCCACGTGCGGGCATGATGTATTCCAGACGGACACGACCATGACCATCAGGCTGCATATCTTGCAAATCGCCGCGACGACGACCCAATTCTTCCATCACCGCGCCTTGGTTGGTGTCTTCCACGTCAACGGTTAGCACTTCAAAAGGTTCGCATTTCACACCGTTGATTTCGCGGTAAACGACACGCGGTTTGCCCACGCCCATCTCGAACCCTTCACGGCGCATGGTTTCCAACAAAATGGTCAGATGCAATTCGCCACGACCTGACAGCAAGAACACGTCGGTGTTGTCGGTATCTTCTACGCGCAACGCCACGTTGACCAGCAACTCTTTGTTCAAACGGTCGCGGATTTGGCGGCTGGTGATAAATTTACCTTCTTGACCGCACAAAGGTGAGGTGTTGACCATCAAGTTCATGGTCAAAGTCGGTTCATCCACTTTTGGCATTGGTAGGGCTTCAGGATTGTTCAGGTCCGCAATGGTCACGCCAATGCCGATTTCTTCAATCCCGTTAATCAAAATAATGTCGCCAGCACTGGCTTCTTCCAGCAACACGCGTTCAATGCCACGGAAACCCATCAGTTGATTGATGCGGGCGCGTTTGGGCGGTTTGTCGCCATTCATCACCATCACATCTTGACCTGGCTTAATCGTGCCACGACGGATACGACCTACGCCGATACGGCCGACGAAGTTGGAGTAATCCAGTGCGGAAATTTGTAATTGCAAAGGGGCTTCAACATCGGCATCAGGGGCAGGAACGTGTTGCAACACCGCATCCAATAAAGGCAGCATGTTGGTGCTAGGTTTTTCCAAATCCAACATGGCGTAGCCATTCAATGCCGACGCATACACCACAGGGAAGTCCAACTGCTCTTCCGTAGCACCTAATTTGTCAAATAAATCAAACGTTTGGTTAATCACCCAATCAGGACGTGCGCCAGGGCGATCGACTTTGTTAATCACCACGATAGGACGCAAGCCTAATGCCAAGGCTTTTTTGGTCACGAAGCGCGTTTGTGGCATCGGACCTTCTACCGCATCGACCAACAGCAACACGCCGTCAACCATGCCCAACACGCGTTCGACTTCACCGCCGAAATCGGCATGGCCTGGGGTGTCAACGATGTTGATGTGGGTGTCTTGATAAAACACCGCGCAGTTTTTCGCCAAAATGGTAATACCACGCTCTTTTTCCAGATCGTTGTTATCCATGACGCGTTCAGCGACTTGTTGGCGTGCGGAAAAAGTACCTGCTTGACTCAACAGTTTATCGACCAAAGTGGTCTTGCCATGGTCAACGTGGGCAATGATAGCGATATTACGAAGTGGGCGGGACATGGAAACAGCCTTGCTAGATGAAAAGGGGGCGCATTCTAGCACAAAGCCGCGTTAGATAATTTGTAGATTCAAACCTGAACGCGCAATGCGTGTTTTATATCCAGAAAAGCCTAAGCAATTATCATGGTCTCGCATAATCTTTCCCTGTCATGGCTTCGTTTGTGGCACACTTGCGACCCTGTTTTTACTTCATAGACTCCCTTGCAACCCTACGAACTTTTCATCGGACTGCGCTACACGCGAGCGAAGCGGCGCAATCATTTTATTTCTTTTATTTCCCTAATTTCCATGCTGGGCATGGCGTTGGGCGTGATGGCGTTGATTGTGGTGCTGTCGGTGATGAACGGTTTTCAAAAAGAAGTCCGTGCGCGCATGTTGGGCGCGTCGCCGCATTTAGAAGTGGTGGCGGACGGCGGGCGCATGGCGGATTGGCAAGCGGTGTTGGATGTTGTGCAGAAAAATCCACAAGTTTCCGCCGTCGCACCCTATATCAATGGTCAGGGCATGTTGTCGTTTGGGCAAAGTGTGCAGGGCGTGATGGTGCGCGGGATTTTGCCTGAACGTGAAAGCGACTTGACCGATTTGGCGCAAAAAATGAAGTCGGGCAAATTAAGCGATCTGCGGGCGAGCGAATTCGGCATCGTGTTGGGCGTGGATTTAGCGCGGGCATTGGGGGTGCAGCTTGATCAAAAAGTCATGCTGATTTCGCCGCAAGGGTCGATTACCCCTGCGGGCATGGTGCCGCGCTTAAAGCAATTTCGCGTGGTGGGGATTTTTGAAATTGGCATGGCACCTTACGACAGCAGCCTCGCCTTGATCCAGATGAACGACGCGCAAAAGCTGTTTCAACTGGGCGAGCAGGTCACAGGCATCGCCGCCAAATTGCACGATGTCGAACGCGCCCCCGAAGTCGCCAACACACTGCAACGCCAGCTCCCGCCTGGTCTTTACGCCAACGACTGGACACACCAAAACCGCAATTATTTCAGCGCGGTACAGATGGAAAAGAAAATGATGTTTATCATTTTGTCGCTGATTGTGGCGGTGGCGGCGTTTAACATCGTGTCCACGTTGGTCATGGCAGTGACGGACAAGCAAGCCGACATCGCCATTTTGCGCACCTTGGGCGCGTCTCCGCGCAGCATTATGAGCATTTTTATGGTGCAAGGCGTGGTGATTGGGATCATCGGCACCTTGCTCGGTTGTGTGAGCGGCATTGCCTTGGCGATGAATTTAGATGTGGTGATTCCGTTTATCGAGCGGCTATTCCATGTGCAATTTTTGTCCAAAGAGGTGTATTTCATCACCGAATTGCCCTCCGATTTACATTGGGATGAAGTTGCGCTGGTCTCCGCTATTTCTTTTTTAATCAGTATATTGGCGACGATTTATCCTAGCTATCGCGCGTCCAAAACCCAACCCGCCGAGGCATTGCGCTATGAATAATCCCGTGTTGGCTTGCCGTGATTTAAGCAAAACTTTTTTATTGGGCAAACAGCCCGTGCCCGTGTTGCAACAGGTCAATTTAAGCGTGGCACGCGGCGAACGCATCGCCATTGTCGGCGCGTCAGGCTCAGGCAAAAGCACCTTGCTGCATTTGCTCGGCGGTTTGGATATTGCCAGCAGCGGCACGGTGGAAATTTTGGGCGAAGACGTGCAAAGCCTGACCGAAACCCAACGCGGGGTATTGCGCAATCGCAATCTGGGCTTTGTCTATCAATTCCATCACCTGTTGCCCGAATTCACCGCGTTAGAAAACGTCGCCATGCCGTTGTTGATACGCGGCATGAAACGCGCCGAAGCCCATCCCATTGCCGCCGCGATGTTGGCAAAAGTCGGCTTGGCGCAGCGATTAGAACATCTGCCCGCAGAACTATCAGGCGGCGAACGCCAACGCACCGCCGTCGCCCGCGCCTTGGTCACCAACCCCGCGTGCGTGTTAGCAGACGAACCCACAGGCAACTTAGATCGCAACAGCGCGATGGCGTTATTTGATTTAATGCAAGACCTAAACCAACAACTCCAAACCAGCTTTATCGTCGTCACCCACGACCTCGAATTAGCACAACGCATGCAGCGCACCTTGCGGCTGGTCGATGGCGTGTTGCAAGCGGGGTAAATAAATGAACCATTGCGTAGGTGCGAATTCATTCGCACGACTTTTGAAAAACGTGCGAATAAATTCGCACCTACAAGGGCTGGCTTTGTTGTTGTGTCTAAGCATCGCTCACGCCGAACCACTGCGCGATACCCAAGGTGAACCTTGCCCTGACACCTTGCCTAAGCGGGCGTTAAATTTGGTGGATGTGGTCAATGGCGCGTTGTGCCATAACCCGCAAACCCGCACGGGCTGGGCAAATGCGCAAGTGCAAGCCGCACAAGTGGGCGTGTTGCAAGCCCCTTATTACCCCACCGTGGCAGGCACGGCGGCGTTCAATCGCAATTATCCCGCTAATACGCCAGCCGTGAATCAACTCAGCGCGGGCTTAACTTTGTCGTATTTGTTGTATGACTTTGGTGCACGTTCGGCGAATTTGGAAAATGCGCAGCAACTGCTTGTCGCCTTGCAAGCCACGGAAAACAGCGTGGTGCAAGCCGTGTTCCTTAGTGCCGTTCAAGCGTTTTATCAAACCCAAGCCAGCCGTGCTGCCCTCGCTGCCGCTGAGGTGTCGGAACGTGCCGCGCAAGCCAGTTTCGCCGCCGCGCAAGCACGTTATCAAGCGGGGACGGCAACGCCCGCCGATAAATTTTCTGCACAAACTGCGTGGTCACAAGCCACATTGAACAGCATCACCGCCAAAGGTAATTATCAAAATGCGCTGGGTAATTTGGCAGCGGCATTGGGGCAAGATGCCAACGCGGGACTGACCTTGGTTGACACCGATAATCCACTCACCGACGCGGGAAAATCACCTGACGCAACGCATGTTTTTGAGCGCGACGTGACCGCGTTAATCGAGCAAGCACGTAAAAATCGCCCTGATTTACAAGCCGCCGCCGCGCAACTCAAAGCCGCCGAAGCCAGTGTAGATGCGGCGCGTGCGGCGGCAATGCCGACGATTTCCTTAACGGCAAACGATAGTTTTCAAAGTCTGGGCGGCGCGCCCTTTGCCCAAACGGCGGGCATCGGCGTGGTGTTGAATGTGCCAATTTTCTCAGGTTTTGCCCCAACCTATCGCATCCGCGCCGCCGAGGCGACAGCAGACAGCAAAAAATCCCAGATGCAGCAACTCCATCTGCAAGTCGCCTTGGACGTGTGGACGGCATACCAAAATTTACTGACCACCACGCAAACGCTGCGCGCCACGCAAGATTTATTGCAAAGTGCGACTCAATCTGAAAACGTCGCGACGGGGCGGTATAAAGCGGGCATGGGCATTATGTTGGACGTACTCAACGCCCAAACCGCCTTAGCCTCCGCCCGCCAACAATTTATCCAAGCGCATTTCAACTGGAACATCGGACGCGCCGCCTTGGCGCAAGCGGTAGGGGTGTTGGATGCGCAATTGCTCATTACATTGACCCAAGTAACTCCCTAAAATACGAGATTGCCTTTATACATCGCAAACATTTTTCCAGGATAGCGCCATGACAACTTTAGAACTTAAACTCACCCTCCCTGACCGTTTGATGCGTGAAGCACGGGCGGCTGGCTTGTTGACCTCCGAAGCGTTGGCAGATTTACTAAAAGAAGCCATGCGCCGCCGCGCCGCACAAACGTTGTTAGCAGGTGCGGCACGCGCTTCAGATGCGGGGAGCGAGCCATTATCCATGACGGAAATTCAAGCGGAAGTTCAATCGGTGCGTGGTCGTGTGCGAGTATGAAATTGGTTATTGATACCAACGTACTGGTATCCGCCTTTTTGTGGAAAGGCGTACCCAATCAACTCATTGAGTTGGCACGGGATCGTGCCTGCCAGTTTTTTACCTGTCGCCTCTTGTTGGAAGAATTGCGTGATGTGCTGCAACGTCCAAAGTTGGCGAAGTTTGTACAAGCAACAGGATTAACCGCCGAACAAATGGTCGTCAATTATCAAAAACTAGTGACATTAAAAACCGCACATCAACTGGCGACACAAGTGTCACGTGATATAGATGATGATGCAGTGCTGGCGTGTGCCTTGGCTGCCAAAGCAGACTTAATTGTGTCAGGTGATGAAGATTTATTGGTACTCCAAGTATTTCAGGGGATACGCATCGTTTCCGCTGCACAAGCAATTGAAATGGTTATAAAAATTAGATGAATACTTTACAAAAAATTGGTTTGGCAACTGCCTTGGTGCTGACCGCCGCTGCCTATCCCGTGTATCAATACCTCAATAAACCCACCGCCGAGCAGCAGTATCGTTTGATGGTGGTTGAAAAAGGGGATTTGAAACAAACGGTTTCGGCGAATGGGACGATTAACCCTGTGTCGTTGATTAACATCGGTACGCAGGTATCGGGGACGGTGAAAAAACTGTATGTAGATTTCAACAGCAAAGTGGAAAAAGGTCAGGTGTTGCTGGAGTTGGACGATGCGTTGCTGGCGGCGCAGTTAAAACAAAGCAGCGCGAACGTGCTGAGTGCCACTGCCAGTTTGGAGTTGGCAACGGCGAATGAAGCCCGCACGCGGGGCTTGTTTGCACAGGAATATGTGTCGAAATTAGAGCTAGACACGGCGGTGCAAGCCCGCAAATCCGCCGCCGCGCAGTTGCAATTGACCCTTGCGGTGGTGGAAAAAGATCGCGCCAACTTGGCGTATTCGGTGATTCGTTCGCCTGTGGCGGGGGTGGTGATTGACCGCACCGTGGATGTGGGGCAAACCGTCGCCGCCAGTTTGCAAACGCCGACCTTGTTCAAAATCGCGCAAGATTTATCCAAAATGCAGATTGACGCGTTGTTCGCGGAAGCCGACATCGGCAACATTCGCGTCGGGCAAAAAGTGAAATTTAGCGTGGATGCGTTTGCGGGTCGGAATTTTATCGGCGAAGTGCGGCAAATCCGCATGAACCCGACTTCGCTGCAAAATGTGGTCACTTATGACGTGGTGATTAACCTTGATAATCCTGAGCAAATTTTGATGCCTGGGATGACGGCTTATGTGAGCATTGCCGTGGCGCAGCGCAAAGACGCATTGCTGGTGCCGAATGCCGCGCTGCGTTTTAAACCTAGCAATGCGGATGCCGCGAAACCGAATGCCAAACCCGAAGCCCCCCGTGGGGCGAAATCCGATGCAGCGCGTGGTGAAGGCGAAGGCAAACCGAAGCGCGATAATTTCACAGGCAAGGTGTATGTGCTGGAAAAAGGCGCGCTGAAAGCCGTCACCGTCAGCCTAGGCATCACCGACAACCGCAACACCGAAATCGTGGGCGGCGAGTTGAAAGTGGGCGATCAAATTGTGGTGGGCGAAGCACTAGGCAAATCGGGCAACAGCAAGCCACCTTCTTCACCGAGGATGTTCTGATGAACGCTAGTCATAACGTAGGTGCGAATTCATTCGCACGCCCTTCCAAAATCGTGCGAATGAATTCGCACCTACGAACAACCTATCATGGCCGATAGCGTCATCGACATCCGCGCCCTTTGCAAATCTTACACCACGGTGGCGGGGGATTTTCCTGTGTTGAAAGACGTGAATCTGCGCATAGCCACGGGGGAATTCGTGGCGATTATGGGGCCGTCTGGGTCAGGTAAATCGACCTTGATGAACATACTCGGCTGTTTGGACAAACCCACGGGCGGGGATTATGTCTTGGGCGGGCGCAGCGTGGCGGCGATGAATCGCGATGAACTGGCACGCTTGCGCAATCACACCATCGGCTTTGTTTTTCAAGGCTTTAACCTGTTGCCGCGCATGTCGTTATTGGACAATGTGGCGTTGCCGCTGATTTATGCAGGCATCAAACACCGCGCCGAACGCCATGAACGCGCCCATGAATTATTGGCAAAAGTCGGGCTGGAAAGCAAAGCGTATTCGCTGCCCAGCCAAATTTCGGGTGGGCAACAACAACGCGTCGCCATTGCCCGTTCCTTGGTCAACCGCCCGCGCTTGTTGTTGGCGGATGAACCGACGGGTAATTTGGACAGCCACACCAGCGAGGAAATCATGGGTTTATTCGGCGAACTCAACCGCGAAGGCATCACCATCGTGCTTGTCACACACGAACTCGACATCGCCGACCACGCCAAACGCCAAGTGCGCTTCTTCGACGGGCGCATCGTCAGCGATTTATCCACGCACGAACATCGGGAGCGGCATAGATGAGCCTGGTTCATAAATACATAACATTATGATTATAAAATTAAAATCACAAACAAACCTGCTCCTTCCCCCTAGCAGAGGGGGAGAGCGCAGCGAGGGGGTAAGTGGGATGGGGGTTGAAAGTTTGCATCCGTGCGACGACTTCAACCCCCACCCTAACCCTCCCTCTGCTAGGGGGAGGGAACACGCACGGGGAGTCTTGAAATGACCTTGGTCATGTTAGGCGAAGCATGGCGCGCCATGAATGCCAATCGGCTGCGGACGTTGTTGACCATGTTGGGCATGGTCATCGGCGTAGGCGCGGTAGTGTTGATGATGGCGGTGGGGCAGGGCGCGCAATACGCGGTGAACCAAACCATCAGCGCGATGGGCAGCAATTTGTTTGTGCTGGTATCAGGCAGTACCACCGCTGGCGGCGTGCGTTCGGGCAGCGGCAACATTCCCACGCTGACGGTGAGCGATGCCGACGCGCTGCTGGAATTGCCAGGAGTGCAAACCGCCGCCCCCATTCACCCTGGCAGCACGCAAGTGATGTACGGCCCTAGCAACTGGAGTACCTCGGTGATCGGCACGACCCCGTCGTATTTGGATGCGCGCAGTTGGGCGGTGGTATCGGGTTTACCGTTTACCGATTCCGACGTGCGTTCCGCCACGCGAGTGGTGTTGATCGGCAAAACCGTGGCGGAAAATTTATTCGGCGACGATGACCCTGTCGGCAAAACCGTGCGTATCAAACAAAGCCCGTTTTTGGTGGTCGGCGTGCTTGCCAGCAAAGGACAAAGTTTGGATGGACGCGACCAAGACGACACGCTGATTATTCCGCTCACCACCGTGCAGCGCAAAGTGTTCGGCAATGCCTTCCCAGGGGCAGTGCGTATGGTGATGGTGCAAAGCAGCTCGCCCGATATGATGCCCGTGGTGGAAAAATCCATGACTGCCCTGCTGCGCCAGCGTCACCGCATCCGCGACGACATGGACAATGATTTTTTCATCCGCAATTTAACCGCCGCCGCTGACTCCGCCGCCGAAACCACCCGCGTCATGTCTATGTTATTAGGCGCGATTGCCTCGGTCTCGCTGCTGGTCGGCGGCATCGGGATTATGAATATCATGCTGGTGTCCGTCACCGAACGCACCCGCGAAATCGGCATCCGCATGGCGATTGGCGCACGCGAGCGCGACATCCTGATGCAGTTTTTGCTCGAAGCCATGATGATTTCCCTCGCGGGCTGTGTGATTGGGTTGCTGGTGGGCATCGGCGGCGCGCTGTTGGTGAATCAACTCACGGATACGGCGGTGATTATTTCCGCCAATGCCGCCGTGGTGGCATTCAGCGTCGCCGCTGCGGTTGGCATATTCTTCGGCTTTTACCCCGCCAAAAAAGCCGCCCAACTCGATCCGATAGAAGCGTTGCGGTATCAGTAGTTTTTGGTCGTTGATTGGTAGTCGTTAGTTGATAGGACTGGCAAGCGCAGCGCATCCGCAATTTTTTTGTAATTTATTCATATGGATATGATTGCATTTCCATCTTAATCACTCGCGACCAATACCCGACTATTTGTATGGCAAAAATGTGTTGATTAAACCTAAGCTGGACAAGCCAGAACCCCAAAATTATTCATGCGGAGGTGCTGCGAACGCGGAGAAAACAAAGCGGACGAAAGCCTTTAGACTCCGTGCGCTCTGCGTCTTTGCGTGTGAAAGTCTTGTCACGTTTTAACATCATTCAATTGATAAGTGACTAAATTCCATATTGCATACGGGTTACGTTTGCTTGTAGGGGGACGATGAGTGTGGGTAGGGTGCGCTTGTGCGCACCATTCATTTCGTGCCGCGTGCGCACGGCACACCCGCCTTCGCTGGTATGGCGATGATAGGTAGCCCGTATGCAATACGGGATTTTATGCCATGGCACAACGCTGACCCCATTGATTCACACACACCAATTCCACTTGCCGAAAAATTGTAGGCGATAAAGGAAAAGGTATACTATCAGCGAAAATCAATCCAAACCCAACCACCGTGATTCTATGTCTAAAACTATACGTTGGCTTCACCTCTCGGACTTCCACGTCGGCAAAGATGACCATGCCACACAAAAAATGTTCGCCTACATTCTGGATCATGTTGGCAAGCGTAAAGAAGAAGGATTCGTACTGGATCTCTTGTTTCTAACAGGTGACTTGGCCAATAAAGGGCTGACTGCTGAATATGAAACATTTTGGCAGGATTTCATCTTTCCATTACAAGATTTAATCGGCGGCGGAATCAGTAACCGCACCTTTGCTGTTCCAGGCAACCACGATTTAGACCGTACCAAGTACTCAGCCTTCAGTCAGGAAGAAATCGCTCAAGCAAATAGCCATTATTTCGACCCTACTGATGAAGGAGCAAGGCTACGAGGGGAGATGCTCACACCTCGGTTTAAAAATTTTGTTGATAATGACTGCTCGCCCACCAAGGATGCATTCGCTGGCCCAGACGGTGCTTTCGCGCGCACTATTTCCATTCGCGGACATGAAATTGGTATCGTTGGCATCAATACAGCTTGGCTAAGCAAAGACGACAAAGATGAACGTCAACTCACGCCAGGCAAGTCACTGTTGGAGAACGCTCTCAATGCAATACAACAGGCGAAGCTACGCATCGTTCTTGGTCACCATCCAGTAGATTGGTTTCGTCCTGATCAAAAGAAACCTATCACGAGCTTGTTGGGGCAGCATCAAGTCCTATATCTGCACGGTCACCTACATGATGAATGGGTGGAACCAACTTATGGCGGTGGGCAGAGCTTTCTTGCTATTCAGTCTGGTGCTGGATTTCAGGCTAGGGAAGGTGAGAAATGGCGCAATGGTTTAGTTTGGGGAGAAGTAGATTTTGACGCAGGAGAAGTAAAACTACAGCCCCGCCATTGGAATGCAGACCAGCAAGATTGGACTCTTGCCACAGACGCATTTCACAATCACTATAAGAAAGGTGATTGGTGGCATTACCCTCTTCCCAGCAACCAACCGATCCCCGCTAGCTACGCGCCAGCCACGCCAGAAGTGCAACCGCCCAAGGGTTGGTCAGTCGCAAAATCCGAAGACCTAAATCAGCATTGTGTACCGCTGAGCCAAGAGGCCGCCCTGCGCTTCTTCGATGGCGCGGTGCCAGATTGGCACGAAGCACTTTCCTCATCCATTCCCCGCCGCAAAATTGTTGGCCGATTGGTCAATCACTTTAAAAATGCAGAAACAGCAGAGGCTCCCATCATTGCACTTTTGCTTGCGGCTGGCTGTGAGGGTAAAACTACCGCCATGCTTCAGACCGCCTATGAGGTCGTTAAGGGCAGGAATGATTGGCGCATTCTGCAACGCCGCGATGAAGCGTTGCCTTTTGTAGTGGATGACATCCTTCCTGTGCTCACGAACAATTTCCACTGGTTACTCGTGTTGGACGAATCTGATCGAGCAGCCCCTGAGCTATTAAACCTTTTCAAACGCCTGCCGCCTGAGTTACATGGTCGAGTGCATTGCCTGCTTGCCTGCCGTGACTCGGACTGGCGTGCATCAAAGGCGGATCAACTGAGTTGGTCTGGTGCAGTCAGTTTCCAGCAAGAGCATCTAACAGGGTTGGACAAAGAAGATGCTCAAGCTATTGTCGCTGCTTGGCAAACTTTCGGCGAAACGGGTTTGGGTGATTTGGCGCGCATACCAGAAGACCAACGTGCCAGTACTCTGGAAAATCAAGCCAAGGTAGAAGCCAAGACAACAACAGGAGCTTTCTATGGGGCGCTACTCGCTGTGAGACATAGTGCTGACCTGCACAATCACGCCCGTCTGCTGCTGGAGCGTCTCGGTCAACGGAAAATCCGCAGTGGTGGCACTCTGCGCGATGCGCTCGCCTACGTTGCAGCCATGCACGCGGAAGGGCTGGAATATCTTTCTCGCCCCGTACTGGCAAAAGCCCTTGGTTGTCCAATCGACAAGCTGCATCGGGATGTGCTAGTCCCCTTGGGGCAGGAAGCAGCAGCCACCACCACCTCATCATTCATTTTTACCCGCCACCGCCGCATTGCCGAAGCTTTGGTTTCAGTGCTGGAGAAAGAGTTCGCTGAGGATATTGGTGGGCTATATAAGCAACTAAGCATGGCAGCGATAAATGTTTTAAATTCCGGTCAATTTCTTCCAGAGAATCCGTCTGAATGGCGCTTTCATATTTCCAGTCGTTTCTTCGACCAAGGCAAGCATGAATTGGCACTGAATATAGCCAATGCTGTACTTTCCTGCGAGCCAACAAGCAATTTACCGACTCGTGTTCATGTTGCCAATCTCTATAGAAAATCGGGAAAAAGTGGGGCGGAACAAGCGGTGAAGTTATTTCAGGAAGTGCCCGAGCCTGTGCAAGTTCGTGGGTTTTACTACGAATGGGGCGCTGCCGAAGGAGGGTGTGGGCGGCATGCATTAAATGTTTGGTTAGCTGCTTACTCATTGAGTGATCAATGTCTAACTTTCTTGATTGACAATAATCAGGCTAAACAAAGCTTGGCTGGATTGGGTGTAGCCTTCGGTGACCTGTATACCGCATACAACAATCCCGCATTCAGGGATGCACGTATGGCTGTAGCCGTGCTAGGACAGACACTGCGTCTGGATGGAACGGCTGCTGCCTATTTAAAAAAACATGAAAATGAAACATTGCGTGATGGTGCGATTCGCCCGACTCTGGATATCGCCTTGCAACAGTTCAGCCATGGAGTGGCGGCAGCTATATCCACAGGTGTAGACGAATCTGTTGCCACCTTTATTCCAAGGGAAATGACTTTCAACGGATTGCAGCAATTGGTTTTCCATTCGAGTTTGTCAAAAAAATGAATCTCCCCCGACTTGCGAGCTGCCCTGTATTAATTCCCGTCCAACGATTTCACCGCAGTCACGGCCTGCGGTGATTCGCTTGAAAATAAATCAGTGCGTTCTTAGAAATCGGATCTCATCCAAACCTGAAAAAATCTGCGATGTCGTGAGATAATCCGCGCCTTGACTTTGTTTTTGACCTTAATCCGAAAGAAACCCATGAAATACACCAGCACGCGTGGCGGGATGGCCGCTAAATCTTTTACTGAAATTCTGTTGGGCGGCTTGGCTGAAGATGGCGGTTTGGCCGTCCCCGATCATTACCCCGTGTTTAGTGCTGCCGAACTCGCTGCGATGCGCAGCATGGATTACCGCGAACTGGCGTTTGAAGTGATAAGCCGTTTTGCCACCGATATTCCTGCGGAGGATTTAAAAACCATCCTCAACAAAACCTACACCGCAGCCGCTTTTGGTAGCGATGTGATTACGCCCATCAAAACGCTTGCGCCTAATTTGCATGTTTTAGGGCTGTCCAATGGCCCGACTTTGGCATTCAAAGATGTGGCGATGCAGTTGCTGGGCAATTTGTTTGAATACGCTTTAGCGAAAGACGGTGCGACCTTGAATATTCTGGGCGGCACGTCAGGCGATACGGGTTCGGCAGCGGAATACGCCATGCGCGGCAAGCGCGGCATACGGGTGTTTATGTTGTCGCCACTGGGCAAAATGAGTCCTTTCCAAACCGCGCAAATGTTCACCTTGCAAGACCCGAATATCTTCAATATCGCGGTCACCGCACCGTTTGATGCCTGTCAAGATATGGTTAAAGCGGTGTCGAACGACTTGGATTTCAAAGCCAAATATCAAATCGGCACGGTCAATTCGATTAACTGGGCGCGCGTGACGGCGCAAACGGTTTACTACTTCCAAACCTATTTTGCCTTGACGGAAAACAACAGCCAAAAAGTCTCTTTCGCGGTGCCTTCAGGCAATTTTGGCAATGTGTGCGCAGGTCATATCGCCCGTCAAATGGGCTTGCCGATTGCTAAATTGATCGTCGCGACCAATGAAAATGACGTATTGGACGAATTCTTCAAAACAGGGATTTATCGTCCGCGCGCCGAAACGATGCACACCACCAGCCCGTCCATGGACATTACCAAGGCCTCTAATTTCGAGCGTTTTGTGTATGACTTGGTGGGTCGCGATCCGCAGGTGCTGAAAGGTTTGTGGCAACAGTTGGAAACGACAGGTTATTTTGACTTAAACGACACGCCTTATTTTGCCAAGGTACAAGAGTTTGGCGTGGCTTCAGGGGCGAGCAATCACGCAGATCGCATCGCGACCATCCGCCGCGTTTATCAAGAATATGGCTTTGTGATGGATCCGCATACCGCGGATGGCTTGAAGGCGGGATTGGAAAACCGCGATACGGATATTCCACTGGTGTGCTTGGAAACCGCATTGCCTGCGAAATTTGAAGAAACTATCCAAGAAGCACTAGGGATTGCGCCGACTCGCCCAGCGGGTTATGAAAATATCGAAAGTTTGCCGCAACGCTTTGATGTGTTGCCACCCGAAGTGGCGCAACTCAAAGCCTTTATCGCGGCGCGTGTGCCACTTTAAGTCGTCAATATGACCACGCCCCATCGTTATACGCTCACCATTTCCTGCCCAGATCGGGCGGGCATTATCGCCGCCGTCACAGGCTTTATCGCCCAACAGGGCGGCTTTATTGTGGAAGCGAGCTATCACACCGATCAAGAAACCCAGCAGTTTTTTATGCGCCAAGAAATACAGGCAGATTCCTTGCCGTTTTCGGCGGCGGAATTTGACACGTTTTTTGCGCCGTTAGCGCAAGCATTTGCTATGCGTAGTCAACTGACGGATTCGGCGATTAAAAAACGCCTCGTGCTATTGGTCAGCCAGCAAGATCATTGTTTGAACGACTTGCTGCATCGTTGGCGCAGTGGCGAATTGTTGGTGGATATTCCGTGCGTGATTTCCAATCACGAAAATTTACGCAGCTTTGTGGAGTGGCACGGCATTCCGTTTCATTATGTCCCCATGCAGGACAAAGCCGCTGGGTTTGCGCGCATCGCGGAATTATTTGAGGCGGCGCAGGGCGACATCATGGTGTTGGCGCGCTATATGCAGATTTTGCCAGCCGCCTTGTGTACGCGTTTTTCGGGCAAAATCATCAACATACACCACAGCTTTTTGCCGTCGTTTATTGGCGCGAAGCCTTATCATCAAGCGCATCAACGCGGGGTAAAACTGATTGGTGCGACTTGTCATTATGTGTCGGATGAGCTAGACGCAGGGCCGATTATTGAGCAAGACACTTTGCGCATCGACCACGCGGATTCGATTGAAGATTTAGTGCGCTATGGGCGGGATATTGAAAAATCCGTGTTAGCACGCGGGCTGCGCTATCACGTCGAAGATCGCGTGCTGATCTGTGGCAACAAAACCATTGTGTTCCGTTAATTCCACTTGTTAGCAACCTCACGCTAGGTGACTGTTCATGATTGAAGTCAAAAATTTGTACTATCGTTATGCCAGTCAACAGGCTTTGCATAATGTGTCGTTTGCCCTAGAGGCAGCCACGATTACCGCCTTGGTTGGGAATAACGGTGCGGGCAAGTCAACTTTATTGCGTTGCATGGCGGCATTGGATAATCCTTTTTCAGGCAACATTACCCTATGGGGGCAAGATACGCACCAAGACCCACGTGCTTGTCATCGTCTCTTGGGGTACTTATCCGATCAATTTGGCTTGTACGATAATCTCACGGTCAAGCAATCGCTGACTTATATGGCACTGGCGCACAAACTCTCTCAGCCAGATGGGGAGGAGCGGGTGTTAAAAGTGGCGGCGCAATTGAGTTTAACGGATCGCCTACAACAAAAAACGGGTGAATTATCACGTGGCTTTCGTCAACGCGTGGCGATTGCGCAGGCGATTATCCACCACCCCAAATTGTTATTATTGGACGAACCTGCTTCAGGATTAGATCCCGAAGCGCGCATTGAACTGTCTGATTTGCTGAAGCTGTTAGCCAGTCAGGGCATGACCATTATGGTGTCTTCTCATATTTTGAGTGAATTAGATGGTTATTGCACCCATATGCTCAAACTGCATGAAGGTGAAGTCGCGAGTTTTGAAGCTCTTAACAATTACCAGCGCGATCATTCGCAGGTTTTGCACATGTTGCTCAGTCGCCCGACCGCAAATGCCGCTGCGCTGCTTGCTAAGCAGGTCAATGTGAGTCAGATTATTGCCGATACCAATGGTCAAGCTTATCAATTTACCTTCAAAGGCAAAATTACCGAACAAGCCGTGTTGTTGTTTAATCTCGTCAATGCGGGCTTGCCTGTGGCAGAAATCGTAGTGGTTAAAAAGAATTTACAAGATCGTTATTTAGCGGATATTCGCTTGAACCCTGTTGCTAAGAACGACAAGGATCAATTAAAACAAGACGAACAACTGGCACAAGCCAGTGTCGGTGCGGCTGAGCATCCGCCCGCCCCGATAGACTAAGCCCACTACTTTTACACCTGGAGTCGATATGATCTTCAATGCAGAATTCCAACGCAATATGTGGCTGGAAATCAATTTTACCCGCCTCATTACTATCCCCTTAGTGTTAGTGCTTATTTTCTGGGCATTTTTTATTTCGCGAGATGAGCCAGGTGTCGATATTGACGCAATGGGGAGACACCTAACTGGGGTCTCGTTGTCACTTTTTGCGCTGATTACCGTGCTATGGGGGGCGCAACTTGCCAGCAACAGCCTGATTGAAGAAGCCCAAGCCCAAACGTGGGATTGGCAACGCTTATCTGCTCAAAGCCCCACCGCACTGATGTTTGGCAAGCTGTTTGGCAGCACTATTTTGGCATGGTATGGCGGAATATGCTGTTTAATTGCGTACCTCATTTTTGCGCAATCCACGCTAGACGGCGTTCGTGTGACATGGTTGATTTTAGCCATCACGAGTGCGATCTTCACCCACGCCTCGGTCATGTTGTTGACGCTTACCACTCCCCCCGATCAACGCCCTGCTTACCAACAAAAACGCGGCATGAGCATTGCCAAATTGTTTGTGTTGTTATTCGCACTGTATGGCATTGGGCTGCTCGCAGTCATCTGGACGAGTGATCATCTTTCCATTGTTCACTGGTATGGCTTTGAGTTCAGCTTGATCCCTTTTAGCACATGGAGCATGTCCATTTGGGCGATTTGGGCTGTGTTTGGCTGCATCCAGCGCACGTCCACCTTATTGCGCTGCCCAACCACGCCTACTGCTTGGTTATTGTTTGTGTTGTTTTGCATGGTTTATTTTATGGGGTTCACCCCTGAAGGTCCTGTACAAGGCAACAATACGCCCCAACATTACTATGGTGGCATGGCTTTTGCCGTTATCTTTTGTCTGTTGTGCGGCATCACGTTGCTGGAAAACAAAGCCCCTCTACATTGGCGGCTGTGGCTAGATGCGTTAAAAAGAAAGGAATATCGACACGCTTGGCAAAACACGCCGCGCTGGATTACGACCTTTTTGCTGAGCATCTTGGTGTTGTTTATTGCGCTGCCCACCTCGCCCCCCTCACTGAGAATTTTCCTCCCCGTTTCTTTGTTGTTATTTGTGCGCGACATCACCGTGTTGTATTGGTTTCACTGGACTCCTCAGCCTAAACGTCCGTACTTGGCATTCGCCATTTACCTGTTGGTCATGTATTTGCTGCTGCCCTTTTTACTCAGCCCCTTAAATTGGCTGTTCTACCCCAACCCTAACACCCCTATTACCACCCTGAGTGTTTTTTTAGTTGAAACGACCGTCGCCGCCGCGTTTTTGTTACAACGCTGGGATCAGTATTACTCCGCTGAATTCATCCGCAATGAAGAAGAGGAGATATTGCAAAGTTCATTGGTGGAAAACGAAAAAGTCATTTATACCGCGCGTGTGAGCATCGGGATACAGGTTTCTTTGTTTTTATCAGGGTTGGCTATTATTGGCATAGGCTTTATTGCGCACTTGTACAACCCATTGAATTCGTTAAGTTTATTTAATATCAATGTCAATAATGCTTTGCTTTGGATCGTCATGCTAGTGGGGTTGGGCTGTTGGTTCTGGGCATTTATACGCCACTTGATTGCCCGACATAACACCAAGCTGACTTTTACCAATAAACGGGTCATTGTCAAAATTGGCTTCCCCTTGCAGCAAAATATAGAACTGCCTTTAGGTAAAATTGGCAGTATTCAAGTCACCCAAACCCAGCGTGGACGCATCCTTAATTACGGCAATATCATTATCAATAGCATTGGTAACCCGCAAATTACCGTGCCTGATATTTCCAACCCCAGCGAGTTCCGTCGCACCTTGATGGAGGCGCAACCGCATTAAGCACGCAGACTGCGCGCCCATTCCTCGCTATAATCCGCCCTCAATTTTTGATGCGGGGCGGATATGAATAAAATCTTGAAATATGGCTTATGGACAGTAGGCGGGGTGATTGGGGTGACGGCGGCGGGTGCGGGTTATTTGGCGGCAACTTTTAATCCCAATGACTACAAAGACAGGATTATTCAAGCGGTTAAAGACAGCAAACATCGCGATTTACATCTGGATGGCGACATTAAGCTGATGTTCTTCCCCAGCATCGGGGTGAGTTTGAGTAAAGTGTCTTTATCTGAATTTCAAAAAACACAACAATTTGCCGCGATTGACAGCGCGAGTGTTTCCTTGGCGGTAGTGCCTTTGCTGCAAAAAAATATCGTGGTCGATGAAGTCGTGCTAAATGGTTTGCAAGCCACCTTGATTAAACATGCGGATGGCACAACGAATATCGACGATTTGCTCAAAAAAGATCCCAATCAAGCCGCGACCAAAAGTGCGCCTGTTAAATTTGATATTGCTTCCGTCACCATCAACAAAACCAATCTGAGCTATGTCGATGAAGGCAGTGGTGCCAAATACGCGCTTCAAGATTTTAAGCTGCAAACAGGACGCATTGCTGAAGGTATTCCTAGCAAAATCGCCTTGTCATTGGGCGTGCAAGCCAATCAGCCTAAAGTGAATGTCAATGCCACGCTCAATGGCATGCTCACCTTCGATTTAGAAAAGCAGCTGTTTCAACTGGCGGGCATGGATCTGCAAGCCACGGGGAGCGCGCTGGACATCAGTGATCTAAAACTAAAAGTGGGCGGAGATGTCCGTGCCGATGTCCCGCGCAAGGATTATGGCGTAAAGCAATTTAATTTGTCGGTGAGTGGCGTAAAGGTGAAAGATGCGTTTGAAGCCACTTTGGATGCACCCGCCTTGGGACTGAATGACAAACAATTCACAGGCGACAAGCTGATGCTGAATGCCAAACTGGACGGGGCGATGGGTAAAATCATCGCAGCCTTGTCTATGCCCAGTGTTGAAAGCGACCCGCTTTCCTTTAAAGTCAGTAACTTGGCATTGGACTTGGACGTACAGCAAGCGGATCAAGCTTTTAAGGTCAAACTCAGTTCACCCCTGTCAGGCAATATTCAAGAGCAGCAATTTAACTTAAGCAATTTGGTCATCGCCCTGAATGCCACAGGCGATAAATTCCCTGGCAAATCCATCAGCAGCGAAATGAAAGGCAGCGTGCAAGCCAATGCCTTAAAGCAAACCGTGCAAGTTGCGTTAGCGGGTGGGTTGTTGCAAAGCCAGATTAAAGCGAAAATTGGCGTGGCAAACTTTGCCAACCCTGCGATTAACTTCGATATTGAGCTAGATCAACTAGATGCTGATTTATACCTGCCGAAAAAAGCCGCTGACGCGCCTAAAACCACTACGCCAGAACAACCTTTTGACTTGTCTGCCCTACGCAAACTGAATCTGAATGGCAGTTTACGCATCGGTGCGTTCAAGGTCGCTAACGTCAAATCTAAAAATGTGCGTATTGATGTTAAAGCCAATCAAGGTGTCGTCAATATCAGCCCACTTTCTGCTAATTTGTACGACGGCAGTGTCAACGGCAGTGTGAGTGTGGATGCGTCGCAAGATACGCCCAGCTTTGTTATTCGCCAAAGTTTGGTGGGTATCAATGTCGCGGCTTTAACCAAGGACGCAGCTGATTTTGACACGCTGGAAGGCAAAGGGAATGTCAACGTGGATGTCACCACCCAAGGTGATCGCGTCAGTGTATTGAAAAAAGCCTTGAACGGCAGCTTGTCGTTAAATCTGGCGGATGGCGCGATTCGCGGCTTCAATGTCGCCAAGAAAATTCGGGATGCCAAAAGTTCATTAGGCAGCAGCACCAGCTCCGCGAACAAAGAGGAAAAAACTGACTTTAGCGAATTAAAAGCCAGCTTCAGCATCCGCCAAGGCGTGGCACATAACGAAGATTTATCCTTAAAATCCCCGTTGATTCGGCTAGGCGGTATTGGCGACATTAACGTCGGCAACGACAGTATGAACTATCTCGCCAGAGCCACCATCGCGCGCACATTGGAAGGTCAAGGCGGTAAAGATCAAGTCGGCGGCCTCACCATTCCATTGCGCATCAGCGGCGCGTTTACCGATTTGAAATACAATCTGGATTTCAGCTCTATGCTCAGCGACAACACCAAACAACAAATCGCCGCGAAAAAAGAGGAGGTACAGCAACAGGTTCAGCAAAAAGTGGATGCGCAAAAAGCAGCGGCACAACAACAAGTAGACATCAAAAAAGAAGAAGCCAAAACCAAATTGCAAACAGGTTTGCGGGGATTGTTTAAGTGAAAAGCCCCCTCTCCCCCAATCCCTCTCCCATCCATGGGAGAGGGGAGTACGCCGCATGCAATTATTGATCGACGCAGGCAATACGCGCATTAAGTGGGCGGTGCGCACCAAGGACACGTGGCAACACGCGGGCGACTTAGCCACTGTACGTGCCGATCAGCTTTCTTTTGCCACCTTGCCACCGTCCCTTTCGTCCATCGTTTGGGTGAGCAATGTGGCAGGTGAAGCCGTAGCGCAGTCGATTCGCGCTGCCTGTTCGGCTCACGGTTGGCAAACGCGTTTTATGGTCGCCCAAGCCCAACAAGGCGGTGTACGCAATGGCTATACGCTGCCGCAACAATTGGGCTGTGACCGTTGGGCGGCATTGATCGCCGCATGGCAGATGCAGGCGCGCGCTTGCTTGGTGGTCAATTGTGGTACCGCGACGACGATAGATGCGCTATCTGCGCAGGGCGAATTTTTAGGCGGGCTGATTTTGCCTGGGATCACGCTGATGCAAACCAGCTTGGTGGGGGCGACAGCACAGCTCCAACTCGCCACAGGACACGTCGTTTCTTTTCCCCGTAATACGGCGGATGCCCTGTTTTCTGGCGCGATTCAGGCCACCTGCGGGGCAATTGAGCGACATTACGCGACCTTAAACGCAGCCGATGCACCCATCTTGTTAACTGGCGGTGCGGCGGCTTTGCTCAAAACGCACACTGCATTGCCGCTATGCGAGGTGGACAATCTGGTTTTACAAGGTTTATGGATAATTTCTCAGGAAATGGACGAATGATAAAAGTGTTGCTCTGGATTATGTTGGTGGCGAACGGGGTGTTTTTTGCCGTGATGCAATGGGGGGCTGTGCTGTTCACCGCGCCCGAATTGGAACAAGCCGAGCCCGAACTCAATCCCCAGAAAATTGCCCTACAAAGCGAACTCCCCCCGCCGCTTAGTGCGGTGCCTGTCATGGCGGCATCAAGCATCTTAAGCACCTCTGAGGTCATTGCCGCATCCGCGATCACACCTGCGATGTCATCAGTGTCAGCCAGCAATCAGCTTGCCTGCATGGAATGGGGAGAGTTTTCAGCGGATGACTTAACCCTCGCCCAAAAAGAACTCACCGAACTTCATCCGCTTTTTACCCAACGCACCATCGACTATGCCAGTGAATATTGGGTTTATATTCCACCCTCCAAAAATAAAGCCAAACTCAACCAAAAAATTGCCGAACTCAACGCCGCAGGCATTACCGACTACGCCGTCGTGCAGGATGAGGGAAAATGGCAACATGCGATCGCACTGGGTACTTTTAATTCCAAACCAGAGGCGCAAAAACGAGCGGTCACATTACGTAAAATCGGGGCGGTCAAAGTAGGCGAATATCGCCCTGCCCATCAAACCACCATGTTGATCTTAGACGGATTAAATGGCGCAACCCTCGCCAAGCTGACCGAGTTGCAAAAGCATTACCCCCAAACGAGCTTAAATAATCTGACTTGCCCGAATACTCGCCCGACTTTGTAACTCGGCACATGGCGCAGCAATAAGGTAAGAATGGGTTAATTTAGCCTGTTGGAGGCTCTACTTTTGCCCAAGCATGGGGGCGTACCTATAAACCCCTGCGTGCTAGTCAAAATGAGAATGGCTGCGCCATGCGTGATATACCCCTAGCTTGCAACGAAACATGGCAGAATGAGTACATTAACGAACAGGAGGTAATATGGATACTTATTGGGTGTGGTGGATCGCAGCACTTATCTTAGTTATTATGGAAATGTTCACAGGCACTTTTTACATGTTGTCTATGGCATTAGGGCTTGCGGTTGCGGGACTGTGCGCGTATTGGGGGATGCCGTGGGGTGGGCAAATGGTGGTCGCTACTTTGTTGTGTTCGGGCAGTTTGGCGGCTATTTACAGTTGGAAAAAGCATGATGATCCGCCCAATGCCCAAGCTAATTTTAGTTATGACGTAGGACAAACCGTGCAAGTCGTGCGTTGGATGGATGAACGTCACGCACGGGTCAGTTATCGCGGCGCAGAATGGGATGCTGAACTCACCCCAAACAGCACCGTAGATACCAGCAAAATTGTTTGGCGCATCAAAGCCGTCATCGGTTCGCATCTCAACATTGAATAAGTTGTTGGTCGTTAGCTGTTAGTCGTTAGTTTTTAGTTGGCAGGATGGGTGGGTGAAGCGCATCAGTTATTTTTTTGCAATATATTCATGTTGATATACTCATGTTCCCTCTAACTAGCAACTAACGACTAACGACTAACGACTAACGACTCAATACCTGATTATTTATACGCAACGACTCAACACACAAGGAGCACAAAATGGAAATGTTCTACATCTTTCTCGTCGCTTTCGCTGCGATCCTCGCCTTCCAGACCATCAAAATCGTGCCGCAGCAAAATGCGTGGGTCATTGAGCGGTTTGGTAAGTATCATGGCACGTTGCAACCAGGCTTGAGCATTGTGATTCCCTTTATGGATCGCATCGCTTATCGCCATCGTTTGACGGAATTCCCCATCGACATCGCCCCGCAAGTCTGTATCACCCGCGACAACACCCAAGTTCAAGTCGATGGTGTGTTGTATTACCAAGTGACCGATGCCGCGCGTGCCAGCTATGGCTCGTCCAACTATCTTGCTGCGATTACCATGTTGGCGCAAACCGCATTGCGTTCAGAATGTGGTAAACGCGATTTGGACAAGTTGCTAGAAGACCGCGATGCCATTAACCGCACCGTGGTGTTTGCACTGGATGAAGCCAGTCCGAACTGGGGCGTAAAGGTTTTACGTTATGAAATCAAAGACATCACGCCACCCCAACAAGTGTTGGCCGCCATGCAAAAGCAAATTACCGCCGAACGTGAAAAGCGCGCGTTGATTGCCCAATCCGAAGGTAAAAAACAAGAAGAAATCAACTTGGCGGAAGGTAAGATGACCGCCTCCATTCGCGAATCTGAAGGCTCTAAACAAGCCGCCATCAACAATGCCCAAGGTGAAGCAGAGGCGTTATTGCTGGTCGCCAATGCCACCGCCGAATCTATCCGTGTAGTTGCCCATGCGGTACAGCAAGACGGTGGACTTACCGCCGTCAACTTAAAAGTCGCGGAAAAATTTGTCGATGCGTTTGGCAATATCGCCAAACAAGGCAACACCATGATTTTGCCAGGCAATGCCGCCGACATCGCGGGTATGGTTGCCACGGCAATGCAAGTGGTGAAAAAGGGATAAATTTTGCGCATTCAAAATCTTTCGGTGATAAAGAGATGACCTCGTTATAATGCGGATGTTTTTCGCGTCACGAGAAACGCTACTTTCAATAAATTTTAGGAGAAATACATGAAAAAACTGATCACCTTGGCTTGTTTAGGTCTTGCACTCGTCTCGTCATCTTCCGCCTTCGCAGGTCCTCAACAAGAAAAAATGAAAGGTTGCAACATCGAAGCTAAAGCATCCGCACTGAAAGGTGAGGAACGCAAAGTTTTTATGAAAAAATGCTTGTCGAAAGAGTATGTGTTGAAAGCAGGCACGGCTAAACCTGTAGCCGCTAAACCTGCTGCACCCGTGGCGGCTTCTGGTGTGGCTGCCGCTATCGTGGTGAATGCTGCCGCAGTCGGTAAACAACAAAACAAAATGAAAACGTGTAATCAAGAAATGAAAACCAAGAAGCTGAAAGGTGAAGAACGTCGCACTTTTATGGCGACTTGTTTAAAAAGCTAATTTGCTGTCCGCCACTCCAAAACGCGCTGCAAGGCGCGTTTTGTCTATCTAAATGGGTCTCTCTCCCTACTTTCGTCCTGCTGAATGTTTAAGAAAAATGTCTGAATTATATTTACACCGTGAGCTGGTACGTATGGCTCAAAAATTAGAGGCTTTGGGTTTGAACCATGGCACAGCAGGGAATTTATCCGTGCGCAGCGGCGAAGGGTTTTTGATTACCCCGTCAGGCATGGGTACGGAGGAACTGACCGAGGCGGATTTGGTTTGGGTCGGCATGGATGGGCAATCACTAGGGCGTTGGCAACCGTCTAGCGAGTGGCTATTCCATCGCGATATTTTGGTGCAACGCCCTGAATTCAATGCGGTGATCCACACCCATTCCGTCGCTGCCAGCACCTTGGCATGTCTGCGGCGTGATATTCCCCCATTTCATTACATGGTCGCGTTGCTGGGCGGTGACAGCATACGTTGTGCCGATTACGCCACCTTTGGTACGCAAGCCTTGTCCGACAACGCCTTGCGCGCCATGGAAAATCGTAAAGCCTGCTTATTAGCCAACCACGGCATGATCGCGGCGGGCAAAGACTTAGCCGACGCGTTGAAAATGACCATCGAAGTGGAAAATCTCAGCGAATTGTATGTACGCACCTTGCAACTCGGCGAACCCGTGTTGCTCACCCCAGCAGAATTTGCCGACGCACAAGCCAAATTCACCCATTACGGCAAACGCCAGACGGCAGGGTAATGACGCTTTTATTTTCTCTCCAGTTATGAATATGTCGCTACGCAGTTTCCTTCCTGTGCAGGGTTAGGCTGGAGTAGGATTTGTTGCTTTTGATGCAACCTTGCAACCCCCATCCCCGCCTCCCCCTTGTCATAGTGAAGGAGTTCGTTGTCTAAAATTATATTTTTTAATCATTATGTTAAGGCTTGAAGATAGAGATGTTGCGCACAATTTTTCAGCTACCAGCTACCAGCTAACGACTAACGACTAACGACTAACGACTAACGACTAACGACTAACGACTAACGACTATCACCCATGTCCACCTTTTCCACCCATCTCATCCACTGGCAACGCGCACACGGACGGCATGACCTACCTTGGCAGGGCGCGGATGCGTATCGCGTTTGGCTGTCGGAAATCATGTTGCAACAAACTCAAGTCGCCACGGTTTTGCCTTATTATCAACGCTTTATCGCCGCTTTCCCCGATGTCGCCACCTTGGCAGCGGCACGCGAAGACGAGGTGTTGGCGCATTGGAGTGGCTTAGGTTATTACGCCCGTGGGCGCAATTTGCACCGCGCAGCACAACATATCGTCGCGCAGCACCACGGCGAGTTCCCCCGCGAATTTGAGCAACTTTTGGCCTTATCAGGTATCGGGCGTTCCACCGCCGCCGCGATTTGCGCTTTGGCATATCACCAAAATCGCGCCATTTTAGACGGCAACGTCAAACGCGTCTTAGCCCGCTATTGCGGCATCCACGGCGTTGCCAGCGACAAAGCCGTCGAAGCCCAATTGTGGCAAGCCGCTGAATCTTTATTGCCGCAATCCGACATCGCCATCTACACCCAAGCCCTGATGGACATGGGCGCGACGCTGTGCACCCGCAGCAAACCGCAGTGCGCACGCTGCCCCGTGCGCGGCGAATGCGTCGCCAACCTGAGCGGACAAGTTGCCCAACTCCCCACGCCGCGCCCCCGAAAAATCGTCCCCGAAAAATCCGCCACGTTTTTGTTGCTGCGATACGGGGATCAAATTCTGCTAGAAAAACGCCCGTCCTCTGGTATTTGGGGTGGGTTATGGTGTCCACCCCAAATCGAAGCCCTTGCCGCATGGATGCAACAACAAGGCTTAAGCGGCGATCCCACTCCGCTTCCTCCCTTCAGCCACACCTTCACCCACTTCAAACTTCACCTCACTCCGTTGATATTGGAGGTCGATTTTTTACTTGAACAACCCGAAAGCGAGTGGATGACCTTGCACGCTGCCCTTCAAGCTGCCATTCCTACTCCTGTGCGAAAAATTTTATTAGCCTGTCGAACTTCCACTCTGTGACATGCTGCTTAGCATAGAGTAGGGTTTATCTTCTTGTTTTTACGGGATTCCTGCGAGCTTCGGCAACCCAAAATTACCATCATTTCCCCCATTCTGCATCGTGCCAAAATGCCCTGAAAAGCTGGATTTCAATAAGATTCACGCCGCCCGCTTGCTTTATCTTTAAGGGTCTGTATAATGCGCAGCCTTCGGGGTGTAGCGTAGCCTGGTAGCGCGCCTGCTTTGGGAGCAGGATGTCGGGAGTTCGAATCTCTCCACCCCGACCAGGTTTTTGAGTTGTTTCTTCTTTACAATTCCCAAAAGAATTTGTGCCCGTAGCTCAACCGGATAGAGCACCAGCCTTCTAAGCTGGGGGTTGCAGGTTCGATTCCTGTCGGGCACACCACGTGTCTGTCAGTATCAAAGTTAATGGTGGCTGTAGCTCAGTTGGTAGAGTCCAGGATTGTGATTCCTGTTGTCGTGGGTTCGAGCCCCATCAGCCACCCCAAATTAAAGTCCTTAATTCTATGAGTTAAGGGCTTTTTTGACTTTGTGGGTGGCGAAAATGACATCAAGCTTGATGGGCACCCGATAACCGTATTTTCACAGAATAACAAAATTTGGAAACCGCGATGAATCAACCTCAAAAAATTGCCATAATCGGCGGCGGTTACGCGGGCATGGCGGCGGCGGTCAGCTTGGCGCAGCGTGGTATCGCCGTCACCGTGTTTGAAAGTGCTAAACAACTCGGCGGGCGGGCGCGGGGGGTGAACTATCAAGACACCCAGTTGGATAACGGTCAGCATTTGTTGCTGGGCTGTTATCGCGAAACTTTGCGCTTGATTGAATTGGTCGGCGGCAATATTGAACAAGACTTTGTGCGCTTCCCGCTGCAATTGGAATTGCATGGACAGTTTTCCTTAAAAGCCCCCAACTTGCCCGCGCCGTTGCATTTGTTGGTAGCGTTTGTGCAGGCGCATGGCTTGTCGTGGGCGGATAGGTTGAAGGCGGCTTGGTTTATGCTGCGCTTGCAATGGGCGAAATTTCGTTTGGATAGGTTGCAACGCGGCACGACCGATTGCACCGTGGCGGAGCTGATGGTGCGTTATGGTCAAACGGGCGAGCTAACCTTAAAGCTGTGGGAGCCGTTGTGCATCGCCGCCTTGAATACGCCGATTGCGCAGGCTTCGGCGCAGGTGTTGCTGAATGTGCTGCGTGATTCGCTGAATCAAACTCGTGCCGATAGCGATATGTTGTTGCCACGTTTGGATTTCACCGCCCTGTTTCCGCAACGCGCCGCGCAGTATGTGGAACAACATGGCGGCAAGGTACATCTGGCGTGTGGGGTGGAATCGCTGCGGCAAGTCGAGCATGGTTTTGAGCTGACTACGCCGCAAGGCATTGAAATTTTTGAAAAAGTCATTTGTGCCACCTCGCCCACGGCAGCAGAACGCTTATTGCGCGGCATGGTGGGTGCGAATTCATTCGCACAGCATGCAGTACGAATAAATTCCTACCCACAGGATATGGACAGCACCATCGCCATCCTTGCCGCCCTGCCGCAACAACCGATTTACACCGTGTATTTGCAATATCCCGCCGACTGCCGTTTGCCCACGCCGATGTTGGGCTTGCACCAAGCCACCAGCCAATGGCTGTTCGACAAAGGACAAATTGCGGGACAACATGGCTTAATCGCCTCGGTGATTAGCGCGGAAGGCTTGCACCAAGAGTTGACGCAAGACCAACTGGCACTCGCGGTTGCCGCTGAATTACAACAGAAATTCGCCTTCCCCGAAGCCCCCGTTTGGTACAAAGTCATCGCCGAAAAACGCGCCACCTTCTCCTGCAACGCCCACCTCGTCCGTCCCGACCAACGCACCAGTGTGCCAAATTTATGGCTGGCGGGCGATTACACCGCAGGCGATTATCCCGCCACCTTGGAGGGGGCGGTGATGAGTGGGGTTAAATGTGCGGGGGAAGTGATGAGTGGTGAAATATGAAAAATACAAAGAAACAGGTGCGATTGAATACCTTGATTCGCCCAACTGATAACGAAGACGCAGCCATTACGGCGGCGGCAATGTCCGATCCCGACGCGTTGCCGCTGGCCGATACTGAACGGGGGCAAGTTCGCCTTTCGGGCGGCGATTTTGCGCAAAACATTCATAAACACTTTGTCGATATTGGCGTAGATGAACTGCCAATTCCACCGCGTCGGGTTCGGCAAGTGTGTTAATGGTAAACTTAACCCCGCAAATAACCCCCAAGGAGCTGATAATGATCGTCACCGTCTCGCGTAAAGGTCAGTTAGTGATTCCCGCTGCGATCCGTAAACAGCTTGGCATCACCGCTGGCGCACGTTTGAATGTTTTGCCCCATGCCAATGGATTTAGCGTATCGGTCAACGAAGCACAAAAATCCCAGTCCGCCGCCGCGTGTATTGGCATCGCGGGCTACACAGGAAAAGCCATTGCCATTGCGGAAATGGATGTGGCGCGATATGCGATGCGACAAACCTTTCCGTAGGTGCGAATTTATTCGCACGTTTTTGGGGGTGGTACATTAGAATCGTGCGAATTAATTCGCACCTACGGGGCGGTTTCGCGCAGTAAACCGATGTTTAATTTCGCAAATTGGAGAATATATGGGACAAGCAAAACAACGAGGTGCTAGAACAGAGCGAATTGCTAAAGCCATGGGGTTAAAAGAGCGTTCTTTGTCAGAAATCAAAAAAGAACTGGGACTAGACGAGGATGCTTCGTTTCTTGGATACGCGATACATCTTGAGAGTTCTGACGAATTTCTGGCTGAATTTCAAGATGTAGAAAATGGTTTGGTTGTCAAAAAGGTTTGGGCGAAAACTCCCGAAGTGGCTTTAACTTATGATGAGTTATCTCAAGCCTATGATGTATCTAAACAATGTCAGTGTTCCGTTATAGTTGTAATGTTCGATACTGGCGAGAAGATTATGGTTTACCCTTTAGGTGGTTAGTTTGCGTATTGGGTGAAATGTACGATTACGCTGCGCTAATCGTAGCTACGTGGGCTTATTTTATGAGGGCTAAAAAATCATGACTCAACACGAACAATCGGTTATTAATGTATTCGACAAATTTTTCGAAAGGGAGGCTCGGAAAAAAAATATTGAAGTGCGTTCGTTTTCGCTTGATGGTCAGGATGTAATAGCGGGGGCTGATTACATACTTACCGATCAAAGTAGATTTACTCTGGTTGAGTTTAAATACACACAGAACGAAATATTCGCTGAGGCAGACAAACCTAAACGCTGTAAATTATGTAGCCAACTTGAACGAGAACCTGATATGAAGTCGTTGCATGACCAATGTCATTTAATTGCATGGTTGCATAAGCCAGAATCAGAAGTGAAATGCAATATTTATCGACTTGAGGTTTGTAATAGGGAGATTTGGGGTGCGTCCTGCCAACCTTCAGCCATAAAACCTTCTGTAGAGAAGCGAATAACGGTTAAACAATTTACAGATGATTTTTTCTCAAGTAATTCGACACATTCTTTGTCTTTGCAAGAGTTTGAAACGTATGTTGCTTGGTTGCATAAAATAGTGGGTAGCTCGAAGTGTTCTTTTGAATTACTAACACACGACTTCACTCTTGGTAAATGTGGAACGCTAATACTTCCATCAATCAAAGCCGCCCATGACTGGATGCAAAAGCAACGTCCCGAACCAACAAATAATTCGTACAATATGAGTTAAGGAACGAAAATCAGTAACATCTAAAGTTAGGAGGTGGGCTTCACTTCGTTCAACCCAACCTACTAACATTTCACCTTTCCCGTTTCACTTTTTACCATCATAAATGTCCATCAAAACCTTCCCCAACAGCCCCTACCGTCTCCATCAACCCTTTGAACCTGCTGGCGATCAGCCGACGGCGATTGCGCAGTTGATTGAGGGGATTAACGACGGGTTGGCGTTTCAGACTTTGTTGGGGGTGACGGGGTCGGGCAAGACGTTCACCATGGCGAATGTGATTGCGCGGACGGGGCGGCCTGCGATGGTGATGGCTCCGAATAAGTTTCTCGTGAATAAGGCAAGTTTTGTCGCGTTTTTCGCCCTTTCGGGCGATGTACGAATGAATTCGTACCCACAAAAACCTGCTGTTTAGCCAAAATGAGAATTGCTGGTTTGAGCATAGCCTCTACTAAGATTCGAAGCCCAACATCCCCACACCAATTTGTTGGACTTCACTGCGTTAAACCAATCTGCAATATAATACCTTGTGTGATACCATCCCCCCGTTCTAAAACCAAGGAGTCAGCCTTGAAAGTGTATAAAAATGCTTGGTTTGGACGTTTTGCGCGTAAAGAGCGCATCACGGCTGCGTCGTTGTGGGAGGCGGTTGAGCGTGCGGAAAAAGGCTTGATAGACGCGGACTTGGGCGGTGGGGTGATTAAGCAACGCATCGCTCGTGTGGGTGAGGGAAAATCCAAAGGTTATCGCAGTATCGTGTTGTTTCGCCAAGGGGAGGTGTCGTTTTTTGTGTATGGTTTTGCTAAAAGTGATGCCAGTAATTTGCGCGAAGATGAAGAGGCGCAGTTTAAGAAAATGGCGAAATTTGTGTTGGCGTTGACCGATGCGCAATTGCGTGAACTGTTGGCAAATGGGCAATTTGAGGAGGTGGGGCAAAATGGCTAAAAAATATCGTAGTGACGCGTTTGCGGCGATCCATGAAACGATGGAGTGCTTGCACGAGGTGGGTGCAATCAGCAAACAAACTTTGCGTGAGTTTGATGACGCGTGTTTAACGCCTGTGGTGGTATTGACTCCCGAAGAAATCAAGTCCTTGCGCTTGCGCGAACATATTTCGCAACCTGTTTTTGCGCGCTATTTGAATGTGTCGAAAAATTTGATTTCCGACTGGGAGCGTGGCGTGAAAAAACCAGGCGGTTCGGCGTTGCGGCTGTTGACGGTGATTCAGAAAAAAGGCTTGATGGCGATTGCGTGATAGCAACCGTAGCCCGTGTATAGCGTAGCGAAATACGGGGGATGGCGCGATTCCCAATCGTTTACCGTTAACCCGTGGGAAATATGTGTCCACATCAAAGGAGAAAATTATATGAAGCTCATACCCTTACTTTGTCTGCTGACCGCCTGCACTTATACTGGCACTACTCTCATAGACTACCGTTCGATCTACGAGTCGAATCGCCAAGTTGCGGAAATGAAGTGCGAACGCCAACCTGCCGATGCTCGTGAACGCTGTCTGGCAGGCATTAACAAGGAAAGTTACGATGATTATCGCAAGAGACTACCCCAGTAAAACTTTTTTACGATCTCTATGCTCGTAGATTGGGTTGAACGCAGTGAGACCCAACATTCCCTGCGTTAATTTGTTGGGCTTCGCTACGCTCAACCCAACCTACCCTTCTCTCTTAACCCTTTTCTCCCTTCCCCCTAAATGTCCATCATCACCTTCCCCAACAGCCCCTACCGCCTGCACCAACCCTTTGAACCCGCTGGTGACCAACCGACGGCGATTGCGCAGTTGATTGAGGGGATTAACGACGGGTTGGCGTTTCAGACTTTGTTGGGGGTGACGGGGTCGGGCAAGACGTTCACGATGGCGAATGTGATTGCGCGCACGGGGCGACCTGCGATGGTGATGGCACCGAATAAGACCTTGGCGGCGCAGTTGTATTCGGAGATGCGGGAGTTTTTTCCTGAAAACGCGGTGGAGTATTTCGTTTCTTACTACGATTATTACCAGCCAGAAGCCTACGTGCCGTCGCGGGATATGTTTATTGAGAAGGATTCGAGCATCAACGAGCAAATCGAGCAGATGAGGCTGTCGGCGACTAAGGCGATTTTGGAGCGGCAGGATTGCATTATCGTGGCGACGGTGTCGGCGATTTATGGCATTGGCGATCCCGTGGATTATCACGGTATGATTTTGCATTTGCGTCAGCAGGAAAAAACCAGCCAGCGCGATATGATTAAACGCTTGATTGATATGCAGTATGAGCGCAATGAGCTGGATTTTTCACGCGGGAAATTTCGGGTGCGCGGGGATGTGATTGATATTTTTCCAGCAGAAAGCAACGAATTCGCACTGCGCGTCACCTTGTTTGATGACGAGGTGGAAACCCTCGCGCTGTTTGACCCGCTGACGGGGCATATTTTGCAGAAAATGCCGCGTTATACCGTCTATCCGTCCAGCCATTACGTGACTCCGCGCAGCACGGTGTTGGGCGCGATTGAAACCATTAAGACCGAACTTGCGTCCCGCATTGCGTTTTACCAACGTGAAAATCAATTAGTGGAAGCGCAGCGTATCGAACAACGCACGCGCCATGATTTAGAAATGCTGAATGAAATCGGCTTTTGCAAAGGGATTGAAAACTATTCGCGGCATTTGTCGGGACGACCCGAAGGCGCGGCTCCGCCGACTTTGTTGGACTATCTGCCGCCCGACGCGCTGATGTTTCTGGACGAAAGCCATGTGATGATTCCGCAAATCGGCGGGATGTACAAAGGCGACCGCGCCCGCAAAGAAAACCTGGTGAATTACGGTTTTAGGCTGCCGTCGGCGATGGATAACCGCCCGTTGCGCTTTGATGAATTTGAAAAAATGATGCGCCAAAGCGTGTTTATTTCCGCCACGCCTGCGGTGTATGAAGCCGAACACGCGGGGCAAGTGGTGGAACAAGTGGTGCGTCCGACGGGGCTGATTGATCCCGTGATTGAAGTGCGTCCAGCTGTCAATCAAGTCGATGATTTGATGTCTGAAATTCGCTTGCGTATCAAAGCGGGTGAGCGCGTTTTGGTGACCACCCTGACCAAGCGCATGTCGGAAGATTTGACCGATTATCTTGCCGAACATGGCATCAAAGTGCGCTATTTGCATTCCGACATCGAAACCGTGGAGCGGGTGGAAATCATCCGCGATTTGCGCCTGGGGATGTTTGATGTGTTGATTGGGATTAACCTGCTGCGCGAAGGGCTGGACATTCCCGAAGTGTCGCTGGTGGCGATTTTGGATGCCGACAAAGAAGGCTTTTTGCGTTCCGAACGCTCGCTGATTCAAACCATCGGACGTGCTGCCCGCCATCTCAACGGCAAAGCCCTGCTGTATGCCGATCGCATTACTCGTTCCATGCAAGCGGCAATCGGCGAAACCGACCGTCGCCGCGAAAAACAAATCGCTCACAATCTCGCCCACGGCATCACCCCTGTTGGCGTGCAAAAACGCATCAAAGACATTATTGAAGGCGGTTACGAATCCGATGTGGCGCGCAGTGATTTGAAAATGGCGAAAAACAAGGCGAAATATCAAGCCATGAGCGAGAAGGAAATCTCAAAAGAAATCAGTATGTTGGAAAAATCCATGCTGGAAGCAGCCAAAAATCTGGAGTTTGAAAAAGCCAGTGAATTCCGCGACCAATTACGCAAGCTTAGGGAAAACGTATTGTTGGGATGAACCCGTGAGGGACTTTTTACTTACTGATACAATGCGCGGCTATTAACAACCCTTATCCATGACCGCCATGTCTATCCGATTTGCCACTTTCGCCCTGATGTTTGTTTGTGCCTTTAACAGTTTTGCGCTGGACAATAGCGCAGGGATTATTGTCACGCCTTTAATTAAAACCACCCAAAGTTGGGATGGCAAGCCCATCGTCTATCCCACGGGGCAAGCCGAAATCACGGGGCTGTTGATTGAAATTGCGCCAGGCAAAGAAACAGGTTGGCACGAACATCCTGTGCCGTCATTTGCTTGGATCATCTCAGGTACATTGGAAGTTACCCGCAAAGAGGGGCAAGTGGTGCGATTGCAAGCGGGCGACGCGCTGGCTGAAGTGATCGACACTTTGCACAATGGGCGCAATGTGGGGGCGGATGCGGTCAAACTGGTGGTGTTTTATACGGGTGCCGTGGGTAAACCCTTGACGATTAAACATCCTGAAGTGACGACGGATAGCTTGCATTAGTTCGCACCCATGGCACAATCTCGCCCCCGTTCTTTTTTGATGCAAAAGCCATGCTGAGTTACCGTCACGCCTTTCACGCAGGCAATCATGCCGACGTGCTGAAACACTTCGTTGAGCTGGAGTTGCTACGTTATTTGTCTTTGAAAGATAAGCCATTTTGGTATGTTGACACCCATGCGGGCGCGGGCTGTTATGCCTTGCTGACGGGTTATGCGGCACAAAATGCTGAATATGAAACAGGGATTGCGCGCTTGTGGTCACGGGATGACATGCCTGCCTCCTTGGCGGAATATGTCGCACGGGTGAAGTCGTTTAATTTGGATGGCGATATGCGGCTATACCCTGGCTCGCCGATGTTGGCGTTGGAAGTGATGCGTAGAGAAGACAAAGCGCGGCTGTATGAACTCCATCCGACCGATTTCCCGATGTTGCAAGACAATGTCTCGCGTTATCGTTCGCAAGCGTTGGTGGAATGTGGCGATGGATTTGCAGCACTCAAAGCCGTGTTGCCCCCGCCGCCGCGTCGTGCGCTGGTGTTGATCGACCCGCCTTACGAAGAAAAACAGGACTATCAGCGTGTCATCACTGCTCTAAACGAAGGCTTGAAACGCTTTGCCAACGGCGTGTATGCGGTGTGGTATCCGCAATTACAACGCGCGGAATCGCAACAACTTCCCGAAAATTTAAAGCAATTGCCCGTGAAAAGCTGGCTACATGTCGCCCTCAGTGTGCAGGGCAAAAGTGAGGACGGTTTTGGGATGCACGGCAGCGGCATGTTTATCCTCAATCCCCCGTGGACGCTCTACGCCACCTTGCAAGAAGTGATGCCGTATTTGTTGAAACACTTGGGACAAGACGAACAGGCAAGCTTTACCTTGGAGCAGTCGGCGGGGTAGGGCGCAAATACCCTTGCTAGATTGCAGGATGTGGCAAGTAATCTCATGATTATCCAGAAAATTTACAGCAATACTCACATCCCCCCACACACCGTAGGTCGGGATTTATCCCGACTTTCACAGCTCAGAATTGCAACCGACCAAACCGTGAGTACGATTTGGTCGGAGAGGTGAAATTCGTTCGCGACCTTGCGACCAGATCGCGCAAAGCCTTTAGACGTTAAATCTAAAGTGCATCACGTCGCCATCGTGCACGACGTATTCTTTGCCTTCGACGCGCATTTTGCCTGCGTCTTTCGCGCCTTGTTCGCCTTTGCCTTTGACGAAATCATCGAAGGCGATGACTTCGGCGCGAATAAAGCCGCGTTCAAAATCGTTGTGGATCACGGCGGCGGCTTTGGGGGCGGTGTCACCTTTGTGGATGGTCCACGCGCGGACTTCTTTTACGCCTGCTGTGAAGTAGGTTTGTAAACCCAGCAATTCGTAGCCTGTGCGAATCAGGCGATTCAAACCAGGTTCGTCTTGTCCGATACTTTCCAAGAATTCTTTTTTGTCTTCGTCAGACAATTCGGAGATTTCGGCTTCTAACGCGGCGCAAATCGCGACCACGGGCGCGCCTTCAATCGCGGCAAATTCTTGTAAACGGGTCAACAAGGAATTGTTTTCAAAGCCATCTTCTGCCACGTTGGCGACGTACATGGCGGGTTTTATGGTCAGCAAGCACAGCGGTTGCAAGGCAAAACGCTGTTCCGCGTCCAGCTTCATCATGCGGGCGGGTTTGCCTTCGTTCAAATGGGCAGCGACTTGTTCTAACAATGCCATCAATTTGATCGCGTCTTTGTCACCTGTGCGCGCCAATTTGCCGTTGCGCAATTGGGCTTTTTCCACGGTGGTCAAATCCGCTAACGCCAATTCGGTGGTGATGGTTTCGATGTCGGAAATCGGATCCACTTTGCCCGCCACGTGAATCACATTGTCGTCTTCAAAACAGCGCACTACGTTCACAATGCCATCGGTTTCGCGGATGTTGGCTAAAAATTGATTGCCCAAACCTTCGCCTTTGGACGCGCCCGCCACCAGCCCTGCAATATCCACAAACTCGGTAATCGCGTACTGCATCCGTTGCGGTTTGACGATGGCGGCGAGCGCGTCCATGCGCGCATCGGGGACTTCCACAATACCGACATTGGGTTCGATGGTGCAAAACGGATAGTTTTCCGCCGCGATGCCCGCCTTAGTCAGCGCATTAAACAACGTGGATTTGCCTACATTCGGTAAGCCAACAATGCCGCATTTCAAACTCATGGTGTGTGTCCTTGATAATAAGTGATCGCATCCGTCCACGCGCAACGTTGCGAGGGCAGGTTAAACAAGATGCGAATATGAAAAATGGCGACCGCAGTGCGTCGCCAAACAAATTCGAGCGCGATTGTACCACTCAAGCCCATCACGACCCAAATGGCACGATAAGTCGTTAGTTTTTAGTAGGTAGTTTGGTTAGCAGGATGGGTTAACGCAGCCTTCCACTATTTTTGTAATATATTCAGTCAGTCGCGCTCGAATTCCCACTCGACGAACTAATCGCTAGCGACTAGCGACTAAATTACTCAATAAAACTTCGCTTCTCCTTCTGGGCGAGTCTTGAAGCGTTTGTGTAGCCAAAAATACTGTTCGGGCATTTCGCGCACGCGGTCTTCGATAAATTCATTGACGCGGCGGGTGTCGGCGAATAAGTCTTCGGTGGGGTAATTTTCCCATGCGGGATAAAACTGCACTTCATAGCCGTTTGGCAATAATTTGGTGGTCACAGGAATGACCTTCGCACCTGTCATGCTCGCCAAGCGCGACACGGTGTTTAAGGTCGCAGCGGGGATGCCAAAAAATGGCACGAATAAGCCATCTTTAGTTGCCAAGTCTTGATCGGGCAAATAGTAAAACGGCAGCCCCGCCTTCACAGCCTTGACGATGGGGCGCAAGCCTTGTTGGCGTGCATAAAGCTGTGGATTGCCAAAACGACTGCGTCCGCGCAGCAGCAATTCGTGGAACAGCGGATTTTTTTGGTTGGCATACACGCTGACCAAATTGACGTTTTGCGTCAGCCAACTTCCCGCGACATCCAAGCCCACAAAATGTGGTGCCAGCAAAATAATCGGCTGCGGGGTAATCGCTTGAATATGTTCAAAACCAATGACTTGGGTGAGTGCTTGAATACGGGATGCAGGCGACCACCACAAAATCCCGCGCTCCAACAAGCTCCGCCCAAAGGCTTGGAAATTGCGCTTCACCAACTCGCGCCGTGCGGCATCGGATAGCTCAGGAAAACACAGCCGCAAATTGGTGTCGGCAACGTGATAGCGTTCTTTGGCAAAGCGAAACAACAGCCAGCCCAGCGCGTTGCCGACTTGTGCCAATAAAGGGAGGGGAAGGAAGTGGAGTAGCCAGAGGATAAAAATGCCGAGTCGAGTCATGGGAGTGTTGTGCAAAATAAAAATAGGCGCGTAGGTCGGGTTAGCGGCTTCATCGCGTAACCCGACAATTTGTCGTGATGCTGTCGGGTGACGGTAAAAGCCGCACCTAACCCGACCTACTTATGCCCCTTTGGGGGTTTTGTAGCGATTGTAACTCCACAAGTATTGCGCGGGCGCGCGGGCGATGACTTTTTCGAGTGCTTGGTTGATTTGTAGTGGCACGGGTTGAGTAAAGTCTAGTGCTAACGGTTCAATCCGCAGCACATAACCTTGTCCTTTGGGTAGGCGTTCGGCGCAGGCTAACACCACGGTCGCACCGCTATTTTGTGCCAATCGTCCGCTTAAGGTCATGGTGTAAGCAGGTTTGCCAAAGAAATCGACCCATTCGCCTTCGCCTGAGCTGGGGACTTGGTCGGGCAAAATACCAATCGCTTCGCCGCGTTTGAGGGCTTTGAGCAACACGCGCACCCCGCTGACATCTGCCGTTGCCAACTTTGCCAGACCGCGTTCGCGCCCAGTGCGCATGATGGTTTCCAGCCAAGGTTGTTTAGGCGAGCGATATAAACAGGTCAACGGCAAGCGTTGCCCAACATATAAGCCCACCACTTCAAAGCAGCCCCAGTGCGGGGTGAGCAGGATAATGCCTTTACCACGTGTTTGTGCGGCTTCCAAATATTCCCACCCTTCACAGCGTTGTACGGTATCACATACTTCTGCTTGCGAACGTTTCCAAACCCAAGGTAATTCGATGCTACTTTTGCCTGCTTCATTGACCGCTTGTTTTAACAAAGTGTCGAAATGATCTGCCGCTAAACCGCTTTGCCGCAGGTTTTTAGCCGTGCGTTGGGCATAAGTCGGCGACAGGGCAAAGGTTAATCTGCCGAGTAATGCGCCGATACCATGCACCATGCGCAAAGGCAAAATGGCGATGAGCGAAAAAATAGTGTTAAACAAGAAGGCAGTCATTCGGTGAGAAGGCGAACTATTTGCTACAATGCGCGCCTTAAATTTTTTAGTTGATGGAGTGGTGCGGTTATGAGCGAATTTCTGTTTACATCTGAATCCGTTTCGGAAGGTCATCCTGATAAAGTAGCCGATCAAGTATCTGATGCGATTTTGGATGCTATTCTAGCGCAAGACCCCTATGCGCGGGTAGCGGCAGAAACCCTGACCAATACGGGGTTAGTGGTGCTGGCGGGTGAAATCACCACCACCGCCAATGTCGATTACATCCAAGTGGCGCGCAATACCATCAAACGCATCGGCTATGACAACACCGAATACGGCATTGATTACAAAGGTTGCGCGGTATTGGTTGCCTACGACAAACAAAGCCCCGACATTGCCCAAGGCGTGGATCGCGCTTCCGATGACTTCTTGAATCAAGGTGCGGGCGACCAAGGCTTGATGTTTGGTTACGCCTGTGACGAAACGCCGACCTTGATGCCGCTGGCGATTTATCTGGCACATCAAGTGGTGCAACGCCAATCCCAATTGCGTCACGATGGTCGCCTACCTTGGTTGCGCCCTGATGCCAAATCGCAAGTGACCATTCGTTATGTTGATGGTAAACCGCATTCCATCGACACGGTCGTGCTTTCTACCCAACACGCGCCTGAAATGACGCTGGAAGCCATCCGTGAAGCCGCGATTGAAGAAATCATCAAGCCACTCTTGCCTGCGGAATTGATCAAAGGCAACATCAATTTCTTGGTGAATCCGACAGGGCGTTTCGTTATCGGCGGCCCACAAGGTGATTGCGGATTGACAGGTCGTAAAATCATTGTGGATACCTACGGCGGTGCTGCACCGCATGGTGGTGGCGCGTTTTCGGGTAAAGACCCTTCTAAAGTGGATCGTTCTGCGGCGTATGCAGGGCGTTATGTGGCGAAAAATATCGTCGCCGCTGGCTTGGCAAGCAAGTGTTTGGTGCAAGTTTCCTACGCGATTGGCGTGGCAAAACCCACCAGCGTGATGGTGGACACTTACGGCACGGGCAAAATTTCCGATGAAAAATTGACTGAATTGGTGTTGCGTCATTTCGATTTGCGTCCAAAAGGCATCGTGCAAATGTTGGACTTGCTGCGCCCGATTTACGAAAAAACCGCCGCTTACGGGCATTTTGGGCGTGAAGAACCAGGTTTCACTTGGGAAAGCACCGACAAAGCAGCGGCATTGCGCGCTGACGCAGGACTGTAATCCCTCATGCAGCTCTATGCTTTTGGTTTAAATCATCAAACTGCACCACTGGCGGTGCGCGAGCAAGTGGCGTTCCGTCCAGAAAGTATGGAAAACGCCCTGCGCGATTTGGTGGAGAACGGCGCGGCCAAAGAAGCCGCGATTTTGTCCACCTGCAATCGCATGGAGCTGTATTGCAATGCCGCGCATCCCAATCATGCCATTGATTGGTTGGCGCAATATCACCAGCTCCCCCGCCAAACACTCGAACCCTATCTTTATACCTTGCCGCGTGAACAAGCGATTAAGCATTCGTTCCGCGTAGCAAGCGGGCTCGATTCGATGGTGTTGGGCGAGCCTCAAATTCTAGGGCAAATGAAACAAGCGGTGCGCATGGCGGAAGAGGCGGGCACACTGGGTTTTCTATTGCACAAACTGTTTCAACGCACCTTTTCAGTGGCGAAAGATGTGCGCACCCAAACCGAAATTGGCGCGAATTTAGTGTCGATGGCGGCAGCGGCGGTGAAGTTGGCGGAACGGATTTTCCCCAGCATCGCCGAGCAAAATGTGTTGTTTATCGGCGCGGGTGAAATGATCGAGCTGAACGCCGTGCATTTCGCGGCGCGCAATCCCAAACACATCACCGTGGCAAATCGCACCTTGGAACGAGCGCAGACTTTGGCGCGTCGCGTCAATGGTCACGCCATTACCTTGACCGAATTGCCCGAACACTTGGCGCAACACGACATTATTGTGACGTGTACAGGCAGCCCTTTGCCGATTTTGGGTAAAGGCATGGTGGAACGGGCATTGAAAGCGCGCAAACACCGCCCCTTGTTTATCGTCGATTTAGCCGTGCCGCGTGATGTGGAAGCGGAAGTCGCGGAACTCAACGACGTGTTTTTGTATTCCGTGGATGACATTGCCGAAGTGGTCAAAGAAGGCTTGGGCGCACGGCAAAATGCGGTCAAAGAAGCCGAAGTCATTATCAATTCGGGCGTGTCGGACTTTGTGCATTGGATGCAATCGCGGGAAGTTGTCCCTACAATTCGTGCGCTGCGTGACCACGCGGATCGCAATCGCCGTCACGAACTGGAGAAAGCCCTGCGTTTATTGGCAAAAGGCGAACATCCCGAAAAAGTATTGGAAAGCATGAGCAGCGCGCTGACCAATAAATTTCTACACGCCCCCACCCACGCACTGAACCAAGTACAAGGCGACGAACGCACCAAATTTTTGGATGTAGTGCATCGGCTGTATCACCTGCATCCTGACGAATAGCAACTTCATTCCCTCCCCTTAGCAGGGGGAGGGTTAGGGTGGGGGTAGAAATGGTCTATTTGTCGTGAACGCTTCAACCCCCATCCCACCCTTCCCCCTGCTAGGGGGAAGGAGCTTCTAAATTAGCCCAACCCACTGAATTACCAAACAAATGAATCCTAGCATCGCCCTTAAATTAGCCCAGTTGAGTGACCGTTTGATCGAAGTCGATCAACTTTTAAGCACGGAAGAAGCCACCAAAGACATGGACACGTTTCGCAAGTTAAATCGCGAACGTGCCGAACTCGATCCTGTGGTGACGCTGTATCACACTTATCAAGCCTGTCTCGGTGACCTTGCCACGGCGCAAGAAATGGCGGAAGACCCAGAAATGCGCGAATTTGCCGATGCGGAAATCAAGGATTGCAACGACCGTTTGTCGGAACTGGACAAAGACCTGCAAGTGCAATTGCTGCCCAAAGACCCCAACGACGAACGCGGCGTATTTTTGGAAATCCGCGCAGGCACGGGCGGCGATGAAGCGGGATTATTTTCGGGCGATTTATTCCGTATGTACTCGCGCTTTGCCGAACGTCGCCGTTGGCAAGTGGAAATCATTTCCGAAAGCCCTGGCGAAATGGGTGGCTATAAAGAAATCATCGCCAAAATTTCAGGGCAAGGTGCCTATTCAGTATTGAAATTTGAATCAGGCGCGCACCGCGTGCAACGTGTACCCGCTACCGAAACGCAAGGGCGGGTGCATACCTCGGCGTGTACCGTGGCGATCATGCCCGAAGTGGATGAAGTCAGCGATGTAGTGCTCAATCCCGCCGATCTTCGCATCGACACCTTCCGTGCTTCGGGTGCGGGCGGGCAGCACATCAACAAAACCGACTCCGCCGTGCGCATCACCCACTTGCCCACAGGCGTGGTGGTGGAATGCCAAGACGGACGCTCACAACACCAAAACAAAGCCCAAGCCATGCGCGTATTGGCGGCGCGCATCATGGATGCCAAAGTGCGCGAGCAGCAATCCAAAATCGCCGCCACGCGTAAAAGTCTGGTCGGCAGCGGCGACCGCTCCGAACGCATCCGCACCTACAACTACCCCCAAGGTCGCGTCACCGACCACCGCATCAATTTGACCCTGTACAAAATGGACGCGATGATGGACGGCGACATCAATGAGTTGACCAGCGCGCTGATGGCAGAACACCAAGCCGAACAATTAGCGGCAATGTCTGAAGACGTGATGTTTTAGGTCGTTAGTTGCTGGTTGCTGGTTGCTACAATTATATTCATGCAGATAAAAACAAATTCTCACCTAGTCAACTAGAAACTAACGACTAGCGACTAGCGACTAGCGACCCAATATGTCTTGGTTTATCACAAATCTCATCGCGGCATTGCTGCTTCCGCCTTTTAACTTGCTGTTGTTGCTGGTGGCGGGGATGCTCGTGTTGAAACGTCGTCCGAAACTGGGGCGCAGGTTATTGGTGAGTGGTATCGCTTTACTTTGGCTGAGTGCTACGCCTTATTTTGCCGAGGGCGCGCTGCATTGGTTGGAAAATGAAGTGCAACCCGTCGGTAGCGCGTCCGCTGAAGCGATTGTGATTTTAGGAGGCGGCAGTTATTTTCATCCGCCTGAATATGGGCAAGACACCGTCAGCCGCGAAACATTGCTGCGGGTGCGCTACGGCGCGATGTTGCACCGCCAAACAGGTAAACCGATTTTAGTGACGGGCGGCGCGCCGTTGGGCAATGCGGGGTCGGAAGGTCAGCAAATGCAAGCGGTGTTGCAACACGAATTTCAAGTCCCCGTGCGCTGGACAGAAACCACCTCCCGCAACACCCTAGAAAACGCCCAGTATTCCGCCAAGCTACTGCACGCCGCAGGCATCAAACGCATCTACCTCGTGTCCCACGCCTGGCACTTACCCCGCGCTATCCCCGTCTTTCAACAAGCAGGCTTTGAAGTCATCCCCGCCCCAACGGCATTCACCACCCGTTACGAAACAAATTTACTCACGTTTTTACCCAACAGCGAAGCCATAGAACGCAGCCGAATTTTTATACACGAAATCATTGGGTTAATTTGGTATCGACTCAAAAACAAGACCGCGAGCTAATTTAACGCATTGCGAAAAACAGATACGGATTATCATTCCCCCCCGTTTTTCTTTTATTCATTCAGCTCAGATGACAGACCATTATCAATATGCTTTTGGCAAGCTCAACCATAATGAAATCGGCGAAATCACGGGCGAGCATCCGCTGGTCGATCACCTGATTGATGTCGCTGCCTGTTTTGAATCGCTGTGTCAGTGTCACGCCATTCGCCGTGCGTTGGAACAAGCGGCGGGCAGGTCGTTAGATTCGGGCGATATAGCGCGCCTTTCCGTGCTGGTTTTCTTGCATGACATTGGCAAAGCCAATAGCGGGTTTCAGGCGAAGCGTTGGCAAAAATGGCAGGATATTCCCAAAAGATGGGGCGTGCTGGTTCATGCAGGACATGGAAGCGAAGCTCTCAAGCTGTTTGAACCAGAGCTCGAATCTTTGCTGATGTTGCTACCGATTGAGCAAATGGATAGCTGGGGCGAGGCTTGTTATTCCTTGCTCGTTGCCAGTATCAGCCATCATGGTCGTCCGATTAAAGACCCTCCGCCTGATTCGCTATTCTGGACAAAACCCTCACCGCTCTACAACCCCGCCGACACGCTAAAAGAAATCGGTGACTGCGCCTTAACCCTTTATCCGCAAGCCTTTCAAACAAGTGAACAGCTTTTACCCGACGCGCCTGCCTTTGGGCATTTGTTTGCAGGGCTGGTGCAACTGGCGGACTGGTTGGGATCAGACACAAAATTTTTTCCTTTTTCAGCCGCAGGCGAAGACCGAGCCAGTACCGCAAAGCAAAAAGCCCGCCGTGCCATTGTTGCACTAGGGTTAGATGCCGAAGACTGGCGCGCACAACTCGAAACACGCAACCCCAGTTTTAACGATATTTTCCAAAATCCTCCGCGCCCGATACAGTCCGCAATGCGCGATTCCGATTCAGCTTTGGGCAACTTGGTGATTTTGGAATCGGAAACAGGCAGCGGCAAAACCGAAGCCGCGTTATGGCGATTTGTGGATTTATTCAAAGCGGGCAAGGTGGATAGTTTGTATTTCGCTTTGCCCACACGGGTAGCGGCTACCCAAGTTTATGAGCGTGTCCATGCCGCCGTGCAAAAACTATGGGCGAATCATCCGCCACTGACGGTGCGCGCCTTATCGGGTTATGTCAGTGCGGACGGGGAAACTGCGCAGTCGTTGCCTGATTTTAAAGTGTTCTGGTCGGACGAACCCAGTGATGAACAAGCCGAACGACGTTGGGCAGCCGAATCCTCTAAACGCTTTTTAGCTGCGCCCATTGCGGTGGGCACGATAGACCAAGCCTTATTGGGTGCGTTGCAAGTGCGCCATGCCCATTTACGCCATGCGTTATTGGCACGCAGTTTATTGGTGGTGGATGAAGTTCACGCCTCCGATGCCTACATGACCACCCTGTTACAACACCTGCTGAAAGCGCATTTAAACAACGGTGGACACGCCTTGTTGTTGTCCGCTACCTTGGGTTCAAGCGCACGCAATCGCTACTTACAACTGCCTTCAGATATAAGTTTTGATGATGCCCGTGCTGTACCTTACCCCGCGATTTCAGATTGCCACCAAGTCCGCGCCGTTGCCCAAACAGGTAACACCAAAAAAGTTCACTGGACAGCTTACGACATCATCCATTCGCCTGAACAGATTGCGGACAAAGCCATTGCGGCGGCGCAACAGGGCGCAAAAGTGCTGGTGATTCGCAACACTGTCCCAGCAGCCATTGCCACTTTCAATGCGATTGAAGCAAAATCACCTGAGCGATTATTCACCGTCAACGGCATTCGCACGTTGCATCACAGCCGTTTCAGTCGCGAAGATCGCCCCGTGATGGATAAAGCGGTTGAAACGGCGTTGGGTAAAAATCGCCCAGCGGGCGGCTGTATTGTGGTGGGGACGCAAACGCTGGAACAAAGTTTGGACATTGACGCGGACGTGTTATTGACCGACTTATGCCCGATGGACGTATTGCTGCAACGCGTTGGACGTTTGCATCGACATCTTCGTGCTGCTAATGAACGTCCCGCCGCTTTTCAAACTGCACAGGCATGGATTTTTACCCCCGCAGGGCATGACCTAAATCCGTTAATAGCCAAGTCACAGCACGGCTTGGGGATGTTCCACGACGGCGGAGGTATTTACCCCGATTTACGAATTTTAGAAGCCACGCGAGCGTTGTTATTGGAAAAACCTGAGGTGTCAATTCCTGACAACAACCGCTATTTGGTCGAGGCGGCGACGCATCCAGACAAGTTGCAAACTATTGAAGCCACACAAGGCGACGCATGGAAAAAATTAGGGCAAAAAATGGCAGGCGGGACAGGTGCGCAAAACACCATCGCCCATTTACACGCACTGGATGTCAGCCAAGTGTTTGGCGAACAAACCTTCCCTGACGACGTAAAAATTGCCACACGCCTCGGCGCACAAGACTGGATTGCCCGCTTTAATCTTGAACTGCCCAGCCCCTTCGGCATACCGTTAAAAGCATTGCCGATTCGGCATTATTTATTACCTAAAAACTTATCCCTTGATACCGAACCCAGCGACATTCAACAAACATCGACCAGTTTGTTATTCCGCTTAGGCACGGCAAATTTGTTATTCCGCTTAGGCACGGCAAAATTTCGCTATACTCGCCTTGGGCTGGAATTGCTCAAAGATGAATAACCCAAAGGAGGACTTGATGTTGCAATACTCCCCGTTAGATACCCCTGCCGCGTCTGCGGCGGAAGGGCTGCATTATTCGTTGTTAGACCAAGCACTGATTCGCGCCCGATTAGTAGATGGCGGTCAACAGATACATTACACCTTACCTGATTTACTGGCGGCATTGACGCAAGATGCCGTGCGCGACTTCCCCGCGCTGCGCCCCCATCAACGCCACCCGTGGCACGCCTTTTTAGTGCAACTCGCCGCGATTGCCCTACACCACGCGGGACAAAGCCAACCTTTCACCACTGCCAGCGCGTGGAAAGCCGCGCTATTAGCCCTTACCCCCGACCACCCCAACGGCGCAGCATGGTGTTTGATTAGCCCACACGACCAGCCCGCATTTATGCAAGCCCCTGTGCCAGATGGAAAAATCAGCGATTGGAAAAACACCCTCGCGGCACCTGATGAACTAGATATGCTAGTGACCTCCAAAAACCACGATCTCAAAGCCGCACGAATGCAGCACGCACTACCTGATGATTGGATGATGGCGTTGATGAGCTTGCAAACGCAGGAAGGGTTTTTAGGTTCGGGCAACTACGGCATTTCGCGCATGAATGGTGGGTTTGCCAATCGCCCTGCCATCGGCGCAATGCCGCAAGGAAATTGGGGGCGACGCTGGCAAAGAGATGTTGCCGCTTTGCTCAAACACCGTGATAAAACGGTTGCACAAATGGAGCTGCAATCTCAAAACGGCATTGCTTTGCTGTGGGTAAAACCTTGGGATGGGGAAAGCAGCTTGGCTTTTGCCGCACTCGACCCTTTCTATATTGAGATTTGTCGTCGTATTCGACTTACCCCCGCAGCGGATGGAAAAACAATGCTTGCCATCACCACGGGCAGCAAAGCCGCACGCGTGGATGCCAAAACGCGCAATGGCATCACAGGTGATCCTTGGATGCCAATTGACCCAGCGGCGGGTAAAGCCCTCACTATTGGTGCTGATGGGTTTCATTACAAATTAGCCGCAGAATTGGTTTTCGGCAGTAAATATCGCCACCCTATTACGCAAGAAATTGAGGCAACGGATGGCACAGCGGGCATTATGGTGTTAGCGCAAGGGATCGCACGAGGACAAGGAAAAACAGAGGGCTACCACGAACGTCGCATTCCGATTTCGCCTAAAGTGCGCAATATGCTGCGCCAAAAACAAACTGACCCCTTGGCGAAAATTGCGGGGGAGCGGGTAAACGCAATTGCCAAAATACGCGGGGTGTTATGGACAGGGTTATCCACCCTATTTGACCAAGGTGCGGCAAAAGATAAGTTTTCAGACAGTGCCAAAGACAAAGCGGCGCGCTTTACCCAGTCGTTTGAACACGCCGAAGACACCCGTTTTTTTGATGAACTTAACATCGAAATTGAGTCCGATGATCCCGAAAACACCCGTTTGCAATGGATACTATCTATGGCAGACCGTGCCGAAGTGATTTTAAAAAATGCGTTTGTCGCAGGACCGCAAAGTGGCGAACGACGCTATCGGGCGCAATCGGCGGCGTTGTCGCGTTTCCACGGCGGGTTGCGCAGCGACAAAACCTTGCCTACCCTCGCCAATTATTACCGTCAACTCACCCAGGAGACTGAACATGAACCCGTCTGATATTGCCGCACCGCCTGCCCGAACGGAAAATCCAATTTCGAGTTTAGCGCACATTATCACGTCAGCATCCCGTTTTACGGGCGATCAACACGGCTTGGATAACGGCGAGCTTGCCGCGTTAAAACGACTCGACCCCGACGGTGAATTACGCCCGCATCAAATTGCCGCCCTGTCGCGAGCATTGATTTACGCCAATCTTGAACCAGACACCGAAAACTGGCAAACCGAAACGTGGCATCGCTGGGCATTGATTGCGCACGGCATGGCACTGGCGGGACACAATGCCAGCTTGAGCTTGGGGCTACAACTCAGTCAAGCAGCGGTCGCAGAATCCCGTGTCACCAAACTCCTCACGGCGCGTGGCGATGCCTTCCGTCAATTGCTGCCTCGCGTATTACGCTTGCTTGCCAGCAAAAGCGTAGCACCGAATTGGCATGAGTTGGGCGGGCTGATTTTGAATCAAGAACGCAATGAAGAAAAAGCCGAAAGCATCCGCCTGAAAATCGCTAGGCGTTATTTTTCTGCCGAAGCTAAAAAAGCAAAACACTCATCATAATTGGAGATTGACATGTCCTTACCCCGTTTTATTCAAATTCACACCCTGCATTCCTACCCCGCTGCGTTGTTAAACCGTGATGACGCAGGGTTAGCCAAACGCTTGCCCTTGGGCAATGCCGTGCGCACCCGTATTTCTTCGCAATGTTTAAAGCGGCATTGGCGCGTGACAGAGGATCAATTTGCTTTGTCCAAACTCGACGTGCCGATGGCAATTCGTTCGCGCTCCACCTTGGAACTCATCAGCCAACGCATTCAAGAAAATGGCGTTGCTGCCGAACTCGCCCAAACTGCCGCCGAAGCCTTGCGCGATGCGGGTTTGTTGGATAAAGGGGGCAAAGACAAAAAAGGCGAAGAAGCCCTGAAAACAGGGCAAGCGGTGTTAATGGGCATTGCTGAAATTGATTATTTGGTGAAACGTTGTACCGAATTAGCACAAAACAGCGCAGATGAAAAAACGTTCAAGGCAGATATTCTCAAAGCCATGAAAGACGAGAAAAAGAACATCGAAGCCCTCAAACACGGTAGCGGTTTGGAGTCTGCTTTGTTCGGGCGCATGGTGACGTCGGATATTCTCGCCAGCCGCGAGGCTTCGGTTTCGGTCGCCCATGCTTTTACGGTGCATCAAGCGCAAGTGGAAAACGACTACTTCACCGTGGTAGATGATTTGCAAAAAGACGGCGAAACAGGTTCAGCAGGCATTTTTGATACCGAACTGGCTTCGGGGCTGTACTACGGTTATGTAGTGATTGATGTGCCGCAATTGGTGGCTAATTTGGAAGGCATTGCCGCGCAAGCCTGCTTTACCGCCCCAGCCGAACGCCGCGAATTGGCGGGACGGGTGGTGCAACATTTACTGCATTTGATTGCCACGGTGAGTCCTGGGGCAAAACGCGGTTCGACTGCGCCGTTTGACTGGGCAAAATTGATGTTGATTGAAGCGGGCGACTGGCAACCGCGCAGTTTGGCGGGCGCGTTTCATAACGCCTTGCCGCTGGACGATAAAAATGGCGAAACCATCCGTCAACGCGCCGTGACCCGCATCGCCGATGAAATCAACGCGATGGATGCAGCATATGGCGCACCTTTGGCGCGGCGTTTTTTGGCGTTGGATGCCGTGGAAATTGCAGGCGCAGAACGCGCTAACTTGGGGCAATTGGGCGCATGGGTGAGCGAGATTGTGCGGCAAGGGGTGTGCTGATATGGCGCGCCATCTTTTATTGCGCCTGCACGCGCCGCTGATTGCCTTTGGCGGCGAAACCATCGACAACTTCGGCGTGATTCGGGATTTTCCCGCGCTGTCCATGTTGACGGGGTTATTTGCCAATGCCCTCGGTTGGGAACGCGCAGACGGTGCGCAACACGACCAATTGCAAAGCCGTTTAATTTGCGGCTCGCGCTTGGATACGCCTGTGCAACGGCTGACGGATTTTCAAACCGCGCAACTGGGCAAAGATGATAAAGGCTGGACAACGTCGGGCATACCCGAAGAGCGACGCGGCGGCGCGGATTCGTATAAATCGCCTCATTTACGCTACCGCGACTATCACGCCGACCTCAATGTGTTGGTTGCGCTGCGTCTTCATCCTGCCGACGCATCGCCCACCTTAGACGACTTAGCCCACGCCCTAGACCATCCCGCCCGCCCTTTGTTTATTGGACGCAAACCTTGTTTGCCTAGCGGGCGCATTTTTGCAGGTTGGCAAGCGGCGGACAACGTGCTGCACGCCTTGCAAATTGCCCATTTGCCCGCGACCCGCGAACCGTTGCGGGTGCAATGGCATGACGGCGAAGGCACATTGGCAGGCGACAGGCTGATTGAATTATGCGACGAACGCAATTGGATCAGCGGCGTGCATGGCGGTTGGCGACCTGTGCGCACAGGCAGCTTGATGCCTTCGGATAAGCAAATCTCTACCTCTCAGCAACAACAGGTTGAACAACCGTAATATATTGATTTAAAATAAAATTATATTTCAACCACTCCTTCCCCCTAGCAGGGGGAAGGTTGGGATGGGGGTTGAAAGGTTGCATTGCCGCGACGATTTCTACCCCCACCCTAACCCTCCCCCTGCTAGGGGGAGGGGATAAGGTTATGTAGATATTCAGGAGAACAACCATGAGCTTGCAATTATTGCGACTACAACCCAATGCGCAAGCCTTAGCCCTTTGGGCAACCCGCAACCGCGTGTTATCCCCCGACGGCGATTATGGCTACGCGCTGCACGCCTTGCTGACCGCCGCTTTTGGTGAACACGCGCCACAACCGTTTCGCTATTTGGACGGCAACCAAGGATTACTTGCCTACACCTCGGCGGACATCGACACCTTGCGACTGAATGCCAGCATTGCTACGCCTGATGTGGCGGGTGTTTTGGGCTTAAAGGCACTGGATGCACGCGTTTTTCCCAGCGCGTGGAAAACAGGGCAAACATTGGGGTTTGAAGTCCGCGTGCGTCCTGTTATTAGAACCAAAGAAGGGCGTGAGCGCGATGTTTTTTTACACGCTGCCGATGATATTCCCGCCACTGAAAATGCAGGTCTTGCCCAACGCGCCACGCTGTATCGCGCTTGGTTAGAAAAGCAATTTGCCCTAGATGACGCAGCGCAATTGACCCAAGCACGCATGAACAGTTTTTGCCTCACCCGCGTATTGCGCAAATCGGGGATAGGTGAAAACGGCAAACGCAAAACCAGCACCACCACAGGCCCCGATGCTGTCTTCAAAGGACAATTGCAAATCGGCAACCCAGACGCATTTGCCCGTTTAATCGCCAGAGGCGTGGGGCGACATCGGGCGTTTGGCTTTGGCATGGTGCTGTTGAAACCTGCGGCATCATGCTAAAAGGACGACTGGGGCTGGAAAAAGCCCGCATTCCCCACGCAGATCGCCACGGCTTAATCTGGTTAGAACGCGGCGAATTATGTGTGATTGATGGTTGCCTGAATTTTTTGACAGGCAAAGACTCCCTCACCCCGCATATTTTGCAAATCCCCCATCAAGCCGTGTCTATGATTTTATTAGGACCAGGCAGCAGCGTGACCCACGACGCGTTGCGCCTATTGGCGCGCCACGGCACATTGATGGCAGCCGTGGGCGTGGATGGCGTGCGCAGCTACACCGCCCCGCCGCTCATGCCAGACAGTTCAGACATTGCCCGCCGCCAAGCCGAATTATGGGGCAACCCGCGCCGTCGCATCAGCGTGGCACGCGCCATGTATGCCCTACGCTTGGGCGAAGTGCTGCGCAATCACGACTTAGATGCCTTGCGCGGGATCGAAGGATCGCGGGTCAAAGTCACCTACAAACTCATGGCAGAAAAATACGGCATTGAATGGAAAGGGCGACACTACGACCGCAGCAATCCCGACGCAACCGATGCCCCCAACCAAGCCATTAACCACGCCGCCACCGCTGTTCAGGCGGCGGCTGCGATTGCCGTGCAATGTCTTGCCGCCATTCCGCAACTGGGATTTATTCACGAAGATTCAGGGCAGGCTTTTGTGCTGGATATTGCCGACCTTTACCGCGACACCATCACCTTGCAAATTGCGTTTAGCGTTGCCAAAGACGTGGCGGCAGGCAACGACACCAGCATCGACCGCTTGGTCAGGCGCGAAGCCTCAGTGGTATTTCGCAAACAAAATGTCATTTCATCCATGATAGACACCATCAAAATCGTTTTACGCACGGAGGAAGAAAAAGATGTCGCTAGTCGTGATCGTGACGCGTGATGTCGCCGACCGCTTTCGCGGATTCTTAGCCTCCACCATGCTAGAAATCGCCCCCACCGTCTATATTTCCCCGCGCATGAATGCGGGGGTGCGGTTAAGAATTTGGGACGTGCTATCCGACTGGCACGGTGCCGACCCACGCGGCAGCATTGTCGTGGTATGGCGGGATATGAACGAAATCGGCAATGTCGGCATCGCTCATTTAGGCACGCCTCCAAGAGAACTAATTGAGTTAGATGGCATGTGGCTGACGCAACGCATCGGTTAAAATGCGCTTTAAAAATACGAATCGGTTTAATGTTTTCCTTTGATAGAACATAGGGTTATCTATCAGAGTTTCCCCCGCCAACGCGGGGATAGTCCCAGCAACAGCAACAGCAACAGCAACAGGTTTCCCCCGCCAACGCGGGGATAGTCCCCACTTGTTTTGCTGTTGCCTTTTTTGCCATGTGTTTCCCCCGCCAACGCGGGGATAGTCCCGTGAAAAGAGGGAATCTATCTTTTCCAAAATAGTTTCCCCCGCCAACGCGGGGATAGTCCCGTCATTAAAGCCGTAAAGAATCGACCAGCTTAGTTTCCCCCGCCAACGCGGGGATAGTCCCGAAAAACCTCCTGACGAAATTACAGCGCTTGAGTTTCCCCCGCCAACGCGGGGATAGTCCCTTCACCGTCAGCGTTTACAAGTTCCTTATTGTGTTTCCCCCGCCAACGCGGGGATAGTCCCCCTGCAGCTATTTTTGCGGTGAGCGAAACCATGTTTCCCCCGCCAACGCGGGGATAGTCCCACGCCACCGTCTTGGTTAATAAGCTCTTTGTTGTTTCCCCCGCCAACGCGGGGATAGTCCCTAATAATTTTAATCAAATACCGTATTATTATTGTTTCCCCCGCCAACGCGGGGATAGTCCCTTTAACACCATCATCTATTAACTCACGCGCCTGTTTCCCCCGCCAACGCGGGGATAGTCCCCCGTTATTTACCGCCTTAGAATTTTTTGTCGCGTTTCCCCCGCCAACGCGGGGATAGTCCCTACCACGTGGATACCCCGCGCGGCATGATTACGTTTCCCCCGCCAACGCGGGGATAGTCCCATAATGCGCCGAATCTGGAATCGATTTGGCGTGTTTCCCCCGCCAACGCGGGGATAGTCCCGAGAGGTTGAGCGCGCTGTGGTGGAAAACAAAGTTTCCCCCGCCAACGCGGGGATAGTCCCACATTCAAAAATACAGGGGGGATGGTTATGAGGTTTCCCCCGCCAACGCGGGGATAGTCCTATGTTTAAATAGGTACAGGTCATGCCTTCAGGGTTTCCCCCGCCAACGCGGGGATAGTCCCCATGCAGGCGCATAGACTCCAATTGCCATTCGGTTTCCCCCGCCAACGCGGGGATAGTCCCGTGGCGGGGCTTGCGAAGTCGGCTATTTTTTCGTTTCCCCCGCCAACGCGGGGATAGTCCCCGACCACACGTGCAAGCCAGTACGCCAACTGCGTTTCCCCCGCCAACGCGGGGATAGTCCCGGTATTGATATTGTTATTTTTGCCGTGGACGTGTTTCCCCCGCCAACGCGGGGATAGTCCCGAGTCGCGTGGAATAGCCTGCGCCGCCTTTCCGTTTCCCCCGCCAACGCGGGGATAGTCCCGCGCCAATCAGTAATGCTCGTTGGAGTGCCGAGTTTCCCCCGCCAACGCGGGGATAGTCCTTGCCAGTACTGCGGGCGCACTCCATACGCAAAGTTTCCCCCGCCAACGCGGGGATAGTCCCCACCGCCCTGCAATGCGAATAAATCTAGCACGGTTTCCCCCGCCAACGCGGGGATAGTCCCAGCCAAAAACGCGGCAATGCCCGCTAATTCCTGTTTCCCCCGCCAACGCGGGGATAGTCCCTGGCGAGATCATTTTCGCCCTCGATGCAGATCGTTTCCCCCGCCAACGCGGGGATAGTCCATCCTCAATAATGCATGAATCGGGTGCATCACGGTTTCCCCCGCCAACGCGGGGATAGTCCCACGTAGTTGAAATGATTAGGCAAACTCATTTTGTTTCCCCCGCCAACGCGGGGATAGTCCCTTGTACGCACCGAACAGCACCGCCGCCGTGACGTTTCCCCCGCCAACGCGGGGATAGTCCCCGCCCCAGCCACGCCTAAAATAACCACGGTGTGTTTCCCCCGCCAACGCGGGGATAGTCCTTATACGACGCAATCGCGCCACGCCATGACCCCGTTTCCCCCGCCAACGCGGGGATAGTCCCTAAGACAGTCTCTTGTGAGTCGATTATTACAAGTTTCCCCCGCCAACGCGGGGATAGTCCCCCCGCAATACCCCCATCGACCGTACACGGCGAGTTTCCCCCGCCAACGCGGGGATAGTCCCAAGCTAGGGGAATGGGGAGACGAGGGAGAAAAGTTTCCCCCGCCAACGCGGGGATAGTCCCGATGCGACGAGTGTCAAAATTTTAATCAATGAGTTTCCCCCGCCAACGCGGGGATAGTCCCCAAAGGATACTCTCCACCTCCAACCTCCTGCCGTTTCCCCCGCCAACGCGGGGATAGTCCCGAGCATCCTTATCGTCCCCCTCGCATTGTCACGTTTCCCCCGCCAACGCGGGGATAGTCCCGATACACCACGCCACGAGTCCTTGAATCCGCGGTTTCCCCCGCCAACGCGGGGATAGTCCCAGGACGGTGTGCCTGAATGGTTGGGATTACCAGTTTCCCCCGCCAACGCGGGGATAGTCCCTCGAGAAACGCGTCCCCGCCCCCCTCAATCGAGTTTCCCCCGCCAACGCGGGGATAGTCCCCCTAACACCATCGCCACTATTGACATGATTTAGTTTCCCCCGCCAACGCGGGGATAGTCCCCAGCCGTTTCAGATGGCAATCTTGACATGCCGGTTTCCCCCGCCAACGCGGGGATAGTCCCAATTTTAATCCAGAAGACAGACGGCACGAACGGTTTCCCCCGCCAACGCGGGGATAGTCCCGACACGGGTGACGCTATACGGTTATAAATTTCGTTTCCCCCGCCAACGCGGGGATAGTCCCGCGATTATCACGGCGCGTCCGTTTGCTTTTTTGTTTCCCCGCCAACGCGGGGATAGTCCCCTACCGTGCATCTCTGATGCCAGACCCACAGCGTTTCCCCCGCCAACGCGGGGATAGTCCTTTATGGCTCCTACGTGGGGAGATTGGGCTAGGGTTTCCCCCGCCAACGCGGGGATAGTCCCACAGGTCGCTTCGATTACAATGGCACTATTATGTTTCCCCCGCCAACGCGGGGATAGTCCCATGGCACTAAGACTAGGATTATGTAAGATAATGTTTCCCCCGCCAACGCGGGGATAGTCCCTACTATTGAGCCGTTTGTTATGAGCTTGTTCGGTTTCCCCCGCCAACGCGGGGATAGTCCCTTACAATCACAGCTCGCCCGTTGTTTTTTTTGGTTTCCCCCGCCAACGCGGGGATAGTCCCCTTGGGGCGGATGTCGTTGCTGTCCCAAAATTGTTTCCCCCGCCAACGCGGGGATAGTCCCTCGCTTTCTCATCAAGCACAGACACAAGGATAGTTTCCCCCGCCAACGCGGGGATAGTCCCCGAATCTCGCGCTGATAACGGTCATACCTCCAGTTTCCCCCGCCAACGCGGGGATAGTCCCGTATATTTGACGACTAGTTAAAGCCCATTTAAGTTTCCCCCGCCAACGCGGGGATAGTCCGTAGCATTAGGTGCTGGGGTAGAGAACGTAAAAGTTTCCCCCGCCAACGCGGGGATAGTCCGTAACGATGTTACGCACGCTCAAGGCTCGCGCCGTTTCCCCCGCCAACGCGGGGATAGTCCCAAGTGGATTGGATGCCCCCTCAAGTTCAAAATGTTTCCCCCGCCAACGCGGGGATAGTCCCTATACACGAGTAATCAAGCGGTCGGCAAAGACGTTTCCCCCGCCAACGCAGGTCTGCTCCTACGTTGGATGTCGATTTACGCGCACATCCATGCAACGCAAAAACCATTTTACATATGTGGATGTGGATGTGGATGTGGATGTGGGTGTGGGTGTGATTAGCGTAGTGTAATCGCACGCTTTGGCAAACCTTCCTTGCAACATCGACATGAATTTCCCTCGCTAAAATTAGGTAGGGTTTGGGGGGTTGGAAAATATCTCTTATTTGAAAAATGGTGGGGTATTTGTGTGATTACGCTGCGCTAATCGTACCTACATCTGAGTGCACGCCGTAGGTGCGAATTAATTCGCACGATGTTGATTTTAAATAATAAACCGTGCAAATAAATTCGCACCTACAGCACTTGAGTAGGGGTTGCCTATTACAGCAGTGCCGCATAGGTTTTAAGTTCATCCATAAAATGCCCCGCATGGTTAGGCAAGTCCGCGATAAAACGAAAGTCGCTAAATTCAAACCCAGGGGCGACGGTGCAACCCACGAGGGCGTGACCTGACACGACGCGGGCGGCTTGCCACACGCCAGCAGGGATGATGGCGACACTTTGCCCTCCTGATGCGAGATGCCCCAGCACATAGGTCTTGAACGTGCGAGTACTCGGGTCGTAGGCGAATAATTCTAAGGTCGTGCCTGCGTAAAAATGCCAAATCTCATCTGACTCCACCACATGCCAACGGCTGATTTGTCCCGCACCCAACAAGTAAAAAATCGTGGTGAGGGCGGCGCGTTTGCCTCGTGCGGTGTCGAGTACGATGGGCGAACGGAAAATCTCCCGATACCAGCCTCCTTCGGGATGGGGCTGGAGTTGCAATGAGGTAATGAGTGTCTTCATGATTGGTCGGTGTAGGCGGGTGGTTTGGGGGCTTGTACCGCTAATTTACCGATGCGCCCCTCCACTTCGCGCATCTCAATTTCGTGGTGAGGAAGGGCGGCGAGATTAAGATGAGCCAAATAGCGTTCCATAGACACTAAGTCATAACCTTGTTTGCGCCAACCTGTGAGCAATTGTTCAAACACAGGCATCCATTTGCCGCCTTCTAGCTCGGCGTGCAGGGTGAAGACATGTCCGTTGGGTGGCGCATTTTTGGTTAAATTCAATACATATTCAGCAAGATTATCCAAGGTGATGCCGTCGCGGTTAATCAGTTCGTCTAAGGTGGGCAAGGTGGTAGGCAGTTGCGGACAGGCAACGATTTCGCCTTGCCAGGTTGGGATAAATGGCTCCGTGCCGCGACAATCGGAGCTATAGGCAAAGCCGAAGCGTTGCATCAAGCGCAAGGCGTGGCGGTTCATCTGCCAACCCGCCGCCGCGTGGCAATGCGGGGCTTCGCCAAAAATTTTGGTGTAAACATCCACGGCGCGCTGCAATTCGCGCTTTGTCCAAGCGGCATCTTTTTTGACGACATGATCTTGCCAACGAATATGGTCGTGACAATGAATGCCGACTTCAAAGCCCGCGTCGCGCACGCTGCGCAAAATGTCGGTGCAGCGTTTGCCGATATTCGGCGACGGCAGCAACGTGCCGTACAGCAAGGTTTTGATGCCGTAATGTTCCACCACCGACATGCGCGAGACTTTTTTCAAATACCCTTTGCGGAACACGCGAAAAATCGCCCGTCCCATATTGTCATTGCCAAGGGTGAAAAAAAACGTCGCATTGGCTTGGTGACGCTGCAAGGTTTCCATCAAACGCGGCACACCTTCACGCGTACCGCGATAGGTGTCCACATCAATTTTTAGGGCAAGTGGTTTCATGGGGATAATGGAGACCACATCCTCTCCCCCTTGCAGGGGGGAGGGTTAGGGTGGGGGTAGAAATTCGGCTATAGGGATGTAACGCTTCAACCCCCATCCCAGCCTTCCCCCTGCTAGGGGGAAGGAGCGGAGACGGGGGAGGAATTTAGTTGACCAAATTGCGCGCTTCGGCGACTTGACCACGATAGGCTTCAAAAATGTTGCGCAGGGTATCCGCCATATTCACGGTGGGTTGCCAGTTTAATTCTTCGCAGGTGTTGGTGATTTTTGGCACGCGGTTTTGCACGTCTTGGTAGCCTTTGCCGTAGTACGCCGCCGAAGTGGTTTCGACAATTTTCACTTTTTGTGCGGATACTTGGTATTCGGGGAACTCGTTCGCCAACTTCATCATCATGTCCGCCAAATCACGAATCGCGTAGTTGTTGGTGGGGTTGCCGATGTTGTAAATTTTGCCTGTGGCAATGCCGTCTTTGTTTTCGATGATTTTCATCAACGCGTTGATACCGTCGTCAATATAGGTAAAGGCGCGTTTTTGCATCCCGCCATCCACCAGGCTGATATTTTCGCCGCGCACGATATGCCCCAAAAATTGGGTAACCACGCGGGAGCTGCCTTCTTTGGCGGTGTGAATCGAATCCAAGCCCGCGCCGATCCAGTTAAACGGACGGAACAGGGTGAAGTTCAAGCCTTCCATGCCATAGCCCCAAATCACACGATCCATCAATTGCTTGGAGCAGGAGTAAATCCAACGTGGTTTGTTGATCGGACCGCAAATCAGTTCAGATTCAGCAGGATCAAATTCCTCGTCATGGCACATGCCATATACTTCGGAAGTCGAGGGGAACACCAGATGTTTGTTGTATTTCACCGCAGCGCGCACGATGGGCAAGTTGGCTTCAAAGTCCAGCTCGAACACGCGCAGCGGTTGTTTAACGTAAGTTGAAGGCGTGGCAATCGCCACCAGCGGCAAAATCACATCGCATTTTTTAACGTGATATTCCACCCATTCCTTGTTGATGGTGATGTCGCCTTCAAAAAAATGAAAACGCTCATGCCCGATCAAATCGCGGATGCGGTCAGTGCTCATATCCATGCCATACACCTCCCAGTCGGTGGTGTTCAAAATGCGGTTGGAAAGATGGTGACCGATAAAACCGTTCACGCCAAGAATCAGAACTTTTTTCATGTTGTTTCCTTGAGAAATGATGTAAATTTAAAAATGTTTAAGCCGTAGAGCTGATGTAGATTGCTTGTTTATAAAGCGATACCGAGGAGAAACCGTTGCTCGCCGTATTTTGCGGCAAATTCGTCCGCATTTATGGCCAGCCCCTCTAATTCAAACCGCACGATGCGCAATACACCTTGCCCACAAATCGCATAAGCCTTGTTTTCTTTGACATAAAATGCGGTGGCTGCGCCACTGGCGGTGCATTTTGTCACCAAGGTTTGCAAAATGCGCAGCGGTTTGCCCAGCAAAGTGGTCGTTGCCCCTGGGTAAGGCGGGGCGACGGCGCGCACGAGGTTGTGGATTTCGGTCGCGGATTTCGTCCAGTCTATGATGCCGTCTTCGGCTTTGCGTCCGCCAAAATAGCCGCCTAGGCTTAAATCTTGTTTCACCGCAATAGCGCGTCCCGCCAGCAAATCGGGCAACACGCGATGCAACGCCAGCTCTGCCGCGACAGTGGTTTTTTGAAACACCTCATGCGCGGTGTCATTGGGCAAAATCGGCACGGCTTGCTGCGCCACGATGTCGCCGTTGTCGGGCTTTTCGGTCATGTAATGCAGCGTTGCACCTGTTTCGGTTTCGCCATGGATAATCGCCCAATTCACAGGCACGCGCCCGCGATATTTCGGCAACAACGAACCGTGCATATTCAACGCGCCGCGTGTCGGAATCTCCAACAGCTCGCGTTTTAACATTTCGCGGTAATAAAACGAGAAGAAAAAATCAGGTTGCAAAGCGCGAATTTGCGCGATGATTTCGGGGGTGTTGGGATGGTCAGGCGTGATGGTGGGAATGCCATGCAGCTCCGCCAACGCCGCCACGCTGTCAAACCAGATATTTTCATTTGGGTTGTCGCGGTGCGTGACCACCAGCGCGACCTCGACCCCCTGCGCCAACAACACCGACAAACAACGATACCCCACATTGTGATAGGCAAAAACCACGGCTGAACTCATCTTGTCACCCCCATACAATTTCAAAAAATACCCCTTTCCCACCAGCAATAGCTATCTTGCTACATTCCCTCCCCCTAGCAGGGGGAGGGTTAGGGTGGGGGTTGAAATCGTCGTAATGAATGCAAACTTTCAACCCCCATCCCAGCCTTCCCCCTGCTAGGGGGAAGGAGTTATGTTGCTGTCCGCTTCAAGCACCGCCTCCACCAAATAGCGCGGCCTATGGCGCACTTGCTGGTAAATCCGTCCGACATATTCGCCCAATAAGCCGATGCCAAACAGCGCGATGCCGATCATAAAAAACAGTAGCGCGAACAAGGTAAACATGCCTTCGGCTTCAGGGCCGATGATAAGGCGGCGCACGACGAGGAATACAAAAAATAGTGCTGAAAATAACGACAGCACCATGCCCGTGAGTGAAAACCATTGTAGCGGCACGACGGAAAACCCCGTCATCAAATCAAAATTGAGCCGAATCAAACTGTACAGTGAATACTTAGACTCGCCCTCGGCGCGCTCTTCATGTTCCACCACCACTTCCGCAGGGCGACGCGCAAAGGTATAAGCCAGCGCGGGAATAAAGGTATTAACCTCTTTGCAACTGTTAATCGCCTCAATAATGCTGCGGTCATAAGCGCGCAACATGCAGCCTTGATCGGTGATTTTAATGTGGGTGATGCGTTCACGAAAATTATTCATGGCGCGGGACGCGACATGTCGCCACCAACTATCATTGCGCTGTTTGCGGATTGAGCCAATATAATCAAAGCCTTCGTCCATTTTTGCCAGCAATTTGCCAATTTCTTCGGGCGGGTTTTGCAAATCAGCATCCAACGTGACCATGCGTTGACCACGGGTGTGTTCAAAGCCCGCCATAATCGCCATGTGCTGACCAAAATTGCCCTTAAACAAAATCACCCGCGTCACATCAGGGCGCAGCTGGAATTGCTCGCGCAAAATGGCGGCAGACTTATCGCGGCTGCCATCATTGACGAACACAATCTCATAAGGAATCGCCAGCTTATCTAACGCGGGATACAGACGGTTAAACAAGGTTTGCAAACCTTGTTCTTCGTTATAAACAGGGATGACAACGGAAAGGGAAATAGGTGTATTCATGGCGTGGCATTCTACCGCAAGGGCATCAATAGCAGAAGTGCGTGATAGCGGGAGCAGCATTTTCAATTCAAAATTTATCCGCTTAATATGCCGTTGTAGGTCGGGATTTATCCCGACTTTTGACGTGAATGTCGGGTTAAATTCCGACCAGTGCGATGATTTTAGGTTAAATCGCGCAATTTGTGTGTGTCCTACGACACAAAGCCCCTCTATTTTTTGAATTGAGAATGGCTGATAATTGCGAATCCAAGTAGATAATATCTATCTTTTCCGTGCATACTACGCGCTCGCTTTAAAATTTTGACCATAGGAGATGATGATGACTTTAAATTTGAACAAAACCCTTAGCATACTGTTGGCGGCAGGCATTGCGTTTAGCATCAGTTTACCCGCTATGGCGGCTGAATCTGCGGTGGCAGCGACTACCACCGCCAACCACTTTGAACGCATGAAAACCATGACCCCAGAGGAACGGGCGAAGGAACGTGATGCCATGCACAAAGAAATGGCGGCGATGACACCCGAACAACGGGCCGCAAAACGTAAAGAAATGCGCGAACAATTTGAAAAAATGTCGCCCGAAGAGCGTAAAGCAATGCACGAAAAAATGCACCAAGACATGCAGGCTATGTCGCCTGAAGAACGCAAAGCCATGCACGAAACCATGCGTAAAGAATGGGACAGCATGACCCCAGCACAACGTGCGGAACGTCGCAAGGAAATGCAGGCGCAGTGGGACAAGATGACCCCTGAAGAACGTAAAGCGATGGGCGGCAAAAAGGCGCATCAACAATGTATGCCTAACGAAGATCGTGCTAAACGTCGTCAGGAAATGCGTGAACGGATGGAAAAAATGACCCCTGAAGAACGCGCTCAGTTTAAACAAGCACGGCAACAAAGAATGAACGGAAACATGTCGCCTCCGTCCACGGCACCCACTCAAGCGGTTTCAGCTGTTGTACCGAACAAGCAGTAATCCTGTTTACCCATTTTTCAGCCCTTGTTATTCCATTTCAATGCAGCAATCATGACGTAGGGTGCATTCCATGCACCATGGTGCGCACAGCGCACCCTACGATACTCTCAACTTTTGAAATGGAGTTAGGAGAGGAGAGGTGGTTTTACCCTTCTCCCTTCCCTCTTTTCCCTTCAACACAAAATGGATGTTAGCCATTTTTTCTTGAATAGCTTTCCGTCCCCTTCCCCCTTATCGTATCGGATTCTTCAGTTGTTCCAAAATCGCAGGATTTTCCAAGGTTGATACGTCTTGGGTAATTTCCTCGCCTTTGGCAATGGCGCGTAGCAAGCGACGCATGATTTTACCCGAACGGGTTTTCGGTAAGTTTTCACCAAAACGAATTTCATCAGGTTTGGCAATCGGACCAATTTCCTTGCCCACCCAATTGCGCAAAGCTTCTGCCAGTTCTTTGGCTTTTGCCGCATCCGTAGGGCGTTCACCTTTCAATACCACAAAAGCGACCACAGACTCCCCTTTGATTTCATGGGGTTTTCCGACTACAGCCGCTTCTGCCACCAGTGGATTTGCCACCAAGGCAGATTCAATTTCCATCGTGCCTAGGCGATGCCCTGACACATTCAACACATCGTCAATCCGCCCCATAATCCAGAAATAGCCATCTTCGTCGCGATGCGCCGAGTCGCCTGCTAAGTACGCACCACGCATTTCGTCGGGGAAATAGCTCTTTTTGTAACGCTCAGGATCGCCCCAGATGGTACGAATTTGGGAAGGGAAAGGACGTTTGATGACCAAAAATCCGCCATGTTGATCGAACACTTCATCACCCGCTTCGTTGACGATGGTAGCCATAATCCCAGGCAAGGGTAAGGTACAGGTACCAGGTTTAATCGGCATCGCACCAGGCAAGGGGGCGATCATGTGCGAACCTGTTTCAGTTTGCCACCACGTGTCCACAATCGGGCAACGACCTTGACCCACCGTGTTGTAGTACCACATCCACGCTTCTGGATTGATCGGCTCGCCCACCGAACCCAATAAACGCAAGCTAGACAGGTCGTATTGTTCAGGCAAATTGCCGCCTAATTTAATCAAAGAACGAATTGCCGTTGGCGCGGTGTAGAACGTGGTCACCTTGTGATCTTGGATCATTTTCCAGAAACGTCCTGCATCAGGATAAGTTGGTACACCTTCAAATACCACTTGGGTCGCACCCATCGCCAAGGGGCCGTAAGCCACATAGCTATGTCCTGTAATCCAACCCACGTCAGCCGTACACCAGAAAACATCGCTGTCTTTGTAGTCAAATACCCATTGCATCGACAACATCGCGCCCAGCAAATAACCGCCGCTGGAATGCTGTACGCCTTTGGGTGTGCCTGTCGAACCCGACGTATAAAGAATAAACAGCGGATGTTCCGCCCCCACCCATTCAGGCTCACACACCGCCGATTGACCCGCGACCAAATCATGCCACCAGATATTGTTGGCTGCCCACGCGGTTTCGGTTTCGGTGCGTTGATAGACGATCACGCTATGCACGCCTTCGCAGCCACCTAATGCCAATGCCTCATCCACGGCGGGCTTTAATGGCATCACCCGCCCACCTCGCATTTGGGTATTCGCCGTAATCACCGCACACGCTTTGGCATCGGTAATGCGTTCATGCAAACTTTTGGCTGAAAATCCGCCGAATACCACCGAATGAATCGCACCGATGCGCGCACAAGCCTGCATACACACCACGGCTTCTATGCTCATTGGCATATACACAATGACGCGATCCCCTTTTTTGATGCCGCGTGATTTCAAGCCATTGGCAAACTGACACACGCGAGCATGTAAGTCGCGGTAATTGATTTTGGTGACGACACCGTTATCCGCTTCAAAAATAAGCGCGGTTTTTTCGGCTTGCGTCGCCAGATGCTTGTCTAGGCAATTGTAAGAAACATTCAACTCGCCATCTTCAAACCACGTGTAAAAAGGCGCGTTGCTTTCATCCAATACTTTAGTAAAAGGCTTTTTCCATTGCAATGTTTCGCGCGCTAACGTCGCCCAGTACCCTTCATAATCCTGCGCCGCCGCATCGCACAATGCGCGATAACCCGCCATGCCTGATACATTTGCCTGCTGCACAAATTCCGCAGAAGGGTTAAAAACACGGGTTTCGTTTAAGGTTGATTCGATGTTCGACATGTTTTCTCCTGAGTAAAAATGACCAATTTAATTTAATAATCAATACAATAAAAAATCGCGCCCACTCGCGGCGCGGTGAAACAATATTCTGGTCAGCCTCATCGCCGACAGTCCAAAAACGGATTTATGCCAGTCGTATTATAGTGCGTAGGATAGCCTGCTGTGGGGACGAATTTATGCGGACTTATGGCACGGCGGGCATGGCGCAAGGGGGAATAAAGTGGTAGGTGCGATTAGCACAGGAATCACACGCATGTTTTGCCGCATCAGCATGAATATTATTGCAGCCATGGGCGAGATAATTTCTTGTTACAAAATGATGAAAAATTGAGTGATGTCAATCAGATACACAGGATATCGCCGTGTTTGTGCGATTACGCGGCGTTAATCGCACCTACAAGCTAAAAATCAATAAGGTATGAAGTATGAGTACACGAATTGCGTGATATACCTCACCTCCCCACAATTTGAACATTTTTAAAGGTTTGAAACTGTAGGGTCATCAGTTGGGCTAATTCTTCTTTAAAGTCGGTATCCAGTTTTTTGAGGCAGAGGTCGATGGCAGATTTAAAGGTAGAGAATTTTGCATAGTATTTTGCGTACAGGCTTTTTTTCTTGACGAATTTCCACAAGCGTTCGATTAGATTGAGGTTGGGGGAATAGGTGGGCAAGAACAGCAATTCAATCTCTAATTTTTTTGCGCACGTTAGCACCAAATCACAGCGTTGGTACTTGGCATTGTCCAGCACCAACGTGATGGGGACTTTGAGAGCCAAGTCGGCAATTTTGTTCAGCAATTCGCACACGCTGGCCGCGTTGATGTAGGTGTCATTGGTGACGGTGACCAGTTGCAGGGTCAACGCATTCAGCGCGCCCAAAACATTGTAGCGTTGGCGACCGCTGGGGGCTTTGATAAACAGACGGGAAAATGACCATAAGTAGCCCAAAAATGGGGCTAACACGAAGTGCGCGGCATCGACAAAAAAAGGGCGCGCTTGCCCGCGCGGGCTTGCTGGATGCGGGGTTCAAGCTCTTCCGCCAAAAATTTTTCCTGCGCCGCCACATCCACCTTGGCGGGAATCGCGCCGACGCGGCGGATGTTCATGCCGATTTTTTTCATAAAAATACGCACCCTATTGGGACTGCGTTTGAGTCCCGTCAGCTCTTCCACCATCGCCGCCGCTTCTTTGCTGGTCGCAGGAGGATGGGCGCGAAAGTGGGCGGATAACAGTTCTTTATGCGCGTCCAAATCACTTCGGGCGGGATATTGGTGGATTTTTTTGAGAGCCTCTATTCCCCCCGCTTGCTGATATTCAGTCAAAGGGCTGGGAAAGGCGTGATTATAGTGGGCTTTGCGTGTGCTTCATTGAAAATCGCATTGACCCCAGCCGCATCTGCTTGCACTATGCGCGGCATTGCTTTCGGGTGTTGCTTATTGATGATGTCTCACGCTTTTCCTGCCGATATGGGCGAGTTGCGCCCCAAAACGTGGTATCACGCCATGAGTCAGCGCGACGATTTTGTTTATGATGCCGCACAAGCCGCCGCCATTGAAGAGTTAGACGCGCTGTGGTCGGAATTGGTGGTGTTTAAATCTAAACGCAATCACTTCTTGGGGCGCAGTTTGTTGAGTCCCGACGTGCCGCAAGGGATGTATATCTGGGGCGGGGTAGGGCGGGGCAAGACTTTTTTGATGGATGCGTTTTATGCTTGCGTGCCGTATCGGCGTAAGCGGCGGGTGCATTTTCATCATTTTATGGCGGAAGTGCATCACGAAATGCAGCACCTGTCGCATGAAAAAGACCCGTTATTGGCATTGGCTAAACAGATTGCCCATGCCACGCGCTTGCTGTGTTTAGATGAGCTGCATGTCGATAACATTGCCGATGCGATGATTTTGGGGCGATTGATTGCCGCGTTGTTTGAGCAAGGCGTGGTGTTGATGACCACCTCCAATTACCCACCCGACGGCCTGTATCCCAATGGCTTGCAGCGGCAACATTTTTTGCCCACGATAGACCTGCTGAATCGCGAACTCACGGTGTTGAATGTCGATAATGGCAATGATTATCGGCTGCGCGCTGGCTTGCACGCGCCGCTGTTTATGGTGCCAGACGATGCCGCCAGTGCGCAGCGTATGGAGGCGTTGTTTGCTGAGCTGACCCAAGGTGCGCTCACGCAGTCTGGCACGGTATTGGATCGCGCTATTCCTGTGATAAAGCAAACTGAACAGGTGGCGTGGTTTGATTTTCAAGAGCTATGTGGTCGCGCCCATGGACAAAATGACTACCTCGCCATTGCCGAGCAATTCGCTATCGTATTCCTGTCGCATATTCCTCAAATGACTGTTGAACAAGCCGCCGAAGCCCGCCGTTTCACGTGGTTAGTGGATGTGCTTTACGATTGTCACGTTAAATTCATTGCCACTGCTGCGTGCAATCCCGACCAGCTCTACATTGAGATGTCGGGTGAATTTAGGCGCACTGCCAGCCGATTGGTCGAAATGCAAACGCCCGCCTATTGGGCGCAATCGCATCGGGGGTAGGGAAGGGGAAAGCGCAGTACGCTAATTTTTGTGTGTAAACTCAGTTGGATGCGTACTGATTTATGCCCACCAACCACCAACCACCAACTAACGACTAACGCCCCAACTATCGCTACACAACTATTTATTATCTGTCTGTCGGGGGAAAGACACGCGCATCAGGGTGCCCGTGTTGTTTTCACCAGAAAGCAGTTGTACGTTGGTGTCGTGTCTTTGGGCAATTTCACGAACGATTGCGAGTCCGAGTCCGCAGCCTTCTTGATTGCTGCCTAATATGCGATAAAAGCGATCAAATACGTGTTCGCGCGCTTCAAGAGGAATGCCTATGCCATTGTCTTCTACTTCTAGGTTTATTGACGTGAGCTGCGAAATCACGCGTACCGTGACGATGCCATGAGCAGGCGTGTAGCGCAGTGCATTGTCAATGAGATTATTGAGGAGTTCACCGATGAGTGTTGGGTTGCCGTAAATCGTGGCGCAGGTTTCTTCACCTTCAAAGCCGAGGTCTATGTGTTTGTGGCGTGCGCGAGGAATCCAAGTTATCGTGATTTTTTTGGCAAGCTCAACCAAATCAAATGCTTTCATTAGGTTATCTTGTTGCGCATCGGGCTCGGCTCTGGCGAGCACCAATAATTGTTGGATCAAATGATTCGCTTGTTTGGCGGCAGTGTGTATTTGTTGTAAGGAATGGTGAATTTCTGCTGGATTTTCTAAGCGTAATGCCAACTCAGTTTGTGCCTTGAGACCCGCGAGTGGGGTGCGTAATTGGTGTGCGGCATCGGCAACAAAACGTTGCTGAGCATTCAATACTCCCTCTAATCGGGTGAGGAGTTCATTAAATCCTTGAATCAGCGGCTGGATTTCCAGTGGGACATTGGTTTGAGATACGGGACTGAGATCTAAATGTGAGCGGTGCGTAATTTCATCGCGAATTTGTAGCAAGGGGCTTAAGCCTCGTCCAATGGCGTACCATACTGAGAGTATTGCCATTAAAACCAGCACAATTTGTGGAATGACCATACTCACTAACATTTCGGCGATGGTTTCCTCCCGCTTATTGGTGGTACGCGCAAGTTGTATCAGCACGTTGCGACCCTCAATTTGGGTTTTGAGCGAAATGATCCGAATATTTCCTTCCCGATAAGTTTCGTCACGATAAAACGGCTCACTTTGCGTGATGGCATGCGTCGGTGCAGGGAGATCAACATAGCCAAAAATAAAATGATTAGACTCATCCTTTACTTGAAAATAAATTTTATCTTGATCTGAAGACCTCAAAATTGCCACGGCTTCAGGCGGGAGTTTGACCACAAGTTGCCCTTTCTCGACCACAACTTGCTTAACTAAACCCATCAATTTACTCAATAGGCTTTGATCGTAAGCATGATTAGCGGCCTCCAGCGCAACGTTATAATCAATCGTGCTACTAATTAGCCATAATGCAGAAAGCGGAACAGTGAGCCACAACAGCAGTTGACGGCGGAGCGTTAAGGCAGGGCGCGTCATGTGGTTTCTGTTTTTTCGAGCAAGTAGCCCAAGCCGCGTAAAGTGCGAATATCAATTTGACCTATTTCGAGTTTTTTACGTAAACGATGTACATATACTTCGATGGCATTGTTGCTAATTTCCTCGCCTAGGATTGAAAGTTGTTGGCTTAATTGCTCTTTACTTACAATCCGTCCTGCACGCAGCATCAAAACTTCCAATACACTAATTTCCCGCGCAGAGAGTTCTAATTTGATGCCAAGCAGGCTGGCGCGATGACCTATGGTGTCCAGAGATAAGTTGCCTACGCGTAATTCAGCTCCGCTGGCGGATTGTCCTCGCCTGAGTAAGGCGCGAATACGTGCTTCGAGTTCGGGCAAGTCAAATGGCTTGGTCATGTAGTCATCTGCCCCTAAGTCTAAACCTTGCACTCGGTCACTGACTTTGTCGTGTGCGGTTAGAATTAACACAGGGGTTTTATTGTTGCGGTAACGCAAGCGACGTAAAATTTCTGCGCCATCTAAGCCAGGGAGTCCCATATCCAAAATGACAAGGTCGTATTCTTGTGTGGTCAAGCGTTCGTCCGCGCGTAAGCCATTGTCTTCGTGTGTAATGGCGTGCTTTGATTGCCCTAAAATACGAATTAAGCCATCGGCTAAAACAGGGTCGTCTTCAATTAGGAGTATTCGCATCGTGATCGTTTAAGTGGTTCTGCATTAAATAAAGTATTACATCCGTTGGCTGCCTATTTTGCAGTGAAACGTTATTTTTGACTAGCGAGATTTTTTGGACGATGTGGTGCAATACCTTGCAGCAAGGCTCAATTTAAAAATGACGCGCTGAATGGGGGCGATTTTCCTCCTGTAGCGCATGAAGTGGCTTGTGTTTTAACTAGGTATCGTGTATAGAATTGGCGCAACCACTGATGCTTTCATGTCAATAGCGTATTGATTTTTCGTCAAAAAGTAGAATAGATCAGTCGTTTTTTTGAATTAAGAATTGCCAAGTAGGTTGAATTGGGTTTGTGCTTGTGGCGTGATGCGGTTACAATACCCCATTTGCTGTGAGCCGTGACTAGGCAGGATATTGGCTAATGGTTAGTCATTATTTCTAGTGTAGATTTGTATTTTGATTAAAATGTTGGGACTACATAATTAAGTGGCTATTGTTCAAATAAAATCTTTTGGGTTGTCCTCTTCTGCTTGGATCGTGTTGATTTCGTTGACGGGTTGTGCCGTTGGGACGGACTTTAAGCGACCTGATGCGCCCAAAGCGGATGCTTATGCTGTCACAGCCCCCCCCGTCAAGACGGCAACTGCGTCTGGTCTGTTGGGTGAGTCGCAGTATTTTAATGCGACGGTAGATATTCCCCATGATTGGTGGACGTTGTTTCGCTCTCCCCCGTTGAATGCCTTGATTCAACGCGCCTTAAAAAACAACCCTAGCATTGAATCCGCAGAAGCGGCTCTGCTTCAATCGCAAGAATATGCCAATGCGCAACAAGGTTTCTTTTATCCCACGGTAGGTGCGAGTTACAATCCTTCTCGCAATATGATTGCGGGTAATATGGGATCTAGTGCGCCTGGGATGCAGGCTAATGGTCGAAACATCCAAGCCTATTCTAATCCTGCGGGGCCGATATTCAACGCGCCTACTTATTACAGCTTTCATGTGGCTCAGTTAACGGTGGGGTATGTGCCTGATGTGTTCGGTTTAAATCGGCGCATGATGGAATCTGCCGAGGCGCAATTAGAAGTGCAGCAGCTGCAACTAGAAGCCGCTTACTTGAGTCTCGCCAGTAATGTAGTGGCGGCGGCACTGCAAGAAGCTTCATTGCGTGCGCAGTTGGCAACCATGGAGAAAGTGGTACAGGTCAATCAGGAATCGTTGAAGATACTGAACACCCAATTGAAATTAGGTTATGTGTCAGGGATGGAAGTGGCATTGCAAGAATCCGCCTTGGCATTTGCTGAGCAAGCATTGATCCCGTTAAAAAGGCAGCTCGCGCAAACACGCAATTTGTTGCGTACTTTGGCAGGAGAGACACCGAATACGGAGCTAAAGGAAACGTTTGAGTTAGCTGATTTGCATTTGCCCGAAGAACTCCCCTTGACCTTGCCCTCTCGGCTGGTTGAGCAGCGTCCCGATGTGCGTGCAGCGGAAGCACGGCTGCATGTTGCCAGTGCACAAGCGGGGGTGGCGGTTGCGAATCGTTTTCCACAATTCGCCTTGATGGCGGGTGTTGGCGGTATGGCAACCACGCCAGACTGGATGTTTAGGTATGGCGGGGGATTTTTTAACTTGGCCGCCAATGTGGCGGCGACGATTTTTGATGGCGGGACGTTAAAAGCGAAGTCTCGTGCGGCACAACAAGCGGTGGTCCAAGCAGATGCGCAGTATCGTGGTACGGTGATGATTGCCCTGCAAGATGTTGCTGATACGCTACACACGATTCAGTCCGATGCCCATGCGCTGCAAGCGGCGGTCAAGACTACCCAAGCCGCGCAGCATGTGTTGTTGTTAACACGTCAGCAGCATCAACTGGGTCATGTGAATTATCAAACGCAGCTTGCGGCGGAGCAAAGTTATCAGTTGTCTGAAATCAATCTGATTCAAGCGCAAACCAATCGCTTAGGCGATACGGCAGCCTTGTATCAAGCACTGGGAGGGGGATGGTGGAATCGTTCTAAAGAGGATAAGGGGGCTGCACCTGCGCTGTCTCCTGCTGTTTCAAATGTCGTATCTGTACCTGTTTCTGGAGAGTCAATTCAATGATTAAAATAACAACAAAGAAGAGTTGGTTAGTTGCCGTGCCTTTATTGATCGTGGGCGGTTTTTTGGGCTGGAAAGCCTATACGACACTCACTGCGCCTCCGCCTATCACGGTGGAACCTGTTAAAGCAGCGAAGTCCGACACCATCACTTATCCCTATACGGCACCCCAGTTGGCTTTTCTGAAGGTACAAGTGGCGGAAGCCTTTCCTGAGCCTGCCATTGACTCGTTGAATGCGCGCCTAGATTACGATGACAATCACACCGCACGGATATTCTCGCCCCTAGCAGGGCGTGTGACCAAAATTATTGCTGAGGTGGGGAATGTCGTTAAAGCGGGCGATCCGCTATTGCAAATTGACTCCCCCGAATTCGCCACCGCAGAGGCTGAACTGGCTAAAGCGGAAGCGGATTTGGTTTATAGAAAACAGACTTTCGAGCGCGCTAAGCAATTGATTGAAAGCCAAGCGATTGCGCAGCGTGATCTTGAAGCCGCCAGTTCCGCCCTTCAGCAAGCCGAGGCTGAGTCAATGCGTGCCAAAGCACGTTTGCAAAATATCGCGCTTAACGGCACAGATCGCCAGTTTATTTTGCGTTCGCCCATTGCTGGGGTGGTAAGTGAACGCCAAGTGAATGCGGGGAGTGAGGTGCGTCCTGACGCGGCACATCCCGTGTTTGTGGTGACTAATCCGCAGTATTTGTGGGTGTTAGTGGATTTGCCTGAACAGTATCTTGAAAAGGTTAGAATGGGGCAGACCATGCGGGTCGAAGTGGATGCTTATCCTAATGAGTTTTTTGATAGTACGGTTACCGTGATTGCGGATGTATTGGATCCCCAGACGCGTCGTGTACAAGTACGTTGTGAGTTGGATAACAACAAAACCCATAAATTAAAAGCTGAAATGTTTGCGCGCGTATCCCCTATTTCAGAGCGACCTTCCGAATTGCCCAGAGTCCCGAATTCCGCGATTTTCACCCAAGGGGTGTCTAGTTATTTATTTGTGGAATTGTCCCCTGGCGTTTTTCAACGTCGCCGAGTTGATCTCAGTATTCAGGGGCGAGAATACAGTTTCGTGAAAACAGGATTGCGTATCAACGAACGGGTGGTGACGACGGGTGCATTGTTGTTGAACTCCGAACTGTCTGGCGATATTTAATATGCTAGAAAAACTGATTACCTTTGCGCTGCAACAGCGCGTTTTTGTTCTGATCGCAACAGCAGCACTCGTATTAGCGGGTGCGATTGCTTGGACTAATTTGCCGATTGAGGCATCACCCGATGTGCAAGACGTGCAAGTGCAGGTGGTCACACAAGCACTTGGTCTGGCACCTGAAGAAGTGGAGCGGGCGATTACCTTGCCGATTGAGCGAGAAATGAGCGGTGTCTCCAGAATGACACAATTGCGCTCTATTTCTATCATGGGCTTGTCCGTCGTGACCTTGACGTTCCTAGATGGGACGGATGACTACTTCGCACGCCAGCAAACGTTAGAGAAGTTGCAGAATGTGAACCTTCCGCCTGGTATTAGTGCCAGCATCGCGCCCTTGACCAATGCGGTGGGCGAGGTCTTTCGTTATGTGATTGAAGCCCCCGTCACCATGCCCGCGCGCGATGTGCGTGCGCTACAAGATTGGGTGATCCGTCCCGCCTTGCGTACGGTACCTGGGATTGCGGATGTGATTGGTTTTGGCGGGGAAGTCAAAGAATATCAAGTTCGGATTAAACCTTATTTGTTGCGTAAGTTTAACGTGACGATAGATCAAGTCGCCAAAGTCTTGGCAGCAAACAGTGCGAATAGCGGTGGCGGGGTGATGCGACGCGGCGACGAGGCACTCGTGATTCGGGGTATTGGACTGTTCCAAACTTTGGACGATATTGGTCGTGTGGTGATTGACACGCGCCAAGGGCGTGGCATTTTGGTTCGAGATGTCGCCGATGTGGCGATAGGTCCCCGTCCCTTGTCGGGGATGGTGGCGTTTAATGAACGGGGTAATGTGGTGCAAGGCATTGTGCAGATGACCAAAGGGCAAAATGCCTCTAAGGTTGTCGCCGACCTCAAAAAGAAAATTGAGGATCTTGATGAACACAAATTGCCTGAAGGGGTGCATCTAGTACCCTACTACGACCGCACGGTATTAGTCGAACACACCGTACATACCGTAGAAGAAAATCTGTTAGTCGGTGCTTTGCTCGTGGTGGCGATTCTGATCGTCTTCCTGCGCAGTTGGCAAGCCGCTTTGGCCGTCGCGACGGTGATTCCGCTGTCATTATTGTTCGCCTTTATTTTAATGGATGCACGCGGGGTTTCGGCCAATCTGATTTCATTGGGCGGGGTGGATTTCGGGATTATTATCGACAGTGCCGTGGTGCTGGTTGAAGCCCTGATGGTGAGATTAGCAACCGCCAACCCAGAACGGTTCCCTCAGCAGCAGTATTATCCTTGGCGCATACACGCGCTGAAAAAGACCGCGATTGAATTGGGTAAGCCTATTCTGTTTTCTAAGGCGATTATTATTTTGGCATTTATGCCTATTTTTACCTTCCAACGTGTGGAAGGTAAAATATTCTCACCCATGGCATTTACCCTGACTTTTGCCTTGTTAGGGGCGGTGTTGTTGACGTTGACCCTCGTGCCTGTGCTGCTCAGTTATGCAATCAAAAATGGTGATCTGGCTGAAAAACATAGCGATTGGATGCACTCATTACAAGTGAGTTATCTGCGCTTGTTAATGTGGTCGCAAGACCGCCGTACCTGGGTATTGAGTTGTTCGGTGGCATTGTTAGCCATCACCTTGCTCTTAGCCCCTCGCTTGGGCAGTGAATTCTTGCCTAAGCTAGATGAAGGTAATATTTGGCTGACCATCACATTGCCGCCTGCGACGGCGTTGGAAAAAACCAAAGAGGTGGAGCAACGCGTTCGTGCCATTTTAACTTCCTATCCTGAAATCAATAATGTGGTGACCCAAGTGGGGCGACCCGATGATGGAACCGATCCTAAGAGTTTTAATAATTTGGAAGTCATGGCAGATTTGCATCCGAAAAGTAAATGGCGACCGCAGTTTCATGACAAGGAAAGTTTAATTGCCGCCATGGAAGCTGAGATACACAAAATGCCTGGTGTGCCGACCAACTTTTCACAGGTGATTCAGGATAATTTGGAAGAAGCCTTGTCTGGGGTGAAAGGGGAAATTGCGGTCAAAATTTATGGTCCAGAATTGGAAATTCTGGAAGATAAAAGTGAGCAGGTGGCGGATGTGTTGCGCAGCATACGGGGTGCTACCGATGTCGCTGCGATTAAAATTGGGGGGCAAACCGAGCTAAATATCGTTTTGAATCGTGAGCAAATGGCACGTTATGGTCTCAATGTGACGGATGTGAATAGTACGATTCAAACGGCTTTAGCAGGTGATGGGGTGAATGTGTTTTTCGAGGGCGATAGGCGTTTCGATGTCACCTTACGGCTGAGTGGGGGGTTTCGGGATGCGGTGGATGATGTTGCCGATTTGCCGATCAATTTGCCGCGTCTAACGCAACCTGCGCATGATGCAACGTATCACTCAAATGCTACCAATGCTTCTGCTGATACGAACCCGACCATTCCCCTAGGCTCTATTGCCGATATTCAGGTCAAACAAGGGGCGGGGCGGATTAGTCGGGAAAATGGCGGGCGTTTAGTGGCGGTCAAAGCCAACTTGGTTGGGCGAGACCAAGGTAGTTTCGTGGAAGAAGCGATGGAAAAGGTGAGTGAGAAAGTAAAATTGCCGCCTGGTTATGAGATGAAATGGGGCGGTCAGTTTGAGAATCAGCAGCGTGCCGTCGCGCGCTTGAAGTTCATTGTCCCCATTTCGGTCATGATGATTTTTGTGCTGTTATTCTGGGCGTTCCGCTCCATGAGTAAAGCCGCATTGGTATTACTGATGGTGCCGTTTACCTTTATTGGTGGTTTTGCGGGCTTGGGCTTAGCAGGATTGCATATGTCGGTTTCCGCTGCGGTAGGCTTTATCGCGGTGGCAGGTATTTCTGTGCAAAACGGGGTCATCATGGTCGAGGAGTTTATGCTTGAGATTATGAAAGGCAAATCTGTGATAGAGGCAGTATTCGATGGTGCTGTGACGCGTTTGCGTGCCATCTTAATGACGGCCTTGATGGCGGGTTTAGGGTTGCTGCCCGCCGCACTATCCCATGGTGCAGGGTCTGAAACACAACGCCCGTTTGCCGTAGTGATTGTGGGTGGGATTGTGTCAGGTACGATATTCACTTTATTGCTATTGCCTATGCTATTCCCTAAGTTTGCGGATGAAGCGCGCAGAGGGTACGAGCAGCAGTAATTGCAATCGGTTTTAAGCATCTGTTCGCACCCCATCAAACCGCGCGTGAACGATGTTGCTCAGGAAGGGTTGATTGACCTATTTTTGAGCTGTAAGAATCTAGGCTGTTGTTTTAAATCGTGATGGTATAATTTAAAACAATAAACCTAGTGGCCTGTATTTTATATTTCTTTGGCCAAGAAGCTAAAAATTAAGAACAATAACTAAAGGATGTCAATCATGAAACTGCAATCTGCCGCCTCTCGTGGAGGAGGCTTCCCCGTCGCGCGCCTGTCCATACTGTTGCTGGGCTTATCTTTTTCGTTTAGTTGTCAAGCGGATACCGCACCGCTGATAGAAGAAAATACCTCGCGACTACAACTAACCTATAACTGGCAAAAGCATCCTGCTTATGCGGCCGCCTATTCTGGTTCCAACAGCATTATCTCTGGTGCTGAGAAGATGTACACCTTCACTACGACGGGTTATTTTGGATTTCGTCCTTGGGATAATGGGGAAATATATTTCAATCCAGAAATTTCCCAAGGTGTGCCATTCTCGACCAACTTAGTGGGACTGGGTGGCTTTACCAATGGTGAAATTACGCGTGCCGCAGGTACGAATCCCACACTGTATCGCCAACGCCTATTTTTGCGTCAAACTTGGAATCAAGGGGGCGACTCCCTGCAAGTAGAATCCAACCAAAATCAACTGGCAGGCATGGTTGATAGCAATCGTTTCGTCTTAACGGTGGGCAATTTTTCGACCCTTGATGTGTTCGATCCTAATCTCTACGCCAAAGACCCTCATACCCAGTATATGAACTGGGGAGGATGGACTTATTCCTCCTATGATTATGCCGCAGATGCACGCGGCTTCGGATGGGGTTTCGCCGCCGAATGGTATCAACAGGATTGGGTATTGCGTTTTGGGCGGATGACAGGTCCTAAAGACCCGAATGGATTGCCCACCGATTATGCCTTGGGCAATCACTATGGCGACCAAATTGAAGTTGAACACGCACATCAATGGCAAGGTCATGCGGGGAAAATCAGGATGTTAGGATGGCGTAATCGCGCCAAAATGGCGAGTTTTAATGATGCACTCAGCTGGTTAAAGTCGCATCCAGCGCAATACACAGGTCCAGACGCGCTGTTGGCGGTGCGTGGCACAGAAAAAATCAAATACGGTCTAGGTATCAACGTAGAACAAGAAATGACTGAAGGAGTCGGCTATTTCTTGCGTGCCATGCAAGCAGATGGACGAACCGAAACCTTGGCATTTACGGAAGTTGATGGCTCGTTGGCGACAGGGTTCACCCTCAAAGGCAACGTTTGGGGGCGCAGTCAAGATGGTGCTGGTATCGCCTTGATGCGCAACACCCTTTCTTCAGAACGTCGGCAATTTCTTGAGGCAGGTGGCATTTCCTTCTTTATTGGTGATAAAGGCTTGCGTTATCAACCCGAAACCATCGTCGAAGGCTATTACAGCTTTAATTTATGCCGTGGAGCTTGGTTGACGACTGATTATCAACATATTCAAAACCCAGCTTATAACGCAGATCGCGGGCCTATCAATGTGTATGCGGTGCGCTTACATTTGGAGTATTAGTGCTTGTGTGCCGAGCCTATCGTGAGGACGCGTTATGCTTGCGGGGCGATTAACGTGATGAAATTAGGTTTTTTTTGGGGGTGAATTAGCATAGAATCCGTGCCTGTTGATTATCAGGTGGAGCGGAAGGTTGAAAATGGTACTAGATATGCAAAGGGAGAGAGCTTCTGGCTCCGCACTCCCCAAAGTTCTTGTCGTGGACGATATGGTCACGAACCGCAAATTACTAGGATATGTACTCAGACCTTCCGAATTTCGTCTTGTTGAGGCAAGTGATGGTACGCAGGCACTGGATGTGTTGCGCAAAGAAGAAATTGACATTGTATTGCTTGATGTGATGATGCCTGGGATAGATGGGTTTGAAACGTGCCGTCGTATCCGTCAGGAACTGGGCTTGACATCCTTGCCTGTGATTATGCTGACTTCTATGGGGTCCCCTGATGATGTTGCAAAAGGAATGGCAGCGGGTGCGGATGGCTATATTACCAAGCCTTTCAATAGTGTCGAATTGTTAACCAGGGTGAAGACCGAGATACAACGTAAATTGCTCACGGATCGGGTGATTGACGCGGAGATGGCGTTACTGTCCATGGGGCGGATGGTTGAGGCGCGCGGTAACAATGTAGGTGATCATTGCGACCGCTTGGCACACGCAGGGGTGGCGTTCGGCAAAGCGTTGGGATTGGGACACGACGACCTTGAAGCCCTGCGTCAAGGCAGCGTGTTACATGACATCGGCAAGCTGGGCATACCCGATGCCATCCTGTTTAAAAAGGGTAAGCTGGATGCAGAAGAATGGCAGATCATGAAGCAGCATACGGTGATTGGGGAAGCTTTATGTAGTCCATTGCGTACCATGCAGCGCACGGCTGATATTGCACGCTGTCATCATGAAAAATGGAATGGTTCTGGCTATCCTGACGGGTTGAAGGGGGAAGAAATTCCACTGGTGGTGCGCGTATTTCAGATCGTTGATATTTTTGATGCCTTATCTAGCGAGCGTCCTCACAAACCCGCTTTTTCGACTGAAAAAGTGATCGAAGTCATGAAGCAAGAAACGGCAGATGGTTTTTGGGATCCGAAATTGATGGAGGTGTTTTTGAACCTCTTACAAGATCACCCAGAAAAGCTAAACTTACCAGAGGTGTCTTACCCGCTGGATGCTCGTCTCAATGTGCAAACAGCGGGGCAGTCTAGGCGTGCTGTGGAATGCGGTGTAAAGGAATAATCTGATGAATGCTGATAGCGTAGCAAACTCTGTAACACAGACTTCTCGTCATCCTTACCAAATTTTGGTCTGCCGCGTCGGGGGGGTGTTGACCTGCATCAGTTTAAGTCACATTGAGCGCACCCTTTCGCTGGTGGCAATCCAGCCCATGCCAAGCTGTATGGACTATGTCGTGGGGATTATGAATTTTGCGGGGAACAGTTTGCCCGTGATTGATCTTGCCATGCGCTTAGGGTTGGAGCCATCCCCTTATACGCTAGATAGCCCGATTATGGTGTGTGTACAGGGCGGACATCGTATCGGGGTGATAGTGCAAGACATCGTTGGGATTCGAACTTTGCACGACCAAGAGCGGCAACTCACGGATGAATTTGGTCGTTATGGCAGTGCGTTTTCTGCCACGGCGCATACTGATTTAGGTTTAGTGCTGATGTTGGATGTGGCATGGTTGACTCAGTCTGAACTGTATCCCAAAAGGATGACGGGCGAATCATAATATGCACACCAACCCAGTATTAACGCCTTCTACCGCACGCACGCGGCATCAGCAGCATGTTGTTGTGATGCTGGATGCTGCCTGCGAATTGGCATTTTGCCAGTTGATTTTGGAGCGGACGGGCATAGTCTTGCAATGTCATCAATTGACCAATTTGCGCGACACGGTGAGCCGAGGTTGTGAACGCTTTGCGTATCGCGATGCTGAGCAGTATTTGCTTGCGCTGCAACAATCCTTTAGCTTGACACCGTCACTTGAGTATCTGATTGCAGGCGTGACCGTGGGTGAAAGTTATTTCTTTCGTGACAGCGATCAAACAGACTTGCTGCGGTATCAGTTACTGCCAGAGATGATCGCTGCCAAGCGGGCGAGCGGGAATCGATCTTTGCGGATCTGGAGTGCAGGGTGTTCACAAGGGCAGGAAATTTACACCGTTGCGATTCTGTTGCGAGAGCTGATTCCAGACATCGACCAGTGGCACATTCATTTGATCGGTACGGACATCAATAGCGAGGTGGTCGCTAAGGCGATTTGCGGACGTTATTCGGAGTGGTCTTTTCGCGCCACCCCCACCCCACTGCTTGAACGCTGGTTTACCCGTGTGGGGGCAGAATATGAAATCCAGCCTGAGATTAAGCGCATGGTGCGCTTTGGCTATCTTAATCTGACCGTAGATGTTTATCCTTCTATCTTGAGTGAAACGAACGCGCTGGATTTGATTTTGTGTCGCAATGTGTTTATTTATCTGGATCAGCAAGCGGTCAAGCGCAGCATGGCGCAATATGCCCATTGTCTGGTCGCGCGAGGCGTGTTGATGCTGGGTGCTTCTGACCCTATTTATGGTCAACAAGTCGATCTTGAGTTGGTGCAAAACGAGCGGGCAGGATACTTCCGTAAAGTGGATGAATTCAGTCTCCCCTTGCCTATTTATCAATTCCCCCCTGTCGCGCTGCCGTTGGAAAAATTTTACGCGCGCGAAAAGATGCCCCTTAAACCCGCGCCACCTCGCGTATCCTTACCAGAGAAGCGGTTTAAACCGATTGCGGTCGAATGCAAAGATATGTTGGATGATGAGATGCTCAATATTGTCCGATTATTGAACGCTGCCGATTGGCATGAGGCATTGGTGCAAGTGGATGTCGCCTTGCAGCATGGCAAAGCCAGCAGCAATCTTTGGCAAATTAAAGCCAAAGTGCTCGCGAATACGGGCAATCTTGCGTTAGCACTTGAGGCTTGTGAGAGCAGCTTGCAACTCGATACGGTCAATAAGAGTACTTATTTCCTCATGGGTTTGATTCTTGCCGAGTTAGACCGACTGCCCGAAGCCGCTGAAGCCTTTCGCAAGACCTTATACTTGGATCATGCTTTTCTGGAAGCCCATTATGAGTTGGGGATGTTGCGTGTGCGCGCCAAGGATTTGTCGGGGGCATTCAAAAGCCTAGAAAATGCGTTTAGGTTGGCAAAAAAAGGGGATCCAGAATACAAATTGCACAATGCTGCTGGGATGACTTACGGTCGTTTTGCGCAAGTGCTTGAAAATGAAATGGAGATGTTACGGGGTACTAAGAGTGCAAGCTCAAGGTAGGTCGGATATCGGTTAAGTTGCGTTTTCTTGCCAATGGAGAAGTGAGTGGGAAGCATTATCGGTATCGTTCAGGTAAAAGGCGGCGTGGGGCGATCCACGCTGGCGACGAGTCTCGCCGTTGCATTGGCACAGTCTGGTCGTACCGCATTGATTGATGCAGATGTGCCGCAAGGCACCAGTGCCTCTTGGGGGGCATTGCGTAAACGGGACGGGCGTTTGGGCGCATTGACCGTGGTGAGTGTGGCAGATTTTCGTGCGCTGGTGAGTAAGGTTCGAGAGTTAGTCGCGGTTAATGATTATGTGGTGATAGATGGCCCGCCCCGTTTGGCAGAAGTGACCCGCGCCATTATGGCAATGAGCCAGCTATGTTTGATTCCCCTAGGGGCGAGCGTCGCTGAAATTTGGGCGACGGCCGATTTGGTGAAAATCATCCATGAGGCGCGTGAACGTCGTTTAGACATCAATGCCCATATTGTCTGGAATCGTTTTCGTCAGCAGACGCGTGCGGCGCATGAGCTTGGGGACGCAGCTGAAAAGCAATTGGGGTTGTCGGCTTTCCAGAGCAAATTGGGCTACCGTGTCGCTTATTCTGAGGCACTGGCGCGAGGGCTATCCGTGGCGGAGTGGTCAGACCGTCAGGCAAAAAAGGAGTTTGCTGCGCTGGTGTCTGAAATTAAACAACAGCTGGGTGTAAGAGTGGAAATGGAAAAATAAAATGGCGAAACGTAAAGCAAAACAACATCAAGCCCCTTCATTGGGGGACATTACCCTGAGTAAACCTGATTTTGAGCAGGCACTTTCTTTCGCCGAGGTCGCGTCATCTCCCGATAAACCCGCCGAAGTGGTCTCCCCCGTGGTGCGAGTGGAAAAGGCGGCAGTGTTAGAGGCGCAGCGTGAAATCCCCCCCGCATTCACGCCGCCTGTCACGCCACCCTTTACGCCGCCTGTGAATAGCATCCCTACACCGAGTTTGCCGCGCCCTGCTGAAATGTCGTTCAACTTTCCTGATAAAGTGAACGTTAAAGCCCGTCCATCTGCGGCGACGTTAATGCCCAAAGATAGGGAAACCTGCCAAGTACTCGCGGAGCGCGCACTCGCGATTGCCAAACCCGCTAGCCAACAACAGTATGAACAACGTAGTCAGTATTTGCGTTTTCGTCTGGGGGCGGTGGAACTGTACGGCATTCCTTACCTTTACTTGGAAGGCTTGCGTTATGTGGGCAATCTTGCCCGCGTACCGTGTACCCCCGCATTTGTGGCGGGCGTGGTCAATCACCGTGGCGAATTGTTGACCATACTTGACCTGAAACAATTCTTTCGGATGCCCGCGCTCGCTCAGTCGAATGAGTCTCGCATTATTGTGGTGAAACATGCGGGGATGCGCATGGGGCTGTTAGTGGATGATGTGGATGGTAATGAAGCTTATCAAGGTGCCGAATTAGCCCCCCCTTTGGGTTCAGATGGCGTGACAAATATGGAATATGTACTCGGTATTCATGAAGGACGTGTCACCTTATTAAATTTAGCCGCCTTGTTGAATGACCCTGCCTTGCGCGTGATGTCTTGAGTTGATCAATGAGGTCGCTCTCCTTTTTAATGAACAAAGCGTCAGTCTTAACCTAATCAGGGTGTGGGTTGTTGGCGGCATGTTGGAGTTGTTGAGGATAAAATGATACAAGCACTACTTACCGCCGCATCGAGAGATGCGATTGTCGTCTTGGATGAACATAGTCAGATTACGGAATGGAATCCTGCGGCACAAAAAATGTTTCAGTATCGTCGTGAAGAGGTGCTAGGGCAACGGCTGCATCAGCTTGTGGTGCCGCGCCGTTTGCTTGCCGATGCCGAACACGGTCTTTCTCACTTTCATGAAAGTGGAGAAGGGGCTGTCGTCGGCAAGATTACCGAGATGCTCGCACAACGCAAAGATGGTCAGGAATTGCCCATTGAACTGTCTATTTCAGCGGTGCAAGTGAACGATCATTGGCATGCGATCGGGATTATCCGTGATATGACTGAACACAAACGGGTTGAGGCAGAGCTCAATGCCGCCAAGGAGCAGGCGGAGGCGGCCAGTAAGGCGAAAAGTGAATTTCTAGCACGCGTGGGTCACGAATTGCTCACGCCGCTTAATGCGGTGATTGGTTTTGCGCAAGTGATGGAAATGAGTCCTGAGGATGAAACCATGGGTTCGCATCGCGAAAGCTTGAGCATGATTATTCATTCTGGCTGGCATTTGCACCGTATTATCAAAGAGTTATTGAATTTATCTGAACTAGATGCCCGCCAAGTTGAACTGCATATTGAACCTGTTGATGTTCATCGTGTGATGAACGAGTGTTGTGAGCTGATCGAGCCGCTCGCCTGCCAACATGGCATTACGTTGCATTATGCTGAGAGTGGATTTGAAGGCATCAACGTTTTAGCCGATCCCTTCCGCCTCCATGAGGTATTGAGCAAGCTGCTTGACAACGCGATTAAATACAACCGTGCAGGGGGAATGGTGACTTTAGCTGAGTTGCTTATGCCTGATCGTTTACGGATTCTCATTTCCGATACAGGGCAGGGCATTCCTGAAGCGGAACTTGCTACCTTATTTCAACCTTTTAGCCGCCTCGCGCAGCGTTCCTACAGCATTGAAGGCGGGGGGGTTGGCTTGTCTATTGCAAAGCAGCTGATTGGGCTGATGGGGGGGGCAATTGGTGTAGAATCCGTGGTCGGTCAGGGCAGTACCTTTTGGATTGAATTGCCCATCGACAGTTCCGTATAAAGGTGTTACGGTTGTTTGACAAGGTGCTAATTTTAAAATAAAAAGGCGAGTAGGGTGCGCCATGCGCACCATTTATTCCGTGCCGCGTGCGCATAGCGCACCTACCTGACTGTGTGTTGTCGTTCGTCAAGTCTAGTCATAAAAATGGCTGTTCCGAAATTTAACGTGAGAGTGGTATGGAAAAGAATAAGAGTCAGTCTATTGTCCAAATGATGGGTGTTGATTTACATGATCAGGCAGAGCGCAAACGATTCGTTAACTTTACCGAGGCTGATGCTGAAGTTCTGAAAGCGTTAATTCCGTTTATTCAAAAACATAGTGATGCGATTGTTGATCCTTTCTATGCGAAACTGCTTTCTTGCGCCGAACTCAAAGATGTGATTGAGCGGGCAGGATCTACCGTTGAGCGACTCAAAATGACCCAAAAGCGTTACTTATTGGAAATGTTTGAGGGGGAATATGGTGAGGCGTATTTTGAGCGTCGTCTCAAGGTAGGCTTGGTTCATTGCCAAATTGGTCTGACCCCGCGTTGGTATTTGAGTAGTTATAGTCTGTATAGTCAAGAACTGACCCGCCTTATTCTTTCTCATTATCGCTGGAGTGCGCGTAAGCGCGAGGCCGCCTTGCAAGCGGTGCATAAAATTATCTCGATAGACTCGCAGTTAGCGATAGATACTTATGTCTATGGCATGTTAAATGATGTCCGTGGCGGTAGTTTGTATAAAGAAAGCATGCAAACGCGGGTGGCTCAGTATCAGCAATTCTTAGCCCTGTTAGCCGCTGGCGATGCCAGTCAGCGATTAGCGATTACAGGGGATGATGAATTAGCGCAGTTAGGTCTGGGACTCAATGCGATGGCGGCCAGTTTAGTGGAAGCGGCGACGGGGACGCGCGAGATGGTTGGTGTCATTTATCAAGATATGGATGTGTTGCAGCAGTCGGTGACGGTGCAGTCGCTGGCGGCATCGGAGCAAGCGGCTGCGGTGAATGAGGCGACGATGTCTTTGAAGCAAGTCAAAGGTATGGCAGCACAAGCGATGGATCGGGTGAAAGTGTTAGGTGAAACTGCTGAACGCAGTCGTCGCGAAAGCGAGTTAGGGAGTGCTTCGGTAGAGCAAACCACGGTAGGCATGTCTGGCATCTTGCGTCGTATGCAGGGCATTGCACAAACGATCTTGGCATTGAGCGAGCAGATTCAACAAATCGGCGAGATCACAGGGGTGGTGACGAACTTAGCACAGCAATCCAAAATGCTGGCATTGAACGCCTCGATCGAAGCCGCCAGAGCGGGCGAAGCAGGTAGAGGCTTTGCGGTGGTGGCAGCAGAAGTGCGTGAATTAGCGGAACAGTCGCAAAAAGCCACGGCGCAAGTGCAAAAAATCCTATTGGACATTCGTCACGCCACGGATCGTGCGGTCATGGCAACGGAAGAAGGCAGCAAGGGTGTGGATGCGGGCATGTTGTCGGTGCAGCGCAGCGGCGAGGTCATGAGACAATTGAGTGAGGTGGTACGCGAAACGGCTCTGGTTAGTCATCAAATTTCAGCAGTCGTGAAACAACAATTTATTGAGATGGAACATATGAGTACGGCGATGCAAAGTATCAATCAGGTAACGTCGCAGTTTGCCAGCAGCACACAAGAACGCAAGGTATCGTTTGATATGATGAGTGAAGTGGCTACTCAGTTGCGAGATCGGGTTAACGCGTACAAGTTGTGATTTTATAAAAACTGAAGGAATCGTGTTTTGAATAAACAAATTATGCTCCCAGCGACTAAGCTGATGGGCGCACTGAGCTACAAGGCTAAATTCTTGTTAATTTTTATGTTTTTCTTGGTGCCGATGGTGTTGTTTGGTTTTGTTCATCTCAAGAGCATGTCCGAGCAGACCACGGCGACCTTGCAGGAAAAAGCGGGGATTGAGTACATTTTAGTGTTGAATAGTTTGCTGAAAGAAGTGACCGACCATCGTGGGGCGTTGATTAGTTTATTGCGCGGAAATGATGGTTTTAGCGAGAGGGTGAAGCTTAAAAATGGGGTAATAGATACGCTTTTTAGCACGTTGGCGAAGCAGGATAAAGAGCATCGTGAGAAGTTAGAAATTGGAACACGCAGTGACGAGTTGCAAAAGCATTGGATGCTCTTACGGCAAGAGGGGCAAAAGATGTCAGACAATGCGGCATTGGATGCGCATAACAAGATCATCGCTGAACTCAATGAGCTGGTGCGCCATGTGTCTATTAGTTCTAAACTTATTTTTGATCCAGAAATGGAGAGCTATTTTCTCGCGTCAATTTCATTCAAGCGTTTGCCTATGCTCGCTGAGGCGGTTGCGAATTTACGGCGTTTCTCGTCGGATATTATTGCCAAACATGAACAGACCTTGATTGATGCCACGCTGATTGCCATTAAAAAAGAGGAAATATTATCCAATATTGATGCCCTAGATTTTGAGTTGAAAAAAGTTTATCAGGCGGATGTAGATGGCGATGTTCGGGGTAAGCTTGAAGTGGCGGGGAATGCGGCGATTGTGGCGACGCAAAATTATATGCAATATCTGGATGATCAACTCGATAGCCAGTCCCTGACGCAAGAAACAGAGCAGTTTTATAATGAAGGTACGGTCACGTTAGATAAAATATGGGCACTGGATAATGTCCTGAACCCTGAACTAAATTCTTTGTTTAAATATCGTCTTGCCAAGCAGCAGCGGCAAGAAGTGCTGGCATATATTATCGTGGCGGTGATGCTGTTAGTGACATTCTATCTGTTTATGGGGTTTTATTTGTCGGTGCATCAAGCGATCGCACGCGTGGCGGAAGGTGCTGAGGCGGTCGCCCAAGGACAGCTGAACACGCGTATCGACGTGGAGGTTCGAGACGAGATGGCGAACATTGCGACCAGTTTTAATGCGATGGCGATGATACTGGAAGAGCGGGCGCAGCGAGATGAACAGGATAAGTTAGACGAAGCGAGCAAAACCGCAGATTTGCGTGAGCGGTTAGCGAAGTTAAGTGCGCATATTGAGAATGTTGCCTCAGGAGACTTGAGTGAGCGCATTAGTATCTTAGGCGACGATGACTTAGGACGTTTAGCCGCCAATCTGAATGGGATGACGGAAAGTTTGGCAGATGTTGCTTTGGGCACCACTGCGGCGATTAATACCATTTACAGTGCGGTTGAGGAGTTGCAGTGTTCGATTAACGGACAGTCGTCAGGTGCCTCAGAGCAAGCCGCCGCCGTCAATGAAACCACCGCTGCATTAGATCAAATCAGCGGCATGGCAGCGCAAACAATGGAACAGGTGCGTCGTTTGGGGGCAACGGCTGATCGTAGTCGTCAAGAAAGCGAGCAGGGCAGTGTCACGGTGGAGGAGGGCATTGCGGTGATGACGGGCATCTTGCAGCGCATGGATGGTATCGCACAGACAATCTTGGCATTGAGCGAACAGATTCAACAAATTGGCGAGATCACAGGTGTGGTCACTAACTTGGCGCAACAGTCCAAAATGCTGGCACTCAATGCCTCAATCGAAGCCGCCAAAGCAGGCGAAGCGGGCAAAGGTTTTGCGGTGGTGGCAGCGGAAGTGCGTGAATTAGCGGAACAATCGCAACAATCCACCGCGCAAGTGCAAAAAATCCTGCGTGATATTCGTCATGCTACCGACCGTGCCGTCATGGCAACGGAAGAAGGCAGCAAAGGCGTGGATGCGGGCATGTTGTCGGTACAGCGCAGTGGCGAGATGATGCAAAAGTTAAGAGCGGTGGTACTCGAAACCGCCACGGCAAGTCATCAAATTTCGGCGGTGGTGAAGCAGCAATTTATGGGATTAGAGCAAGTGACCAAGGCGATGAAAGACATCAATAAAGTGACTACACAATTTGTAAGCAGCACGCAACAAAGCCAAGCGTCATCGGCAGGTATCAGTAAAGTGGCGGATAGATTGCGTGATAGTATTAGCGTGTACAAGTTGTAAAATAAATAGGTTCTATGTGATTTACAGTGGGTGAAACAAAGCTCCCTCCCCTTCAAGGGGAGGGTTGGGGTGGGGATGGGGTAGAGATGAAGGCTCAAACAAATAGCACCATCATCGGCAGGCAGCTTCAGCGAACACTGCGCTGCCACATGGCTGATGCGGAAATACGGTTATGGCATCGGCTGCGTAGTCGGCAATTGGCTGGATATAAATTCCGCCGCCAACATCCGTACTTGGACTATGTGTTGGACTTTGTCTGTCTGGAAAAGTGCTTGATTGTTGAGGTCGATGGCGGGCAACACTTAGAAAACTAGCGAGATCAAGTACGAGATTGGCGTTTACAGGAAGCTGGGTTTCGGGTGTTGCGGTTTTGGAACAACCAGGTTTTGCAAGAAACAGATGCCGTGGTCGAGGCTATCTGGATTACTTTACAGAACGCGGCGGTTATACCCCATCCCCACCCCAGCCCTCCCCTTGAAGGGGAGGGAGATTGCGCACTTGTGCCACGATGACCCACTATGATTCACCTAGAGCCAATAAATATAAACAGTAATGAAAAGGGATGGATATTTTGAATAAGCAACTCATGTGGCCCGCGATTAAGTTGATGGGGTCACTCAATTATAGAAGCAAATTTTTTCTGATTTTTATTGTTTTTTTGGTGCCGTTGATCGCACTGAGTTTGATGCTATTGAATAATTTGACTGAGTCAACTGAGGTGACCCGTCAAGAGCAGCGGGGCGTTGAGTATCTTCTGGTGGCGAATGGCATCTTGAAAGAGGTGACCAATCATCGCGGTATGCAAGTGGCGATGCTACAAGGCAATAGCGCGTTTAGTGGCAAAATCGCGTTTAAGCAGGCGGCGATTGATAAATTATTTGTCACCTTGATGGCACTGGATAAAAAGAGTCGCGTGGCGTTAGGGCTGGGTTCCCGTAGCGATGAGTTGTTGAAATCTTGGAATACCCTGAAACAAACGCAAGCGATGTCTATTGCTGAGGTGTTTGAAGCTCATAAAAATTTGCTGGCGGAACTCAAAGACCTGAATCGGCATATTTCGCTGACAGCACAACTGGTGTTAGATCCTGAAGTTGGCAGTTATTTGTTGACGACGCTGTCGTTTAGTCGGATACCCGCTTTGAGCGCGGGGGTTGCTAATTTGCGGCGTATTTCATCTGAAGTGGCTTTCAATAAAATGCTGCCGCCAGAAGATGCGACCAGGCTTACCATCGGCAAAGATGTCGTCTTGGTAAATTTGGATGCACTGGAGTTCGAGTTAAAATCAGCTTATCAGGCGGATCCCGCGATTCGCACCCAGCTTGAGGGGGCTGCGACCACGACGATTGCGAGTATACGCACCTATTTGCAGTATCTAGATCATGAAATGACGATGCAGACCTTATCCACCGACACGGAGCGGTATTTTAACGAAGGTACGGTGGCATTGGATAAAGTGTGGTCACTCGATGCGGCGGTCAATCCCGTGTTAAACACCACTTTTGAATCGCGCTTGATGCGGCAACAGATGCAAGTATGGACTGCCTATAGCTTAATTGCAGTGGTCATTTTGGTGACTGGCTATCTTTTCATCGGATTTTATTTGGCCGTCCATCAAGCCATTGCGCGCGTGGCGGAAGGTGCTTGGGCATTTGCGTCTGGTAATTTGAGTACCCGCATTGAAATGGATGTTCGGGACGAGATGGCGAACATTGCGACCAGTTTTAATGCGATGGCGGGGATATTGGAAGAGCGGGCGCAGCAAGATGAAGTGGCACAACGTGAAGAGTCTGCCAAGACTGTGAGTTTGCGCGAGCAGTTAGCGAAGTTGAGTGCGCATATCGAGAATGTGGCATCAGGAGACTTGAGTCAGCGTTTGAGTATTTCAGGCGATGATGACTTAGGGCGTTTGGCTGATAATCTGAATGCGATGACCGAAAGCTTGGCGGAAGTGGCAACAGGAACTACGGAGGCGATTAACACCATTTCCAGTGCGGTTGAGGAGTTGCAGTGTTCGATTAACGGACAGTCGTCAGGGGCTTCCGAGCAAGCCGCCGCCGTGAATGAAACCACCGCCGCATTGGATCAAATCAAAGGCATGGCAGCGCAAGCGATGGAACGGGTGCAGATGCTGGGCGAAACGGCGGAACGCAGTCGGCGTGAAAGTGAGTTAGGCGGCGTGGCAGTAGAACAAGCAATTTCAGGGATGGCAGGGATTTTGCATCGCATGGAAGGCATTGCCCAGACGATTTTGGCATTGAGCGAGCAGATTCAGCAAATCGGCGAAATCACAGGTGTGGTCACCAATTTGGCACAGCAATCCAAAATGCTGGCATTGAATGCGTCGATTGAAGCCGCCAAAGCAGGTGAAGCGGGCAAAGGCTTCGCGGTGGTGGCAGCGGAAGTGCGTGAGTTAGCTGAACAATCGCAACAATCCACCGCCCAAGTGCAAAAGATCCTGCAAGACATCCGCCACGCCACCGACCGCGCGGTGATGGCAACCGAAGAAGGCAGCAAGGGCGTGGATGCGGGCATGCTGTCGGTACAACGCAGCGGCGACGTGATGCGACAACTCAATGAAGTGGTACGAGAAACTGCCATTGCCAGCCAGCAAATTACCGCCGTGGTGAAACAGCAGTTTATTGGGTTAGAACAAGTGACCAACGCCATGAAAGACATCAATAAAGTGACCGCCCAATTTGTGAGCAGCACGCAACAAAGCCAAGTATCCTCAGCGGGTATCAGCAAAGTGACGGATCGTTTGCGTGATAGCGTCAGTAGCTATAAGTTGTAGTTTTTAGTGCATTAACCCATTACGGAAATACCAAACCATGGCATTAGAAATTGATCAAGAATTGATGCGTATGTTGTTAGACACGTTTGCCATTGAGTTCGATGAGCAAGTGCAGGTCATCACGGATGGCTTGCTGGTGTTAGAGAAGGGCGTGGAAGGAGACGCGCGTCGTCAAGTGCTGGAGGGTGTTTTTCGCGCTGCGCATAACATCAAAGGTGCTGCGCGGGGGGTGGAAATCCCCGATGTTCCTGATATCGCCCATCATCTGGAAAGTATATTTTCGGTGTTAAAACGCGAGAATATCAATCCAGATGGTGCCGTGACAGATATTGCACTGGAGTCGTTAGATGCTATGCGGCGGGCGATGGCGGCGTTTAGTGAGCAGCGACCACTGGGATTTGACAAGGAAGGCTTGATCATCCGACTGGAGGCAGTGGCATCATTGGTTGAGCAGCATGGCATGACAGAACAGGCAGCCAAGCTAGTGGTGGAGCCTGCCTTCGACGCGCAAGCGGTTGCCATGGCCGTTCTGGCGAATGAAATAGATGCGCCCAAAGAAGAGACCAAACAGGGGGATGAACAGGTATCTTGCACATGGATTCCTGATGTGACCTTGGTGGTGGAAAACCCAGTGGCGGAAAAGCCTGTGGCAGAAAAGCCTGTGGTGGATGACGCGAATTCCGCTGCATCGGCAGGTGTGGTGCGGGTGAATTTAGTCAAGCTGGAGGGTTTGGCGGCCTTGACGGAAGAGTTTCAAGTGACCAAAATCGAAATGGACGACCATCTGGGGGGGATGCAGCAGGTACGCAACAGGGTGCAGGAATTGATGGCCAGCTGGCAACGCAGTCACGTAGCGGGTTCGGTGAAGTACACACAGCAAGATATTGAGACTTGGTTAAAGTCTAGTGCGGATGCCATTGCAGAGCTTGATCTTGCCAGTGTACAAATGCACCGCGAAATGCGAACCAGTACCAGTCGTTTGAGTATGTTGGTGGAATCACTACAAGATAGTGTGCGCATGATGCGGTTAGTCCCCGTGGCGACCTTGTTGCGCCCGATGTCTAGATCCGTGCGCGATATTGCACGCGAGTTGAATAAAAAAGTGAATTTTGAGATTAGCGGTGATGATATTGAAATTGATCGTGTGGTGTTAGATGGCATGCGCGATCCTTTGGTGCATTTGCTGCGCAACGCGCTGGATCACGGTATTGAGTCAGCAGAGCAGCGGTTAAAAAAAGGGAAGCCTGCTGAAGGTAAGCTGCGGATTTCGGTCAGCAGCGAGGGTCGGCAAATTGTCATGACGGTACAGGATGATGGTGAGGGGATTTCAGTCGAAAAAATTGCCGCCAGCGCACGTAAAAAGAAGTTGCTAACTGAAGCTGAACTCGCTGCCATGGGTCATGCTGAAATTATTGACTTGATTTTTAGACCAGGATTCTCCAGTCGGGATATGATTACCAATATTTCTGGGCGCGGTATCGGTTTGGATGTGGTAGTCTCGAATTTGCTCAAGTTAAAAGGCTCGGTTCAGGTGCTGACTGACGAAGGCAAGGGGACGCGCTTTATTCTGCGTCTGCCGATTACCATGACGGCGGATAATGGGGTACTGGTGCGTTTAGGGGGCAGTGTCTTCGCGATCCCTACCTCCGCCGTGGATCGCATCATGGAAATTAAGTTGGATCAGATTATTGAAGTCGAGGCCAGTCATGCCATTTTGCATCGTGGGCGCAGCATTCCTCTGCGCGACTTGGCGATGACCTTGGAGCTAGAAGCGAGTGAACCGCTCAAACGAAAAGTACTGCCCGTTATTGTCATCAACAAAGGCTGGGAGAGTGTGGCGTTTTTGGTAGATGAGATACTCGGTGAGCGTGAGATTGTGGTTAAACCTTTCCGCGCCCCGCTGCTTGCTGTGCGCAATATCACGGGTGGTACCCTCACGGGGAGCGGTGAGGTGATTATGGTTCTCAATCCATCAGATTTGGTTGATTCGGCTTCACGCAGTAGTCTGTCCCATCTGCGTGCAGGTCAAATCGAAGTCAAAGATAAAAAAGTGCCGCATATTTTGGTGGTGGATGATTCGATTACCACACGTACCTTAGAAAAAAGTATTTTAGAACACGCTGGATATCACGTGAGTATTGAAGTGAATGGTAAGCGGGCTTGGGATTTGTTGCAGGAAAAAGCGTTTGATTTAGTCGTCACGGATGTTGAAATGCCCATCATGACGGGTTTGGAGTTGGCGGGGCGAATCAAGCAGACTGAGCGTTTGAAAGGCATGCCTGTGATTATTGTGACTTCGTTGGCGAAAGAAGAGGATCGTCAGCGTGGAATTGAAGTGGGAGCCGACGCATATATTGTTAAAGGGCTATTTGAAACCAAGGTGTTACTGGATGTGGTGGAGCAACTCATTTGAGTTTGCCTACAATATCGCTACACCGACTAAATAGAAAGCCGCTATGTTGAGGATTCTGATTGTAGAAGATTCGTCTGTGGTTGCCATCTTGCTCAAGGCGATCTTTGAAGAAGAGCAGGATATGCAGGTGGTCGGTCATGCCAAAAATGGGCGCGAGGGCGTGCAGATGGCGCATGACTTAAAGCCCGATGTCATCACCATGGATATTCGTATGATGGTCATGGATGGCTTTGAGGCGACCCGCATGATTATGGCGGATAATCCCACCCCCATCGTGGTCGTCAGTTCTAGCGTGGATAACGAGGAACTGCGTATTACTTTCCGTGCGATTGAAGAAGGCGCATTGGCGGTGATGGAAAAGCCCCGTGGATTTGGTCATCCCGACTTTGAAAAGATACGGCGCGATTTGGTCGATACCGTGCGGGCGATGGCGGGCGTTAAGCTTTTTCGAGGTAAAAAGGTCGCGCGAGCTAAAGAGGTTGCGATGCCTGAGGAACGGGTGCGCCTGCGAACCAATGGCTATGAGTTGCTGGCAATAGGCTGTTCTACAGGTGGGCCGCAAGTGTTGCATCGTATTCTTTCATTATTGCCCGTCAATTTTCCCGTGCCCATTGTGGTGACACAGCATATTTCCAAAGGTTTTGTGGGCGGGTTGGTGTCGTGGTTGTCAGGCAATACCCTGCTCAAGGTCAAATTAGCGGTACAGGACGAGGTGTTAAAAGCGGGGGTGGTCTATTTCGCACCCGATGATCAGCATTTGCGGATTACACGAGGTGTGTTGGGTTTAATGGTGGATTTAAGTCAGGATCCGATCTGTAATGGTTTTCGCCCCTCGGTGAGTGTGATGTTTAAATCCATTGCTGAAACCTGTCAGGCTCGTGCAATAGGGGTGTTGTTAACAGGGATGGGTATGGATGGTGCGGATGGATTGTTAGCCCTACGAAAAGCAGGGAGCCATACCGTGGTGCAAGATGAGGTCAGTGCCGTGGTGTATGGTATGCCAGGTGCTGCCATTGCACTGGATGCAGTCGATCAGAAAGTAGAAGCCGACAAAATGTCTGCGTATTTTAGTCGTCTGGTGCATCAATAAGTGAGGAGAGTACATGGAGCATATCGCCGCCAATTTAGCACAAGTTTTTTGTGAGGATTGCCGTGCGCGTAGGTTGCGGATTGCTGACATTGTGCAAGCAGGCACACCGCTAGAAGCTGAGCAGTTGGTTCAATTGTATCAAGAGTACGATACTTTATTTGGTGGGGCGATCGCCGTGCGTGTGCGGTCAGAGCAGGAAGATTATTTCCGTAATATGGCGCGTTATTTACGTTATTTACATAATCAGCAGCAGGCGGGGCAGCAAGTGGATTTCCAAGATTGGCAATGGTTGTTGTCAGGTATCGAAATGGGGTGGTGTTGTGATGAAGAGCTACCCAATGGTTTTGATCATGGTACAAGAGACGCTTTGGCGTTATTGAGAAGTAGGGTAAACAAGGTAAGCGAAAGGGAAGAAAAGTGAAAATTTTAATTGTGGATGACAGCATGACTTCGCGTATGTTGTTTGGTGCTTGCGTACCCAAGGGTAAGAAGCATGAGGTCAGTGAAGCAGGCAATTTGCCTGATGCGTTGGCTAAGGCTAAAAAATCCCCGCCTGATTTGGTGGTGTTGGATTACAACATTCCTGAACACAACGGGGTGGAGATCGCTAAAGTTTTTCAACAAGCGGGTATTAACGCAAACATGGTGATGCTAACCGCCAGTACGGAAAAAGGCGTGACAGAGTCAGCCTTAGAGGCAGGTTTTGTATATGTTTTGCAAAAACCGATCAATCCTGCAAAAGTGGCTGAGTTAATTAAGCTGATTGAAGAGAAAATCGCGAATGATCATCCTTAAGATGGATAGATAAGGTGCGATGTGATGAGGTCATCGCACTCAACACAATGAACACAAAGCACATCTCAAAATTGTCATGTGCGGTGGCGTTTTTAACTTCAGTCTTGCGTATTGGCGCAATTCTAGGTTGAGGCGGCATGGCATTTAATGCTAGAATGTGCGCCGCGCTGAAATAGGTCAGCGTAAATTTCCCCCTCGCACCAGTTAGGGTGCTCTTAACTATTTGAGAGTCAATCTAGCGAGTGGTGGTTTTAACCCTTAACACAATTGGAGTTTTTATGGCAGTTACTATGCGTCAAATGTTGGAAGCAGGTGTTCACTTTGGTCACCAAACCCGTTTCTGGAATCCTAAGATGGCTCCGTTCATCTTCGGTCATCGCAACAAAATTCACATTATCAATCTGGAAAAAACCGTTGCTTTGTTTGCGGATGCCGAAAACTTCGTGCGCAAATTGGCGGCGAAAAAAGGCACGATTTTGTTTGTAGCGACTAAACGTCAAGCTCGCGAAATCATTCAAGAAGAAGCCGTGCGTGCGGATTCCCCGTTTGTAAATCATCGTTGGTTGGGCGGTATGCTGACTAACCACAAAACCGTACAATTGTCGATCAAACGTTTGCGCGAGTTAGAGCAAATTGTGGCAGATGGCGGCAACGAAAAAATCTCCAAAAAAGAAGCGTTGATGATGAAGCGCGAACTAGACAAATTAGATCGCAGCTTGGGCGGCATTAAAGACATGGTGGGCTTGCCTGCTGCGTTGTTTGTCATCGACGTGGGCTACCAAAAAGGCGCAATCGTTGAAGCGCAAAAATTGGGTATTCCTGTGATCGGTATCGTGGACACCAACAACTCGCCACTGGGCGTGGATTTTGTGATCCCAGGTAATGATGACTCGACCCAAGCGATTCGTTTGTATGCACGCGGTATCGCGGATGCGATTTTAGAAGGTCGCGCACAAGCGTTGAATGAGCTGGTGCAAGAAGTCGCTGAAGAGCCTGCTGCTGCCTAGGGTTGGTTTTGATGCGTAAAGGGGCGCAAGCCCCTTTTTTTGTAGGTTTTTATCAGAATAAGTGGAGTAAAAAATGGCTGACATTACAGCAGGTATGGTCAAAGAATTGCGTGAACGCACAGGTTTGGGCATGATGGAATGCAAAAAAGCCTTGGTCGAAGCCAATGGCGATATGCAGGTTGCCGAAGAACAAATGCGCATTAAGAGCGGCGCAAAAGCCAGCAAAGCAGCCAGCCGTGTGACGGCGGAAGGTGTGGTCAGTGCGTTTATCAGCGCGGATGGCAAAACAGGCGCAGTGGTAGAAGTGAACTGCGAAACCGATTTCGTGGCAAAAAATGATGATTTCTTGGCGTTTGCCAAAGCAGCAGCTGAAGCGGTGGTCGCGGGCAATCCTGCTGACATCGAGGCACTGGGCGAATTGACCAGCGGCGCGGATACGCTGGAAGCGACGCGCAAAGCCTTGGTGATGAAGTTGGGTGAAAACATTTCCGTGCGTCGTTTTGAACGCTACGAAACGGAAACAGGTCAATTGTCTAGCTACTTGCACGGCAGCAAAATTGGCGTGTTGTTGAATTTCGCGGGTGGGGATGAAGCCTTGGGGCGTGATATTTCCATGCACATCGCAGCCAGCAAGCCTAAATCCATCGACGCATCGGGTGTGAATCCAGCCGACATCGACACCGAACGCCGTATCGCAATTGAAAAAGCGCGTGAAGCAGGCAAACCTGAAGCGATGTTGGAAAAAATCGCCGAAGGTACGGTCAATAAGTTCTTGAAAGAAGTGACTTTGATGGGTCAAATTTTCGTCAAGGCGGAAGACGGCAAACAAACCATTGAGCAATTGTTGAAGAGCCGCAATGCGTCTGTGGCGGCGTTCCAAATGTTCGTGGTCGGTGAAGGTATTGAGAAAAAAGTGGAAGATTACGCTGCGGAAGTGGCCGCTGCTGTCGCGGCTTTACAGGGTTAATCACGATGAGCGCGCCTGTCTATAAACGTATTTTACTTAAACTCAGCGGCGAAGCCCTGATGGGGGATGATAGCTATGGCATTAACCGTGCCGTGATTGAGCGCATTGTCTCCGAGATTAAGGAAGTGGTGGAGATGGGCGTGCAAGTCGCCATGGTGATTGGCGGCGGCAATATTTTCCGAGGCGTAGCCCCTGCTGCGGCTGGGATGGATAGAGCCACCGCCGATTACATGGGTATGTTGGCGACGGTGATGAACTCCATGGCGTTGCAAGATGCGATGAAACACGCGGGCTTGGATTGCCGCGTGCAATCGGCGTTGAGTTTGGAGCAAGTCGCTGAACCGTTTATTCGCGGCAAAGCCCTGCGCTATCTGGAAGATGGCAAAGTGGTGATTTTTGCAGCGGGTATTGGGAGTCCGTTTTTTACCACCGACACCGCAGCGGCATTACGCGGCGTTGAAATGTCGGCGGAGGTGGTGATTAAAGCCACGAAGGTCGATGGTATTTATACCGCCGATCCGAAGAAAGACCCTCACGCGATTCGCTATCAAAGCCTGAGCTTTGACGAAGCGATTAGCAAGAATTTACAAGTCATGGATGCCACGGCGTTGACGCTGTGCCGTGACCAAAAACTGCCCATTATCGTGTTTAGCATCTTCAAACCTGGCGCGCTCAAGCGCGTGGTGTTTGGTGAAGGCGAAGGGACATTGGTACGCGTTGATTAGTCGTTAGCTCCTAGTCGTTAGTTAAAAACCTCCAAACTAACGACTAGAGACTAACAACTAACAACTCAATATTTCAGGAGAAAACCATGATTGCTGACATTAGAAAAAACGCAGAGCAAAAAATGAACAAGTCGCTGGAAGCACTCAAAGTCGATTTGACTAAAGTGCGTACGGGGCGCGCCCATACAGGTTTGCTGGATCACATTACCGTGGATTACTACGGTAGCCCGACGCTGATTACCCAAGTGGCGAATGTGACATTGGTGGATTCGCGCACCATCGGTGTGCAGCCATGGGAAAAAAATATGATCGGCAAAGTGGAACGTGCGATTCGGGATGCCGATTTAGGCTTGAATCCTGCCACCAATGGTGACTTGATTCGCGTGCCTATGCCCATGCTGACCGAAGAACGCCGCCGTGATTTGATTAAAGTGGTGAAGTCGGAAGGCGAAGATGCCAAAATCGCCGTGCGTAACATTCGCCGCGATGCCAATAGCACCTTGAAGGAAGCCCTTAAAAACAAAGAAATTTCGGAAGATGATGAGCGTCGAGTGCAAGACGAAGTGCAGAAGTTGACCGATCGCTTCGTCATTGAAATTGATAAAGCATTGGCGGCGAAAGAAGTTGATTTAATGGCGGTGTAAACCTGTGTCCAATAGCTCGACACGTTCAATCCCAGAAGTTTCATTCGTCCCGCGCCACATTGCCATTATCATGGATGGCAATGGGCGTTGGGCGAAACAGCGTTTTATGCCGCGTGTGATGGGACATCAGCGCGGCGTAGAGTCGCTGCGTGAAATCATCAAATCCTGCCGCGATCTCGGGGTGCAATACCTCACCGTTTTTGCTTTTAGCAGCGAAAACTGGCGCAGACCGCCTGACGAAGTCACTTTCCTCATGAGCTTGTTTATCAAAGTGTTAGAGCGCGAAACTAGGCGTTTGCACCGCGACAATATGCGCTTAAAAATCATCGGGGATCGCACGCCGTTTAACGATAAGCTTAAAAAATGTATGTCCGATGGGGAAACGCTGACGGCGAACAATACAGGGTTAACCTTTACCGTTGCTGCAAATTACGGTGGGCGTTGGGATGTGATGTCTGCGGTAAAATCCATGTTGAACGACCATCCTGAACATGCAGTAGACTTCACCGAGGCAGATTTACATCCTTATCTTTCGATGAGCGAAGCACCTGAACCCGATTTGTTTATCCGCACGGGCGGCGAGCAGCGCATTTCCAATTTTATGCTGTGGCAATTAGCCTATACCGAGCTGTATTTCACCGACACGTCATGGCCTGATTTTAACCGTCAAGAGTTGGAGCTTGCCATTGCCTCTTATCAAAAACGCGAACGCCGTTTTGGGCGCACCAGCGAACAAGTCCAAGGAAAAACAAATGCTTAAAGAACGTGCCATCACGGCAGCGATCCTGTTGGTATTGTTTTTGGCGGCATTATTTGCCTTACCCAACCTCGCATGGCTTTTGCTGATTGTGGTCATGGTGGCGCAAGGCACGGCAGAATGGTCGCGTATGGCGCAGCTTTCAAACAGCCTATCCAAGCTGTATTGGTGGGCAAGCGTGTTGGCGATGATGGGCTTGCTGTGGGCGGATAGTCAACTGACGGGGCAATCGCTGCTATGGCTGCATTTGGTTGTGTACGCGTTTGCTGCATTGTTATGGCTCATCATCGTCCCTACCTGGATGATCGTTGGCTGGAAAGTCAAACAGCCCGTCTTGATGATGGCGGTCGGTTGGATGGTGTTGATCCCAACAGGCTTAGCCATGTTGGATTTGCGTGTCGAGAGTCCGTGGTTACTGTTGTTTATCATGGCGTTGGTGTGGGTTGCAGATAGCGCGGCATATTTCACAGGGCGTAAATTCGGTAAAAACAAACTCGCCCCCAGCATCAGCCCTGGCAAAACATGGGAAGGTGTGGCGGGCGCGATGGTCGGTGTGACGGTGTATGTGTTACTGATTGGCTTTTTGACCCCCGCCTTTGTTCAATATGCACTGCTACCTGTCTTAGTCGTGACGGCTTGGTGGTGGGTGGGGCTGGCGGTCATCGGTGATTTATTTGAATCCGCCATCAAACGCCAAGCAGGGCTAAAAGACAGCGGCGCGCTGCTCCCTGGACACGGCGGCTTACTTGATCGCATCGACGCATTGACCTCTACCCTGCCATTAGCCGCACTGGCAGTGTTGTTGCAACGTTTGGGGTAGTCCCAATACCCTTCCCCCTTCACTCTTCCCCCTTCTCGCTTTCAATATGATGCAAAATCTCACAATTTTAGGTTCGACGGGCAGTATCGGTACCAGTACATTGGACGTGGTGGCGCGCCATCCTGAGCGATTTCAGATCTTCGCGTTGACCGCGTATCGACAAGTGACCCTGCTGTTTAAGCAGTGTCTGCAATTCAAGCCGCGTTATGCCGTGCTGTTGGACGAGGATGCCGCGCAGCAATTGCGTGCTTTGTTGCGCGACGCGGGATTAACGACGGAAGTCTTGACGGGTGTTACCGCATTGGAGCAAGTGTGTATCGCGCCAGAAGTCGATAGCGTGATGGCGGCAATTGTGGGTGCGGCGGGCTTGCGTCCCACCTTGGCGGCGGCGCGGGCAGGCAAGAAAATCCTGTTAGCGAATAAAGAAACGCTGGTCATGGCAGGCAAGGTATTTATGGATGCGGTACGGGATAGCGGCTCTGCCTTGTTGCCGATTGACAGCGAACACAACGCCATTTTCCAAAGCCTGCCGCGCGCTTACAACGGCAATGCCGCGCAACATGGCGTGCGCCGCATTTTGCTCACCGCCTCAGGTGGGCCTTTCCGCAACACACCGTTGGCGGACTTGAAGCATGTCACCCCCGAACAAGCTTGCGCCCATCCCAATTGGGCTATGGGGCAGAAAATCTCGGTCGATTCCGCCAGCATGATGAACAAAGGGCTGGAAGTCATCGAAGCGCATTGGTTGTTTAACGCTTCCGCCGACGACATTCAAGTGGTGGTGCATCCGCAAAGTGTGATTCATTCGCTGGTCGAATATGTCGATGGCTCGGTCATCGCGCAACTCGGCAATCCCGATATGCGCACCCCGATTGCTTATGGCTTGGCGTATCCCGAACGGATGGACTCAGGCGTTGCCGCGCTGGATTTGTTCAAAGTCGCCACCTTGAATTTCACCCCACCCGATTTTGAGCGTTTCCCCTGTTTAGCTTTGGCATATCAAGCTTTGCGCACGGCAGGCACCGCTCCTTCATTGATGAATGCCGCCAATGAAATCGCGGTCGCCGCCTTCTTGGCGCGGAAAATCGCCTTCCTCGCCATCCCCAAATTGATAGACACGGTGCTGAATCAATTGCCAATTCATCCTGTCACCTGTATTGAGGATGTGCTGGAAGCCGATGCCCAGGCGCGTGTTGCGGCAGAACAAGTTGTTCGCACTTTATCCCCATGCTAACGATCATTGCCTTTATTGGTGCCATTGCCATCCTCGTGTTTATTCACGAGTTTGGACATTTTTGGGTTGCGCGTCGTTGCGGGGTGAAAGTGCTGCGCTTTTCCATTGGTTTCGGCAAAGTCATCTACACCCGCGTCATCGGTGAAACCGAATGGGTGCTGTCGCTGATTCCTTTGGGCGGCTATGTGCGCATGTTGGATGAGCGTGAAGACCCCGTGCCAGATGACTTGCTGCAATACGCTTTTAATCGCAAACCCGTGTGGCAACGTATGGCGATTGTGGCGGCAGGGCCGCTGTCGAATTTCTTGTTGGCAATCGTGTTGTATTGGGTGGTGATGTTGCACGGTGTGCCAGGGTTAAAACCCACCTTGGGCGACATTCCCGCAGGCACACCTGCCGCGATTGCCCAAATGCAAGCAGGCGAAACCTTGGTGCGCATCAACGATGAACCTGTCCCCAGTTGGCAAGAGGTGCGTTGGACGTTGTTGGACTTGGCATTAAAACAAGGTGACGTGCGTATCGAAGGGTTATCGCGCAATGGGATGCTACAAACGCACACCTTGAGTTTGGGCGGTTTGGAAACCAAAGATTTAGAAGGCGACTTCTTGGATAAACTGGGCTTGTATTTGTATCAACCCAAAATCCTACCCGTGATTGGGCAATTCGCACCCGATAGTGTGGCGCAAGCGGCAGGGCTGCAACTGGGCGATAAAATTGTGCGCATCAACAATGTCGTTATCCAAGATTGGCGTGATCTGGTGGCGGTGATTAGCAGCCATGCCGAGCAGTCGGTGCAGGTTGAAGTGCAGCGTGGTGATGCGATCTTGCAACGAACCCTGATACCCAAAGCCGAAGTGCAAAACGGCAAATCCATCGGCAAGTTGGGCGTAGGACCGAAAATTGATCAAGCCGAATGGGATGCGTTGTTTGTCGAAGTGCGCTATCCGCCTGTGGAAGCGGCATGGCAAGCCTTGCGCAAAACATGGGAAACCTCGTCGGTCAGCCTAAAAATGTTTGGCAAAATGTTGCTAGGCGAAGTGTCCCTTAAAAACATCAGTGGTCCTGTGACGATTGCAGATTATGCGGGGCAATCCGCCGAAATGGGCTGGGTGTCTTATCTAGGCTTTTTGGCATTGATTAGCATCAGCTTGGGCGTGTTAAATTTATTACCTATTCCGTTATTGGATGGCGGACACTTATTGTATTATGCGGTGGAATGGATCAAAGGCAGTGCAGTGTCCGAGCGAATGTGGGAGCTTGGTCAAAAAGTGGGCATGGCACTCATTGGCACGTTGATGATTTTTGCTTTGTATAATGACCTTAATCGTCTTATTTCTGGTTAAGGGTTTTTGGTCGTTAGTTAATGGTGGAAAGCTGCCCGATACTGTGTTTTTTACAATATATTCAAGTGGATGCAGAAAATATCCACGCCCCAGCAACTAACGACTAACGACTAACGACTAACGACTAGCGACTAACGACTAACGACTAGCGACTAATAACTCCATACCCGATTATTTTTATGTAACACCTTAAAAAACAATGAACTTCAAAAAATTAGCAGGGTTGATTGCGCTGCTTTACACCTCTTCTGTTTGGGCAATTGAGCCTTTTGTCATCAAAGATATTCGTGTCGAAGGCATACAACGCACGGATGCGGGGACGGTGTTTAGCTATTTGCCTGTCAAAGTGGGCGACACCATGAATGACGCTCAATCCGCCGCCGCGATTCGCGCCTTGTATAGCACTGGGTTCTTTAAAGACGTGCGCTTGGAAGTGGAACAAGGCGTACTGATTGTGATGGTGAGTGAACGCCCGACCATCGGTAGCGTGCGCTTAGAAGGCATCAAAGATTTCCCTGCCGACCAACTCAAAGACAGCATGAAATATGTTGGCTTGGCTGAAGGACGGATTTTTGACAAAAACGCGCTGGATAAAGCGGTGCAAGATTTAAAACGTCAATATGTAGCACGCGGCAAATATGGGGTAGTCATCAACCCTGTGGTGACTCCGCTGGAGCGTAATCGGGTGGGCGTGGCGTTTACCGTGCAAGAAGGGGAAGTGTCCAAAATCAAGCAAATCAATTTTATTGGGAATAGCTCTTTTTCCGAAGATGAATTGCAAGGTTTGATGAAATTGAGCACACCAGACTGGTTGAGTTGGATCAAAAAAAATGACCAATACTCCAAGCCTAAGTTTTCGGCTGACATGGAAACCTTGCGCTCGTTCTATATGGATCGCGGCTTTATGGAGTTCAGCATTGATTCCACTCAGGTTTCCATTACGCCCGATAAAAAAGATATTTACATTACGATCAATATCAAAGAAGGTCCAAAATACACGATCTCCAAAATTGAAGTGTCTGGCAATACCATTGTGCCTAAGGCGGATATTGAAGCGTTAGTGTTGGTTAAGGCAGGCGATGTGTTTTCTCGTCAAGCTTTGACCGATACCAGTAAAAAAATTGGTCAACGCTTAGGCGGCGAAGGCTATGCGGCGGCGAACGTGATGGCGATGCCCGAAATCGACAAAGAAAAACATGAGGTGGCGTTCAACTTCTTGGTTGATCCGCTCAAACGCGTCTACATTCGCCGTATCAATGTGTTCGGCAATACCAAAACGCGTGATGAAGTGATCCGTCGCGAATTCCGCCAATTAGAAGGCGCGTGGTTCGATTCCAATAAAATCACCAAATCCAAACAACGCGCAGATCGACTGGGATTTTTCTCTGAAGTTGCTTTAGAAACCCCTGCGGTACAAGGCGCGCCCGATCAGATGGACATCAATGTGACGGTCAAAGAAAAGTCCACGGGCAGCTTTACCATTGGCGGCGGGATTAACAGCGGTGAAGGCTTGGTGTTGATGGGCGGCATTACCCAAGCGAATTTGTTTGGGAGTGGTAACCACCTTGCGACCCAACTCAATACAGGCAAAATCAACCAAGTGATTTCTTTGTCCTTTACCAACCCGTATTACACCGATGATGGGGTAAGTCGCGGCTTTGATATTTATAAACGTAAAGTCAATGCGGTCAATACGGCGTTGAGCCAATACACCTCCAGCACCTTAGGCGGTGGTATGCGCTTTAGTGTGCCGATTGCCGAAGATGAAGGCATTACGTATGGTTTTTCGGCAGAAAGTACCACCTTGGGACTTACCGTCAATAGCCCATTGCGCTATGTCAACTTTATCAATACCTTTGGTGCAACCAATAAAACGGTTTCAAGTACGGTAGGGTGGTATCACGATACGCGTAATAGTGCGATTGATACGACCACGGGTTTGGTACAACGGCTGAATCTTGAAGTTGCCTTGCCCGTGTTTAATATGCGCTATGTCAAAGCGAGCTACGATCACCAATGGTTCTATCCTTTGGCGGATCACGTCACTTTTATGTTTAATGGACAAGTGGGTGCGGCAACGGGATATGGTGGCAAACAACTGCCTTTCTTTAAAAATCTCTATGCAGGTGGGGTAGGGTCGGTGCGTGGTTATGAGACCAACTCCCTAGGACCGCGTGATGTCAATAATTTTGCATTGGGCGGCACGCGTCGTGTGGTGGCAAGCAGTGAGGTGATTATTCCTTTCCCTGGTATGGCGAAAGACACGTCAATACGACTCAGTGGCTTTTTGGACAGCGGTGCCGTCTATGGTTCAGGAGATTTGCCAGGCTCGGTGGGGATGCGTTATTCCACAGGGGTTGCGGTGACCTGGATGTCACCCATGGGGCCGTTTAAATTTAGCTATGGTATCCCCTTGAATAAACAACCGAATGATAAGTTGCAAAAATTCCAGTTTACTTTGGGTACGATTTTTTAGTGAGTGATCGTTAGCTTCTAGTCGCTAGTTGATGGACTTCGCTGATGCTCAATCCAACCTACGACACGACTAACAGCTTGCGACTAAGCTAGAGGGTAATAACATGAATACAATGAAATTTTTGATGTTGGTGGTTTTGTTTGGCGTGACAACCGCGCAAGCCAGTGATTTTAAAGTGGGTGTCATCGACACCGAGCGGGTATTGCGTGAATCTGCGCCTGCCATCCGAGCCGAGCAGAAAATTGAAAAAGAGTTTTCTGGACGCGATGCAGAGATTAAAAAAATGGCGAAACAAGCCAAAGAGCTGCAAGCACAGTTGGAAAAAGACACGACAAATGATGCCAATCACCGCAACAGAGAACGTGAATTGACCGCCATGAACGTGAATTTGCAACGATTACAACGTGAGTTTCGTGAAGATTTGAATTTACGTAAAAACGAAGAGTTAGCCATGGTGCTAGACCGCGCCAACAAAGCGGTACAAGCCATTGCGGAGTTGGAAAAATACGACTTGGTGTTGCAAGAGGCGGTGTATCGCAATCCTAAGGTCGATATTACCGACAAAGTCATCAAATACTTGGCAACTGACAAGGCGGATGGGAAGTAAGTCATGGCTTATACCTTGGTAGAAATCGCCGCGCAGTTGGGCGGGCAAGTTTTAGGCGATGGCAATGTGTGCATTGAGCAAGTTGCCACCTTAGAAAAAGCCCAAGCCCAACACATCAGTTTTTTAACCAATCGCAAATATCAATCCCAACTTGCCACGACTCACGCGGGTGCGTTGATTTTGGGCGCGGCGGATGCCGATGCCAGCGATAAGCCGCGTATTATTGCCGACAATCCTTATGCCTATTTTGCCCGCGTGTCGGCGTTGATGAATCCCTTGCCGCAACCTGCCGTGGGCATTCATCCCGCTGCGTACGTGGATGAAAGCGCGCAAATTGCCGAGACTGCCAGCATCGCCGCCACTGCCGTGGTCGAAGCGGGGGCGGTGATAGGCGCGCATACCGTGATTGGCGCAGGCTGCTATATCGGCGCGAATGTGGTGATAGGCGAACACGTCAGGCTGTATCCCCGCGTGGTGGTGTATCACGATTGTGTGATCGGGGATAGGCTGATTGCGCACTCTGGCGTGGTGATTGGTGCGGATGGTTTTGGCATCGCGATGGACGAAGGGCGTTGGCTGAAAATCCCGCAAATCGGACGCGTGGTCATCGGCAACGATGTGGAAATCGGCGCGAATACCACCATTGATCGCGGCGCGCTGGACGACACGGTGATTGAAGACGGCGTGAAGTTGGACAACCAAATCCAAATTGCCCACAACGTGCGCATCGGCGCGCATACCGCCATCGCAGGTTGCGTGGGCATCGCGGGCAGTGCGACGATAGGCAAATACTGCCGTATTGGCGGCAGCGCGGGCATTTTGGGGCATTTGCAAATTGCCGATCATGTCGAAATTGCCGCTTTCTCGCTGATTGGCAAATCCATTAAATCCGCAGGCAGCTATGCCGCGATTTACCCCTTTAGCACCAGCGACGAATGGCGCAAAAATGCGGTGCATCTCCGCCACCTAGATGAGCTAGTCAAACGCATCAAAACATTAGAACAAGAAGTTATCTCGTTAAAAAGTCGCGCTTGAGTTTTGATCGGTGATATAGCTGACGCACTATAAATTGATTGAATTTTCACGGTTCTATGTGCTTTACAGTGGGTGAAACAAGACTCCCTCCCTTTCAAGGGGAGGGCTGGGGTGGGGATGGGGTAGAACACGATCATCGGCAAACAGATGACCGATGCGGAAATACGATTATGGCAACGACTACGCAGTCGGCAACTCGCTGGCACGCCAACATCCGTATCTGGATAGCTTTACAGAGCGCGGCGGTACACCCCATCCCCACCCCTACCCTCCCCTTGAAGGCATAGGTATCTACACATCTTAATTTATTTAATAATCATTGAGTTATATGTGTTTTTTCATTGCTATTGCAAACTAAACGCTATGTGGGAGCGCAATTTATTGCGCGATAGCCTCTTGCAACACCCTTCGCGCAATAAATTGCGC
>JBASWK010000128.1:0-3891 GCA_049276435.1 Gallionella sp. | reverse complement strand
TGTGGGAGCGCAATTTATTGCGCGATAGCCTCTTGCAACACCCTTCGCGCAATAAATTGCGCTCCTACATTCCCTGATTTTTAGTTAAATTTCAATGAGTTAAAAGTTGTGTAGATACCTATGCCTTCAAGGGGAGGGTTGGGGTGGGGATGGGGTATAAGCCGTGTTCTGTAAAGCCATCCAGATAGCCTCAACCACCGCATCCGTTTCTTGCAGAACTTGGTTGTTCCAGAACTGCAATACCTGAAATCCTGCTGCCTGTAAACACCCATCTCGAAGGTGATCTCGCTGGTTTTCTAAGTGCTGCCCGCCATCGACCTCAATAATCAAGCTCTTTTCCAGACAGACAAAGTCCAACACATCATCCAGATACGGATGTTGGCGGCGGAATTTACCGCCAGCGAGTTGCCGACTGCGTAGTCGTTGCCATCACCGTATTTCCGCATCGAAGTCGTCTGCCGATGATTGTGCTGTTTGTTTGAGCTTTCATCTCTACCCCATCCCCACCCCAGCCCTCCCCTTGAAGGGGAGGGGGTCTTGTTTCACCCACTGTAAATCACATAGAACCAATTTCAATTTAATTTTATTAAGGTGTTGCATACAGATTCCTTCACTTGTCAGACTTAATGCGGGGGAAGGGGTAAAAATTTACACGCCCATACAAACCACATAGGGCGCACTTTCATCTATGGCAGCGGTGGCGGTGGCACTGGTGCTGACGGGGGAGCCCATGGGAACCGCCATCATCATCCCGCTGGCGGTGTTGCCGTCGTCCAAGGTGATGTCCAGCGGTTTGACGAACTTGCCCGTGATATTGTCAGAACAAATCAAATACGTGCCTCGAATGGCGACCCCCGCACTGTCTTTGATGGGGGTATTCGCCACCACGGCGGTGCCACTTTGCACGCCCACCTTGCCATTGGCGGCATTATTGGGCAAATAAGTGCTGCTGGCGGTATCGGTGGAACCTGATAGCAAACCCGCCAGACGGACATGTTGCCAAAATACAAACGCTTCGCTGGCGGTGGTGCTGTCATTCCATCCGCCGTTGATAATGCCGTTACCCAAGGTCGCGACAGTGGTGGCATTGGTGCCGTTGATATGGGTGGCAGCATTGACATCGTCGCCAGGCAGGGCTTTGAATCGGTCCTGATAGGTATAAATAAACACAGGGATATTGCGAAAATCGGTAGCAAGATTTTTGACTTTCGCACTATTGATCAGCTCCTGACCTTTGAGCACCCCACCCAGTAACAAGCCAATAATGACCAGCACCACCGCAATTTCGATCAGGGTAAAACCAGTTTGATGACGTTGCATATCCTATTCTCCCGATAAAGAATGACACATAAAAAAGTTGCGAAACCTGCGCAACCGATCGCCATCAAAGCGTGCAAATTCAATCCCTTATCAGGCGGCAGGATTTTATCTTAGATCGCGCCAAATGAGGAGCATTTTTTAGGTGCATTTATTAAAGTTGTGGTGGATGGATAATGGGGGCGTTAGTCGTTAGTCGCTAGTTGGTAAGGGGAAAGTGAGTAGGGTGGATAATCGCAGCGCATCCACCATTTTTTATAATAAATTCAGGTGGATGCGCGCAGCTTATCCACCCTACAGCTCTGTTTTGCCTATTATTTTGCGCACTGACAAATCAAAATGCCCGAAAACTTAGGTGCAGGTACTTATACCATGAAGGCAAATAATGTCGGGCTGATTTTGTTAAACTAAACCATACTTAATTGAATCCGCCCCATACACCCTATAAAACTTAAGCCATCAACCATGCCACTTTCTCCCTATCTACACACTTTTCCTGTCGTCGGCGCACGCGTTTACCTCCATCCTTCCTGCCAAGTGATAGGGGATGTCACCTTGGGCGATGATAGTTCGGTCTGGTGCAACACGGTGTTGCGCGGGGATGTAAACCGCATTGTGATTGGGCGCGGGACGAATGTGCAGGACTTGACCATGGGTCATGTGTCGCACAAAACATCGGACAAACCCAATGGCTCGCCGTTGATCATTGGCGATGATGTGACGGTGGGGCATAGCGTGATTTTGCATGGTTGCACCATTGGCAATGAATGCTTGATTGGTATGGGTTCGATTGTGATGGATGACGTGGTGATCCCTGATCGCGTGATGATCGGGGCGGGCAGTTTGATTTCGCCAGGGAAAGTGCTGGAAAGCGGCATGCTGTACACGGGGCGACCTGCCAAGGCGGTGCGCCCGTTGACCGAGACCGAAATTGCTTATCTGCGTTATTCTGCCGAACACTATATTCGTACCAAAGATAACTATCTCATTGATGTAAAAAAGGAATTTAAATGACCTCTGAAAATGGTGAAGCGGTCGTCCGCGCCAAAATAAACTTAGAAACCTCGCTGATTGCGTGGACAGAGCTGCAACGCTATTTCGCCACGGGTGCGGTGTTGGTGGTCGGGGCGGAAGTGGATTTAGTCGAAGTGGCGTTTCAAATGTCGGAAGATAACACCGCTAAAATCAAACTCTGGCTGGACAATGGGCAATTGGCGCATGTTTCCGACGACCTTGCCCGCGACTGGTTAGCCCGCGAGGTGTCGGTGTGGGCGGTGGTGGTCAATCCTTGGTTGTTGGTGCAAGATCGCGGGTGAAATGTGTGGGTGTGCGACGGTTTGTTTCACGTTTCACTTCTCACGTTGCACAAAATAAACAACGCTTTTTTTATTCTCCCCCTTAAATGATGGCAACTTACGTAATCGGCGATATACAGGGCTGTTATACCGAACTGCAAAGTTTGTTGGGAGCCATTGCGTTTGATGCAACGCGTGACCGACTGTGGTTCGTCGGTGATTTGGTCAATCGCGGCCCGCAGTCGCTGGCGGTGTTGCGGTTGGTCAAATCGTTGGGCGAGTCGGCCATCACGGTGCTGGGCAATCACGATTTACACCTGTTGGCGGTGGCGGCGGGCGTGGCGAAGCTCCACCATGGCGATACGCTAGACGAAATTTTAAACGCGCCTGATCGCGAGGAGCTGCTGACTTGGTTGCGCCATCGTCCTTTGTTCCATGTATCAGGTCAATTTGCCATGGTACACGCGGGGTTGCTGCCCGATTGGACGATAGCGCAAGCCGCTCAATTGGCGCGAGAAGTTGAAATGACATTGCGTCGCGATGACTATGTGAGCTTTTTGCAGAAAATGTATGGCAATCAGCCCAATGCGTGGGACGCGACCCTCAGCGGACATAAACGTAGTCGCTTGATTATCAACGCCATGACACGGATGCGGATCTGTACCGAAGGCGGCGAAATGGAATTCAAATTCAAGGGCGAAATGCAGCACATTCCCGACGGCTATCAGCCTTGGTTTACCTTGCCTCAACGCGCGAGTCGTGATGAAACCATCCTTTTCGGACACTGGTCGGCGTTGGGCTTGTTGAGGCAAAACAACGTCATCGCGCTAGATACAGGCTGCTTATGGGGCGGCACACTCACCGCCATTCGCTTAGAAGATCAGCAGATTTTTCAAGTGGCTTCTGCCAGCGAAGAGAAGATGGACTTCTTTTAACGCCCCGTAAATGATCAAAGGTATCTAAGCACTCGCGCCTAAATTTTCGGATATTTTAAGCTGTTAGTCGTTAGTTATTAGTCGCTAGATAATACTGGGAAGCTGCTCGATACTGTGTTTTTTACAAGATATTCAAGTAGATGAGAGGAACTTTCCATCCCAGCAACTAAAAACTAACGACTAGCGACTAACAACTCAATACCCAATTGTGTGCACATAAGGGATCCAGAAATTACAAAAGTACCACTTTAGGATGGATCGTTATATCCCACCAACTTAAAGCATTGGAGCGTTGCAGTCGCCGTTCAAGCTCTATTTTTTCGTTGCCACAAACTTTTACGCCT
>JBASWK010000127.1:0-7599 GCA_049276435.1 Gallionella sp. | reverse complement strand
TCCTGGTCGGATAGATGGTGGGTGTGATGACTTCCCATTCTACCCAACTATTAAAGGGAGCTTAACCCTCATCGCTGGTTATCTTGTTGTATCCTAACATCAATTAAGTTTGCGGTAGCAGTATTGGTATCAGGCACGGCTTGCTCTTCAGAGCGAATTAGGCGTGACTGCGCCAAGTTCAACGAACCTGAAATCGCCGTGTTGTTGGTGAAGGTGGTGATTAGGGAGAGGGGGAGTTTGGTCATGAGGATGCAGCAGCTTCGTTAATTTGTCTGGATTTGACAGGAATAGAGTGGCAATCCTCCTCGTTACGACCTGTTTGTGCCTAGTGCATGGCTTGGATATTCAATTCATCAGCCTTTAAAGATTGCACGCATTACCAAATAGCTCTACGTTCCACGATGGCGTACCGATTTTCTTGCGCAGACGAATTGCACCAAAACCTGCATTTACGGTTGTTAGTTTTTTGCAAACATCGCCGAGTCGCTTTCGGACATCAAAAACCAAGTCTGCTTGTTTACTTGCGCCAGACGTAATATGGGCATTCTTTGTTTGTTGTTTAATGCGCTGTTTATCAGCATCTGTTGGTAACTTTTGGTTGCCCAAGTTAAACGGTGTAATGCAAGCAACGGGATCGTCGGTGAGTAAAGTTGTCCAAACTTGAGCATTATTTCCAGTGATTGAACCATGATGAGCAACTTTAAAGGCAGAACTCTTTGGTCGTTGGCTACACCATTTATCCGTCACAATCGCTGTCCACCCAAAATTTGAATGATCTTCAAGGTCTGAACCCAGCAATGCTGCCTCACCTCCAAAATCAATGTGGATCACGACAGCTTCTAAATTGGGGCGCAATTCTGGTGCGTGGTTGATTTCATCTCGCTTCGCAACTTTTGGGATGTATTGAGCAAAATGTGCTATTGACTGGGAAAATGCGGAGGGAACAGGGGATAAAGCAACGACGCTTATGTTTCGAGTGTTTGCATTCACGTCCATTACGATACTGCGTTGTTGGACGCAAAACACTTTCTCACGCTGTTTGATAACAGTGAACAATTCTTTTGTGCCTCTGGTGAGTTCACTCGCAGAATCACTGTGGGCAGATAAAAAAGCGGTCGCTTCACTGTCATTAAACACACTGGACAAAATAAATTCTGCATCTGGGTAATGCGCGGCAAGCACTGAAATACCTCGCACATGGTCATCGTGCCAATGTGATGCCACGATTGCTTTGACGTGTTGGGCGGGTACACCTAAGTGTTGGAGATACAAATAAGTCGCGGGGGATTGGCTTTCTGGTTCGATGCACGAATCAACCAATAGCCAATTTTGCTCACCAACATGCACTGCAATTGCCTCTCCAAAACCAGGGCCAAAGATTGTAATTTCGAGCTCATCATCCGCAGGACAGCAACCAAAATCCATCATTCAGCAAGCGGCTTACTTTGCATTTTGGAAAGAAGCATTTTTGCATCTTCATGAATTTTTTTAATTTGCTGCTTTGACCAAGCAGGGCGACGACGAAAACGCAACTCTTGAGAATTTTGAGTGCTGCCTCGACGAATTTGTTTGTACAGTGTTAAATAAAAAATCGCACCAGATTTGACAAGCTCTTGATCTTGATCCGCCACCCATTGAAGCTCAATTTCACCAGTATGCTCTTGTCCTGCACTATCAGACAAAAGCACTTGCATTAGACCTTGTACCTCATCCACAAAAAGAACGCGCCCTTCCCAGCGATGAATGACGGCGGTATTTAAATCGACAAGACTTGCTGGAGAAATGGGCGTCGGAGGAATAAATCTCCTGATTACATCGCCCGTCCCAAGTTTACTTTCTTTTTCTAATGGGAAAGTCGTATAGCTATCATCTCGTAAAGCGAGCATATTAGAATACTCATTCGTAAAACTGACCTGATCGCCCATAAAAGTTTCTGTATTCAGCAAGTTAGTCGCAAGTGATGTGGATACTGCCATGACACTCTCCTTGTTCTTTTGTTTAAGCCAGTGCTCGCGTAACAATCAAAGCAAAAACTCTTAGTGCATCATCCCAAGCATTTTGCCAGTCGGCATCAATGATGGATGCAGCATGTTCAGCCATTGTTTGATCATTTCTTTCGATATTATTGATTATCCGATGATCGTTGTAATTCAGAAAAACCCCATATTTGAATTTGTCTGATGGTTGTACTGATATATTTCGCACATCTCCAGGGGCTTGCGTTCGTGCTTGTGTACGGGTACACGGTTGAATCATTATTGATAAGTTCACAAGTCCTGCTGCGCTGTTCTCCACGGGATACAAATTAGACCAAATCGCTTTCGGAGCAAGAATATCTCCTACTTTGTGGTAGTCCGCCTCACTGGCAAGACGATAATGCGCAAGGAAATTTAGGCCAATTGCTGCAATCGGGGTATGTGAGAGCAGCGAAAGTATCCCCACAGCCAAGTCTTTAAATGCAGCAGAAAGTGCACCTTTACTGGTTAAGGAAAGTTGATTTTCCAACACCTGAAGTGCAAACCAGTCCGTCTCGAAAACACTTACTTGCCGAGAAATAATAAATGACGGTGATTGTCTCGCTTCTTCCGCATCGCCATTGCCAATTAAGCCATTATTTTCGAGCCAATCAGGCGAAAAAATGGCGGGATTAAAGTTCCCCACCAAAACAATTGCAGAACCAAAAATCTCAGGTGACATAGACACAGCTCAAGCTCTCATAAGTGAATAAGCAAACGGGCTGAATTGTACACTTTGCAATGACGATTTAACAAAAAATGACAAAATTATCCATATAGATTTCCTTCTGGCTTGATCCTCAAACGGACAGATTTTACTCTTACAGCATCCCCATCTTCACCCCCACAATCACCGAACTCTTCAACAAATTAGCAAACTCTTGCCGCGCCGATCCAATTGGCAAAGAGGCGACAGCGAAGGCTGTGAGGTGTGCGTTGAGCGACTTTTCAGTGTAGGCGGAGAGTTCGTTGCTGCCGTCGGTGAGGCTGTGGGTTGCCATGGTGCGCCAGTAGCCGCCGCTGTCTAACAAATTGCTTTGCCAGACGAGGTGCAGGTAGTCGCGTCCCAATAGCGGCGGGGGGTTGCCGAGTGCCATGCCTGCCCACATTGGCGAGGCGGCGGCGCGGGCGTAGTAGGCGGATTGTTGCGCGGGGGTATAGCCGTGGTTATCGCGTAAATACTCGAGGTTGAGCGATTGCCCGTTTTCCAAGGTGTAGGCTGCGCCGATTAGGGCGGTGAGGCGTTTCGGCGACTGAGCGGAAATGCTGAACGGTTGGGCGGGATCGGAGGGGGATTGCAGGGCATTTTGCCGTGCGCTGTAGCCCGCTTCGCCGTAAATCAGCCACTCGTCGCGGGCGGTGTATTGGGCGTGCGCGCCGAGGAATTGCCCTTGTCCTGCGATGTGCGCCCATGCCACGCCGCCCGCCCAATCGTCGCCGCGCTGGTCGGCTTTGAGCAACCAACTGTTGCGCCACGAGTTTTGCGTGGCATGACCTGAACCTGTGATGCGCGCTAGGATCAAGGTGTGCGTCATATTGGGAGTCCACGACATTTTGACGGTATCTACCCCCGACAATTCGCGCATGGGATTGCTGCGCCCGTTGTCGAAATAAAACGGGCTGGATGGCGAGCGAAATTGCGCCGCGCCCCAGTTCAACACCTCGCGCCCCGCCGCGAGGCTAACGCTTTCCGAGGCACGCAGCCGCAGTTGCCATTGGCTAAGATAAGCTTGATTCGCCGCCGTTTGGTTGACGATAATCGGGCGCACCGTCAGGCGTAGCGCGTCATTTTCCCATTTGACATTGAAGCGCGCCTCGGCAGTGTTCACGCTGCGCGGAATATGCGCGAGCTGGTTTTGCGGGTTCAACACGCTGTCCATGCGCGGTGCGGTTTGGCTGGTATAGCCGTAGAGCGTGCCGTCCCAACTGGTTTCGGCGTGGGCGGGGAGGGATAAGAGTAGTAGTGCGAAAAGTTTTAGTGCACGTATTCCCTCGCCCGCGAGCGGGAGAGGGTTAGGGAGAGGGTGATTGAGTACGTCGCCCTCTCCCCCAGCCCCTCTCCCGTAAACGGGCGAGGGGAGTAATTGCTTGGCATGTTTCATGTTCTCCACCCAAACCAACGATTCACCTGCCCCAAATACGCGTCATATTCCGCGCCGAAAATTTGCCGCAGCATCTGTTCTTCGGAGCGGATTTGGAAGCGGTTAATCAGGCTGACAAACAGCGGCAACACCAGCCACGGCGACAGACTACCCAACCAAATTGCCCACGCGCTGAGTAGAAAAAATAAGCCTGAATACATGGGGTTGCGGGTAAAACGATACGGGCCGCGTATCACCAAATGCGCGGTCTTGTGCGGAGTCAGCGGGTTGATGGTGGTTTTGGCACTCAAAAAATGCAACAACGCCCAACTGTCCAATGCCCCGCCCAACGCGGCGGGGAAAACCGCCAACCACGGCGCGGACAACCATTGAAAAATGGGAAAATGGCGATGCAGCCAGTACATCAGTCCCGCCGCCAACAAGGCGTACACGGGTGGGGGGATTTTGGTGTTGAGCATGGTTTATCTTGTTAAGGTGTTGCGTACAAATTTTGTTGGTCGTTAGGGAGAAAGAAATGACTAACGCACCTTTTGTGGAGAAGGGTAAAGAGGGAAGGGAGAAGGGCAACACCACCTCTCCGAACAAGGGATGCGAGGTTTTACTCTTCCCCCTTATCCCTCCCCCCTTATCCCTTCCCCCTTCTCATTTCAATAGGTACATTTTGAATTTCCAACTCCCTTAGTCGTTAGTAGCTCCCTATCCGCAATCAAAAACTAACGACTAGCGACTAACGACTAATAACTAACCACATTCCTCGTCTCCAAACACGCTGCTCAACTCTTCAAACACCACCGTGTTGCGTGGACGCAGCACCAGTTCATAGCCCAGCGCGTTAGCAATGCGAGTCAGTTCATTGATGCCGACGTTGGCAGCATTTTCAGCGTTGGTGATCGTGCGCCGCGAGACGGCAGCCCGCGCCGCTAATTGTTGCTGACTCGTGCCGCGTTGACGACGAAGCCCACGCAGCTCGCTGGCAAGTCGTTCCAGATTGGTGATGGGTATTTTGCGCATAATGTTGCGCATTTTACAGTAAAAATTTAGATTTGCGCAGTATTATGCTCAAACTAGGGGGCGTTCTATTTCACTGCATCTGCCCCAAATCAAACTCCGCTGCGGGGAGGGTTCGCACTTTGACCGCGCCAAAATTCATCGTGGTTTCGGCATCTATCAATGCGTCACGGATGGTCATTTTGCTGACGAAGGGCGCGCGTTTGCCTTGATATTCTAGGTGGTTGTCGTATTCAAAACGTGCTGTTTTCAACAACTTACCTGACAGCGAATAAAATTCCGCCTGCACGCCGACTTCGCGTTTTACCGACACCCAATAGCGTACGCGGTCGTAAGTGGCGCGTTTGTGTTTGGCGGTTAGCTCCAGAATATAACAGGCTTCGCCGTCGATTTTGTCCTCGCCCGCCAAGGTCGCGTCGTAATCTTTGACGTAATTCGTGGCGGCGATGTCACCGTTGGAAGCCTCGCCGCTCAAGCGTTGGCGCGGGGAAATGGGAATCGGTTTGGACAAGCCGACGCGGGTTAGCCACATATTGCGCCCGACTTGCAGCAACTTCGAGCCTTTAAAGCGCACTGGTTCTAACGTTTCCGCCACGCTGGCATCTTCCACCGCCCGCACTTCCAAACGTTGCTCGTCCGACACTTTGCTCCCGTCGCGGGACGTGAGTTTGATTTCCCACACAATCCCAGGCAACCCGCCGCCCCGCGCCCGATCCGCGTGTTGCAATAACAATTGTGCGTCGGGGGCGGCGAAGGAAGAGATGCTCCAAAGTGCGAAAGGGATGAGCAAAAATTTGAAGTTCATGGTGATTCCTTCTGGTCGTTAGTCGTTAGCTGCTAGTTGTTAGTTGGTTGTGTCGTTATACGTTTTGGGTTCAGCTCTCGCCAGCGTGTGAGCAGTCAAAAACGGTGCGCCCCCACAACTAACGACTAGCGACTAACCGCTAACGACTGCTTTTACACATGCCCCAACGCCTCCATAATTGGCTGCCGCGCTGCTCGTCGGGCGGGCAACCACGCGGCGAAGGTGCCGACCACCAACATCAAAATCAAGGTAAACAGCGTGCGTCCATAGTCTAAATCGACCAACAGCGGGACGGCACTGGCGGAGTCGGGCGGGGTGTAGTGGATGTCGGCTAAGTTGATGCCGTAGCGCACGGCGAGGGTGACGAGCAGCCCGACTGCGCAGCCGAACACGCTCAACAGCAGCGATTCGGTGGTGAACAGCCGCACCACACCGCTGCGTTTTAAACCGATGGCGCGCAGCGTGCCGATTTCGCGGGTGCGTTCAATGACCGTCATGCCCATGGAATTCGCCACGCTCATCACCACCACGGTCAGTACGATGCTGAAAATAAAGCCAAAAATCATGTCAAACATATCATGCACTTGGCGGTAAAAGCCCGACAATTCTTGCCATGTTTTGACTTCTAAATCTAGCCCCGCTTGTTGAAATTGCGCTTGCAACGCCGTCCGCATTGGTTCGGTTTGCGCAACATCGTCTAACAAAATGGTCAGCCGATCCGCCCGCCCTTCCGCGTCCAACAAGGTCTGCGCCAACGCCAACGGCACAAAGGCAAATTTATCGTTGCTGCCCGCGCTGCCCGTGTTAAAACTGCCGCCCACGGTGATGTCCAGCGCGTTCGCCTGCCCCGACAAGGTGTTGACCAACAACGCCGCTTGCCCGTCAATTTTCAAATGCAGCAACTCCACCAAGCCGCTGCTTAAGGTGACCACTTCGGGGCGCGTCGGGTCGAGTTTTTTGATGATTTGCTGATAACCACGGCTTTGCATTTCGCGCTCGGTCAGCACGTTTTTTTGCAATTCATCCATCGCCTGCGGCGAAATGCCTTCGGCAATAAAAATCGTGCTGGCGCGCCCGTTGCTGGCTAAACCCGACAAACCCAAACGCGGCGCAATGAGTTTGATATGCGGCTGGTTGTTCAATAAGGCATTGATTTTGCTCACATCTGCTTGCGTCAGTAAATAGCGTTCGGGGTCAAGTTTCCCTGCCGTACTCATGCCGCGCTTGCTGACGGTCAAATGCCCCAACAGCTCGCCGTGGATGGATTGACGCGCCAAGCCGCTGTAAACATTATGGGTGTAGCCCGCAAACAAACTAATCGCCGCAAAACCCAATGCGATTGCCAATAACGTCACCAACGAGCGGCGGCGGTTGCGCGTCAAACCGCGCAGCGCGAGTTTAAAGATATTCATGTGAACCTCGTCGTTTTCGTGAAATCCGTAGGGTGGATAAGCGAATGCGCATCCACCAATTTTACTTGTATCTATTCAGCCCTCGTCCTCTTGATATATGGCTCTATGTGAATCATTGAGGTACAAGTGCGCAAACTCCCTCCCCTTCAAGGCATAGGTATCTACACAACTTTTAACTCATTGAAATTTAACTAAAAATCAGGGAATGTAGGAGCGCAATTTATTGCGCGAAGGGTGTTGCAAGAGGCTATCGCGCA
>JBASWK010000126.1:0-1755 GCA_049276435.1 Gallionella sp. | reverse complement strand
GCTCAAATGCCAAGCCAGTGGGCGATTGATAATCAACTTCAACTTCGCTTTTAACACCGTTCTTAACGTTAACTGGATTTCCTCTATAAACTTGGTTGCCTGAACAGCTAGGTGCTCCTGCTCCTTTGGGGACTTGGTTTTGATTATTGGTACACTCAGTTTGGCTACCATTCGCAAAAAAATTAGCGTCGCAGGTACACATATTGTCGTTGGCGTTGGCGGTGGAGTACTTCGGGCAGTGAGAACAATCAAGTGTGTACGCCTCACCCGTCACAGATCCTGGCCCTTGGACAGGTGCGTTTTCCAAAATAACCTCACATCCAAGACCCATAGGGATAGGATGAACCCGTGAAGGCAACGGATAATGACCGCACCAATAGCCAGGACCGTAGTTCGTCAAACAATCTGTTTCTAAACCAGCAACATAAACGCCATACGCATCACATTGGGCTTGAAAGCTACTTGTCTCAGCAGGGGAGCATTGCACTGCCGCCACGGCTTGACCGCAGGGTAAAAACATAAGCAGCCCACAGCCGATAGCAGAAATGACTTTATAAAGCGAGGATAGTTTGCGATTGTCGCGCTGTTTTTGTTCCAAGGTCGGGAACGCGTTGCAATGCTCGGTGCGGGCATATTGCCTGTCTTGAAGGGGGTGTTTCGCGAACAGCAGGGTGTTGAGGAAACGAAGACCGCGCATTGACTTTACACCAAGCCACTGTTTAAAGTTAAAGTCGGTGAATAGAGAATCATCCTTACCCTGCATAACGCACTCCCAGAAGTCAAAACAAAGCAGGAGTCTATCATAACTTAGTAGGGGTATTGGGTGAAAAATGAGGGTATTTGCATAGCAAATCACTGTTGGGTGGGGAAAACAATGGCGAATCCGCCTGACGCGTTACCACCCCCAGTTCACTATGCGAACCGATTCGCACCAATTGCAAACGTATCTTGTCGGGTTTTCGGTAAATCAGCACCCAATCAGGTTTGATATGACAATCCCGAAAATCCTTCCATTCGCCCGTCAATGCGTGGTCGCGGTATCGAATAGGAGCGGCAAGTCACTCGCCAAATATCCCACCACCTCAACACAATCATCATTCAACGTCGCACGATGCAAGCCTTTCAACTCGCGCTTGTAATCGCGCTTAAACTGATTATCTCGCTCAATCGTCCGCATTTAAATCCGCCATCAAATCTGCCACGCTTTTGAACGATTTTTGATTCCGCTCGCGCCGTGCCGATTTCATTGCCAAAATCGTTTTTTCATTTGGAATCAAGGGGTCAAAAGGCAACGCCCCTTCGTGTACCACCCGCGTCAACATCATGCGAAACGCATCCGACACCGTCAACCCCATTGCCGCCAACACCGCCGCCGCCTCATCTTTAATTTTCTCGTCGATGCGCGCCCTGACCACTGCGTTAATTGCCATTCTCTTACCCTCCAAGTTGAGCCTCAATGCAGCCCAATTGTAGTTCTCGGTCAACCAATTTGCGCAAAAGTTCCCGTTGCGTGATACAGCGAAATTCACCGTTTTACGCGGAAGAGCCGAGAAAATGGCGGATTGCTTGCGCAAATCCGCTGGAGGGGAAGGCTGTCGTAACTTGGGTTGAGCGCAAGCTGCGCCCAACAAATTCACGCGGTAAACGTTGGGCTTCGTGCCTCAACCCAACCTTGTATTATCCATCCCGTTGGAAGCTGGTTTAATCTTCCAACAAAACGTATTATTTTACCAACAGATTTTTGAGAGGCATCTC
>JBASWK010000125.1:0-38073 GCA_049276435.1 Gallionella sp. | reverse complement strand
AAACAAGCTACGAATAAGCTCGTCCTTTTCGGCATGGCTGAGTAAATTGAGGTCGGGTATTGAAGTCATGTGGCAAACTGTACGTGATTTGCGCGATTAAAGCAAAGGGGGAGCTGAGTAGTTACATCTTGCATCTGGCTAACAGCCTGTTTCAATGCGGCAGCTGCTGAATTTCATTTTCAATCCATGCTTCCACATCAGCATTGATGGCATCGGCTTTGCGACCTTGGCTTGCTATCGCGGCACCGATACTCATGGTAATCACGCCAGGACGCTTGATAAAAGCCTTGCGCCCCCACAGTCGGCCCGCGTTGTGTGCGACGGGAATCACAGGGACACCGCTGCTGGCAGCCAGTAGTGCGCCGCCAATTTTGTATTTCACCCGTTCGCCAAATGGCACGCGGGTGCCTTCGGGGAAAATGACGACATGAAAGCCTTGTTTTAAGCGTTCTTTGCCTTGTTTAAGCAATTGTTTAATCGCGCCTTTGCCGTCGCTGCGTTTAATCGCAATCGGATTGGTTAACGCCAATGCCCAACCAAAAAAAGGTATCCACAATAATTCGCGCTTCAACACCCACGCTTGGGCAGGAAAAACTTGTTGCAACGCCAAGGTTTCCCACGCCGATTGATGTTTGCACAAAATCATACTAGGCTCAGTAGGCATATTTTCGATGCCCCGTACTTCATGGCGAATGCCGCACACCACGCGCAGCAACACCAACATCATCTTCGCCCACAACGAAATCAAGCGATAGCGGGTGAGTGCGGGAAACGGAAAAGTAAACAACGCCAACACCGAAAAAACGGGCGTGATGATGAGCTGCAATAAAAGAAAGGTCAGGGAGCGGATAAAAAGCATCGGGTAGCGTTCGGTTAATTTTTTAAGTGGTTGTGTACAAATAATTGGGTATTGAGTTGTTAGTCGTTAGTTGGTGGGATGGGAAATTTATCTCATCTACTTGACTATATTGTAAAAAATACAGTAGCGAGCAGCTTTCCAGTATTATCTAGCGACTAAATAACTAACGACTAACAGCTTAAAATACCCGAAAATTTAGGCGCGGGTACTTACATTTAGGCGCGCATTCTATCTGACTTCGCTATTTTTGTTGGCGGCAAGTCATCTGTTCCAACAGGCAGCCCGCGTAAATGTGATACGTTGAGCGCAGGCTTTTCCTTGAAGTGAGGATAGAAATCAGCACGCCTTTCGCGCTTTCGGTGGAATGCCGCTTATAATGCGCGCCATGAAAAATTCTCTACTGATTTCCGAACACGCGCTGGAGCTGGGGCGCGAGGTGTTGCGCATTGAGGCGGACGCGGTGTCTGCGCTGGCGCAACGGTTAGACGACTCGTTCTTGGCGGCATTGAATGTCATTCTCAATTGCGATGGGCGGGTGATTGTCAGCGGCATGGGCAAGTCTGGGCATATTGCGCGCAAAATTGCGGCAACTTTGTCAAGTACGGGTACGCCAGCGTACTTTGTGCATCCTGCCGAAGCCAGCCATGGCGATTTGGGTATGATTACCCCGCATGATGTGATTATCGCCTTGTCGTATTCGGGTGAAAGCCAAGAGTTGATGACCATCGTGCCTGTGATTAAACGCCAAGGGGCGAAGTTGATTAGCATGACGGGCAAGCCGTCGTCGAGTTTAGCATTGGCTGCGGATGTGCATTTGAACGCGGCGGTGGATAAAGAAGCCTGCCCCATGGGGCTTGCGCCGACTGCCAGTACCACGGCGGCATTGGCATTGGGCGACGCGCTGGCGGTGGCGTTGTTGGATGCCAAAGGGTTTAGCGCGCAAGATTTTGCCCGTTCTCACCCTGGGGGCAGCTTGGGGCGACGTTTGTTGACCCATGTCCGCGACATTATGCGTGTGGGCGAGCGCGTGCCGCTGGTGGACGAAGCGGCGATGTTGAGCCACGCGCTGCTGGAAATCTCACGCAAAGGGGTCGGCATGACCGCCGTGGTGGATGCCGAACAACGCGTGCTGGGGATTTATACCGATGGCGATTTGCGTCGCACCTTGGAAAAAAGTGTGGATTTCAATACCACCTCGGTGCGCAGCGTGATGTCGAAAAATCCCCGTTGTATCAGCCCCGACGCGCTGGCAGTGGATGCCGTGCAAACCATGGAGCAGTACAACATCAGCCAAATTTTGGTGGTGGATGCGGATAATAAACTGGTGGGTGCGTTGAATATGCACGATTTATTGCACGCTAAAGTGATTTAAATGTCATTGCAGGTTGGTGGCATGATGTCATTTGTTTATACGGTTTTATTCCCTCTCCCTAGCAGGGGGAGGGTTAGGGTGGGGGTAGGATGCTTAACTTGTGTGCAACCTTCAACCCCCATCCCAGCCTTCCCCCTGCTAGGGGGAAGGAGTGTATTACCCTTCAATTCAGGAGAAAAACATGTTGCTCAGTCGTGCTAAATTGATTCGTGCGGTCGCTTTTGATGTGGATGGTGTGATGACCGATGGGGGCTTGTATTTGTCGGATAGTGGTGAGGAGTTTAAACGCTTTAATTCGCTGGATGGGCAAGGCATTAAAATGCTGCGCGACAGCGGATTTGCAGTGGCGATTATCACAGGGCGCACCTCTCATTGCGTGACGTTACGGGCAAAAAACTTAGGGATCACCCATGTTTATCAAGGCGTAGAAGACAAGCTCGTCGCGATGTTGGATTTTTTAGCGCAGCATCAATTACCGCGTGATGCCGCTGCTTTTATGGGCGACGATGTGATGGACTTGCGCGTGATGCAAAACATGGGTTTTGCCATCAGCGTACCTGATGCCCCGCAATTTGTACGTGATCGAGCCAATTATGTGACACAACGGCGCGGCGGGCATGGGGCGGTGCGAGAAGCGTGTGAACTTTTCCTGTCTGCGCAAGATTTGTTGGATGCGCAACTGGCGCGGTATGTGCAATGACCTCTATTTCGCACCTGCGTCAATGGTTGCCGTTGCTACCCTTGTTGGGCTTGTTGGCGGTGACTTATTGGCTCAATGAGCAAGTGCAGCCTGAAGTTGGCAAACCTGATCGTCATGCGGAACACTTTCCTGATGCGATTATGGAGAACTTTTCAGCGATAACCCTGGATGATCAAGGCAGACCGCGTGGCGTGATGGCGGGGCAAAAATTGCTGCATTATTCTGATGATGACAGTACCGACGTGTTCGCCCCGCATGTCACGAGCTTGTCTGCCGATCATCCCCCTGTGCATATCACGGCACAACATGCTTTGATTTCCAGCAAAGGCGATGAGATTTTCTTCGATCATGCTGTGCGGGTGTTGCGCGTCGCGAGTCTGCAACGCGCAGCCCTGACGATGGATACCGAGTCTTTGCGTGTGATTCCTGATAAGGATTGGTGTGATACCGATCAGCCCGTGCGGGTGGTAGAAGGACAAAATATCCTGACCGCCGTTGGGATGGAAATGGATAATCAAACACGGTTGTTAAAATTCCGTGCTCAAGTAATAAGCGACTATGTGCAATCTCAACCATAAACTGCAACTTGCCTTGATTTTAGGGCTATTGACTTCGCCCTGTTTTGCCGAAAAAGCAGATCGAGAAAAACCGATGCACCTAGAAGCGGATCAGGTGGTCATGGATGACGCTCAACAAATCAGCACCTTCACAGGCAGCGTACAGTTGATTCAAGGCACGATGCTGATACGCGGCGATAAAATCGTCATTACCCAAGACAAAGCGGGCTATAAACATGCCACTACCACGGGTCGCCTTGCTAGTTTTCGCCAGAAGCGCGAAGGGGTGGATGAATATGTAGAAAGCTATGCCCTGCGCATTGAATATGACACCCATGCTGAAACCATTGATTTTTATGGTCAAGCGCAGATGAAGCGCGAACAGGACGATCTGCGCGGTGAACATATTACCTACAACACCAAAACGGAAATTTTTCAGGTCAATAGTGGGGCGAATGCCACCATGCCCAATAAACGGGTCAGAGCGGTGTTGCAACCTAAAAAAGACACTGAAAAACGCCCCGTCCCCAGTGCCTTGCCCATACAACCGAGTTCTAATTTAACGCCGATTGAGTCGCCATGAGTGAATTGCGCGCAGCAGGGCTGCAAAAAAAATATGGTTCACGCACTGTGGTACACAATGCGTCCTTGTCGGTACACAGCGGTGAAGTGGTTGGGTTGTTGGGCCCGAATGGTGCGGGAAAAACCACCTCGTTTTACATGATCGTTGGCTTGGTGGCGGCGGATGGCGGGAAAATATTCATTGATGATAAAGACATCACGCACTTTCCAATTCATCGTCGTGCGCAATTAGGCTTGGGCTATTTGCCACAAGAAGCCTCTATTTTTCGCCGTTTAACCGTGACCCAAAACATTCAGGCGGTGCTGGAATTGCAAGGATTGGAGGAGGATGCGCTGCTCAATCGTCTGGAAGCGTTGTTAGAGGATTTACATATCACCCACATCCGCGATAATCCTGCGGTGAGTTTATCGGGTGGGGAGCGGCGGCGGGTCGAAATTGCCCGTGCGCTGGCAACCAATCCGCGTTTTATCTTGTTGGATGAACCCTTTGCAGGCGTTGATCCTATTGCGGTACTCGATATTCAAAAAATTATTCACTTCCTCAAAGAGCGTGATATTGGCGTATTGATTACCGATCATAATGTGCGTGAAACCTTGGGAATCTGTGATCGCGCTTACATTATCAATGCGGGTGCGGTGATGGCAGAAGGCAAGCCAGATGAAATCATCTATAATGAAAACGTCAGAAAAGTTTACCTCGGTGAAAACTTTAAATTGTAGTGGCATACGTTATCTTCATCATAGACTACGCCTCACTTGGTAAGCTCGCCTAATCATTACACCTAATACATGAAAGCTTCGTTACAACTTCGTTTATCCCAGCAACTCGCGCTGACACCTCAATTGCAGCAGGCTTTGCGCTTATTGCAATTGTCCACGCAAGATATGCAGCAAGAGGTCGCACGGATGCTGGATGAAAATCCCATGCTGGAAATGGCAGACGATACCTCGCCTATGCCTTTTACTGCCGATACGATGATCGCCACCCCCCAACAAAAAGAGAACAGTGAGTCACGCGATGATCGTGAAGATAGAGATTTTTCCAGTGAGGCGAGCGATTGGAATACCGCCAGCGCGCCTTATAGCAGCGATGACGAGGATGATAGCTTTCCTGAACAAGCGGCATTGCAAGCCAGTTTGCGTGAACATCTGCACGATGAACTATGCCTGAGTCAATTGGATGATAAAGACCGCCATGTCATTGGGATGTTGATTGAAGCTTTGGATGAGAATGGCTATTTAGAACAGGATTTAGAAGAACTCGTCACCTTGTTGCCCGCTGAGTTAAATATCAGCTTAGATGACTTGGAAACCGCCTTGGTGCAATTGCAACATCTCGACGCGCCTGGTCTGGGGGCGCGTAGCTTGAGCGAGTGTTTAGAATTGCAACTCAAGGCATTGCCTAAAAATACCCCCCAACGCGAATTGGCGATCCGCTTGGTCAGGGATCATTTAGAGCTGGTCGGCGCGCACGATTTTGCTAAAATCAAAAAACTACTACGTTGCACCGATGATGAATTGCGTGAGGCGCAATGCTTGATTGCGGAGCTCAATCCTAAGCCTGGTGCGGACTTCAATCCTAGTGTGGCCGATTATGTTGTGCCTGATGTGGTGGTGGAAAAGCATAAAGGCAAATGGCGCGCGCGGCTCAATGTTGAGGCAATGCCGAAACTGCGGGTCAATCAAGTGTATGCGCATATTTTGCAGCAGCGCGATGAAAAAAATGGTTCGCAACTCACCAGCCAATTGCAAGAAGCCAAGTGGTTGATTAAAAATTTACAGCAGCGTTTTGAAACGATTTTGCGCGTGGCGCAAGCCATTGTGGAGCGACAAGAAAAATTTCTAGAGCATGGTGATATTGCCATGCGACCACTGGTGTTACGCGAAATTGCGGAAACACTGGAGATGCACGAATCGACGGTGTCGCGCAGCACCACCCAGAAATTTATGCTCACCCCACGTGGCATTTATGAATTTAAGCATTTCTTTGGCAGCGGTTTAACCACGGAAGATGGCGGCAGTTGTTCCTCTACGGCAATACGCGAACTGATTAAACAATTGGTCAGCGAAGAAGACAGTCGTAAGCCACTTACCGATAGCCGTATGTCAGAAATCTTGGCACAGCAGGGCATAGTTGTCGCTCGGCGTACCATAGCAAAGTACCGGGAAGGGTTGCATATCTTGCCGGCGAATCTCCGTAAATCACTCTAACAAGGAGCACACCATGAATCTACATATCACTGGGCACCACTTGGAAGTTACCCCTGCCATCCGTGAGCATGTAACGAGCAAGTTTGACAAAATCAAACGTCATTTCGATAACGTCATTGATGTGAAAATTATTTTGTCTGTGGAAAAGCTCAAACAAAAGGCGGAAGCCACCATCCACATCAGCGGTAAAGATGTGTTTGTCGAGTGCGACGATGAAAATTTGTATGTCGCGATTGATATGTTGGTGGACAAATTAGATCGTCAAGTGATCAAACATAAAGAAAAAATGTCTGCACGTCGTCATGACGAAACAGGCAAATTTTCAGTCAATGCGGACTAATCTCCCTTCATCAGGCGGCTTTATGCCGCCTTTGTCTTCTTGAATGATGACCATGAATCTAATCAGCAAAATTTTGCTTCCCAATAACATTTTGTTGGATCACGAGTCCCACAGCAAAAAATGTGTTTTTGAACGCGTGGGATTGTTGTTTGAAAGTAATCAAGGCATGGCGAGAAATGTCGTATTCGACAGTTTAATGCGCCGTGAGAAACTGGGCTCAACAGGGTTAGGTAAAGGCGTGGCGATGCCACATGGCCGTATTGCCAAACTACGCGATGCCACGGCCGCTTTCGTTAAAAGTAGCCACCCCATTCCCTTTGATTCACCCGATGGCAAGCCTGTCAACTTGATGTTTATATTGCTCGTCCCTGAGCGCGCCACAGATTTACATCTCCAAATTCTGGGGGAATTAGCCCAAATGTTCTGTGATGAAAACTTTCGCAGTCAACTGATTGCCAGTAATGACCCCGTGGTATTACATAAACTCTTTCATGATTGGCGGGCTAGCTAATGGCACAAGTTAATATCCGACAACTCTTTGAAGATAAGCAAGCCCGTTTAGAGTTGAGCCGTGTAGCAGGGATGGATGGCTTCAACCACATTATCGACAGCGAAGAAGTGCTGATTTCCAATCAAGGCGTGATTGGTCATCTCAACTTGATACACCCTAATTGGGTGCAAGTGTTGAGCAATACCGAATTAGATTATTTGCGCAGTATTGCCGCGCATGAGCGGGAGCAAGCTTTTGCGCAACTTGAGAGCAACCGTACCGCTTGCCTGATTGTTGCGGGGGCAACTGATATTCCGCCCGAATTGATAGACTTTGCCAATCGTTCCCATATCCCGCTGTTTTCTTCACCCAAACCTAGCGTCCATTTAATGTGGTTGATTCGTCACTATCTGGCGAAGGAATTAGCGGATTCCACCACCCGTCACGGCGTATTTTTAGATGTGTTGGGCGTGGGGGTGATGATTACAGGTGAAAGTGCGGTGGGTAAAAGCGAGTTAGGTTTAGAGCTGATTACCCGTGGCAATGGCTTGGTTGCGGATGATATTGTTGAGTTGCACCGCATCGCCCCCGACACGCTAGAAGGACGCTGCCCAGAACTGTTGCGCGACTTTTTGGAAGTGCGTGGCTTAGGCATGTTGAATATCCGTACCATGTTTGGTGAAACGGCGGTGCGCCGCAAAAAAAGCCTCAAACTGATTGTGCATCTGCACCGCCCGTCTTGTGGTGATGTTTCAAAAATGGAACGCCTGCCACTCAATGCCACGCACCAAGAAATTTTGGGGGTGAATATCAACACCGTTAACATTCCCGTGATTGCAGGACGCAACCTTGCGGTGCTGGTGGAGGCGGCGGCGCGTAATTTTGTGTTGCAACAGCGCGGCATCAATACCACGAAAGAATTCGTGTCGCGTCACGAACAACTGATGCAAGGTGATTGACGCATTCGTCAATCGCGCGCGACGATTCAGAAAGTTAAAGGATGCAACTATTTCTCATCAGTGGTTTATCGGGTTCGGGCAAAAGCGTTGCGCTGAAAGTGCTGGAAGACAGCGGTTATTATTGCGTTGACAATTTACCTGCCGATTTATTGCTAGGCTTAGTGCATCATTTGCAAGCGGCAGGTTATACCCACATTGCGGTCAGCGTGGATGTGCGCAGTGCCAACAGCGTGCGGCATTTGCCCGCTTTGTTAAAAGCCATCAAACAACACGGCGTGGATGTGCATATTTTGTTTTTAGATGCGCAAAACACCACCTTGGTGAAACGTTTTTCCGAAACCCGCCGTTTGCATCCCTTGAGTGACCCGATGTTTTTAACCGCAGGACAGACCGCCCGCACCCTGCCTGAATGCGTGGAATATGAACGCGAATTGTTGTCTGAAATCAGCGACATCGGACATCACATCGACACCACCGAAACCAATGCCAACGCCTTACGCGCGTGGATTAAGCAACTGATACAAATTGACCGCGCCAGATTAACGCTGTTATTTCAATCCTTTGGCTTTAAACATGGCATTCCCCTCGATGCCGATTTGGTGTTTGATGTGCGCTGTTTACCCAATCCGCATTACGAACCCGCGCTGCGTCCCTTGACAGGTAAAGACGCACCTGTGATTGAATTTTTAGCCAATGTCCCTGCCGTGCAGCAGATGTTTGACGATATTCGCCTCTTTATCGAACGCTGGCTGCCTTGCTACATCACCGACAATCGCAGCTATTTGACCGTGGCAATCGGTTGCACGGGCGGGCAACATCGTTCGGTTTATCTCAGTGAAAAACTCGCTCGCCACTTCGCCGAACAGCAGCAAGTCTTGATTCGCCACCGTCAACTGGCGCAATAAGCCATGTCTTTTTTGCATTTCATCAAACTGGGCGACTGGTTGACCTTGTTGTTTGCCAGTGCGGGCGTGGTGGGGCTGACCTTCACTTTTTGGCATGGCGAACTCGCTGATAAAGTCATCATCCGCAGTGGCGGCAAAGTTGTCCGCGAAGTGCCGTTGTCGCGAGATCAAGAAATCGCCGTCTCAGGCCCGTTGGGCATCAGCATGATCAGTATTCAAAAACGTAAAGTCCGCATCGCCTCCGACCCCAGTCCGCGCCAATACTGCGTGCGCCAAGGCTGGTTGCAACAAGCGGGCGAAGTCGCGTTATGTTTGCCCAATCAAGTCAGCGTCGAATTAGTCGGCAGCAAAAAGCAATATGACAGCCTCAGTTACTAATCCCCTCACCTTGCACACCACGGCAGAAGACCACCGCATCGCCCGCATGGCAGCCGTGGCGTTGGGCTTAACCGTGTTGGAAAACGCCATCCCCTCGCCGCTGCCAGGGGTCAAACCAGGCTTGGCAAATATCGTCACGCTGATTGTATTGGCGCGTTATGGTTGGCGCGTGGCGGCATGGGTGTCGTTGTTGCGGGTGGTGGCGGGCAGTTTGTTGTTTGGCAATTTTTTAACCCCTGGCTTTTTCCTCAGCTTATCGGGTGCGTTGTGTAGTTTGTTGGTGTTAGCCAGTGCGCAACGCTTACCCGCCCGCTGGTTTGGGGCCGTCAGCCACAGCGTCTATGCCGCGTTTGCTCACATCGCGGGACAAATGACCGTGGTGTATTTATGGCTGATTCCCCACAGCGGAATTTTGTACCTCGTCCCCATTTTTGCCACCGCCGCGCTGATTTTTGGCACGGTCAACGGACTCATCGCAGCCCGTTTTATTCAAGCAAGCCCACCATGAAAACCATTACGCTGGCATTTACAGGTGCGTCTGGTCTGCCTTATGGGATGCGGTTGCTGGAATGTTTATTGCGTAGTGGGCAACGCGTGCAACTGGTTTATACCCAAGCCGCACAGATTGTGGCGAAGCAAGAGTTAGATTTTATCTTGCCCACTCGACCACAAGCAGCGGAGCGGTTGTTAGCGCAGCGACTGGGTGAATTCAGTGGGGAATTAAAAGTATATGGGCGTGATGACTGGTTTGCCCCCATGGCTTCGGGTTCAAATCCAGGCGATGCGATGGTGATTTGCCCTTGTACCATGGGTACACTCGCTGCGGTCGCGATGGGGTTGAGTGACGACCTGATTGCCCGTGCGGCGGATGTGATGCTCAAAGAAAAACGCTTGCTGATACTCGCACCTCGCGAAATGCCGTTTTCGGTGATTCACCTTGAAAATATGCTCACCTTGGCAAGAGCGGGTGCGGTCATCATGCCGCCTAATCCTGCTTTCTATAGCCATCCCAATAGCGTGGCAGATTTGGTGGATTTTGTGGTGGCGCGTATGCTTGACCATTTAGGGGTCACTCAAACGTTAGTGCCGCCGTGGGGAAAATAAATCGGATGACCTTGCCAGTGGGTGTCATTTTCTTGTAATCGTTATCCGTTAACTTGTTTGCCATGACGTATTGATGCTCCTTCGTTTATAATCATAAGACCTTTAGAAAGGTGACTATTGCGGTAGGCTATTTTTAAAGGGGGTCGTTATTGTGGCGGGACTGAGGTTCCAAACTTTGGAGAAATATCATGAAAAAAGAGTTAGGTTTTACGTTGATTGAATTGGTCATGGTGATTGTGATCTTAGGGATTTTGGCGGCAGTCGCGATGCCAAAATTTGTCAGTTTCAAAACAGAAGCGCAAGCCGCTGCGTTGGCGGGTGTGGCAGGCGCGATTGCTTCTGCGAGCGAAATTAACTATGCAACGCGCAGCCTCAATCCTGCGTCAGGCGTGGCAACGATAGGGTTGACTTGTTCGAATGCTGCCTCCGCCGTGTTAAACGGTGGGCTGACATCAGGCTATAACATGACCGCTTCGGCGATTGTCGCAGGGCCGAATACCTGTGTGGTCACGCAAGCGGTAGGTGGTAGAACGCTGAATACTTCCATTATCGGGATTTAAGCTAAAAAGGTCGGCGCGAATAGCCCCGACCTTTTTAAAGCCCCACGGTATAACCCACGCTCTCATGATCTTTATTTGTTAAAACGCCCTATATGATGAAAAAATTACTCCCTTTATTGTTGCTCTGTTTATTGAACACGGCACACGCAGCAGAAACTGAAATTCGTCAGTCCTTGCAAAGTAAATTTCCCAATATCGGCAAAATCGAACACGTCGTCAAAACGTCTTATGCAGGCTTGTATGAAGTGGTGATCGGCGATCAATTGCTGTACACCGATGAGCAAGGTTTGTACCTGTTTGACGGTAGCATTGTGGATGTCAAAACCCGTACCAACCTCACCGAAAAACGTAGTCAAGTCCTGTTTGCCATTGATTTTGATAAGCTGCCATTGGAGTGGGCGGTTAAAAAAGTCAAAGGCAATGGCAAGCGCAAAATGGCTTATTTCACCGACCCGAATTGCGGTTATTGCAAGAAGCTGGAAAAAGAGTTGAGTCAGGTGACCGATGTGACCCTGTACGTATTTTTGTACCCGATTTTCCAAGGATCTGATGAAATCGTGCGCAATGTCCATTGTGCTAAAAATCCAATTAAAGCTTGGGATGATTTGATGTTAAACGGGGTGGTTCCTGCTGACGCAAACTGCAAAGTCCCAACGGATAAAGTGGTCGCATTAGGTAAAAAAATGCGCGTCAATGGCACGCCTAACTTGATCTTTGGCAATGGACTACAAGTGCCAGGATACTTGTCGGCAGCGGATATTGAAGCAAACCTTAACGCAATCGCTAAAAAATAAGCCATGAATGATTCATCCACGCTGTCGCCCACCTTGTTTGTTCAAGCCGTTGAACAATCGCATGATGGTATTACCATTTCGGATGTCAATGATCACTTTGCCGTCGTTTATGTGAATCAAGGCTTTAAAAACTTGACGGGGTACAGCTCGGCGGAAATGATCGAACATGGTTATCGTATTTTGCAAGGGGATGATACCGAGCAACCTGGACTGGAGACGCTGCGCAAAGCGGTCGCCAAGGGGGAAGGTTGCTTGGTCACGCTGCGTAATTATCGCAAAGATGGCTCCATGTTTTGGAATGAATTGAGTATTTCTCCTGTACGGGATGCCACGAGCGGGTTGACGCATTACATTGCGATTCAAAAAGATGTGACCGCGAGGATGTTGCTGGAGCGTTATCTGCATCAGTCGAATTTAGATTTGCGCCTCCTCAATAAACAAATGGTGGCGGAAGAACAAATTGATCCGCTGGTGGGACTCAGTAGTTTTCGCCATTTCAACGAAACGTTCGCCACCTTACTGACCAGCGCGCAACGCACGCACACGGAGCTGGCGGTATTGATTGTGGGGATCAGTCACTTTCCGTCGTTTAATGCGCGTTATGGCGTACAAGCGGGCGATGAATGCTTACGTCTGGTTGGTGAGTGTATCGCTGTGGCATATGCGCGCCATTCTGATTGTGCGACACGCTATGCAGAAGAACGGTTTATGGTGATTTCCTTAGGCGTGGATATTGAGGATGTGCGCCATCATGCTGAAAAATTATGCGCCAAGGTACGCGCCTTAGGTATCCCGCATTCGGATTCCCTTTTTGGGGTTGTGACGATCAGGATAGGCGGAATCGTGTGTACGCCGAATCGTGACAGCCATCTTGATGATTTAATTAAGCAAGCAGAAGTCGTTCTCGCGACCATGGTGAAACGGGATGAATACGAACAAGTACGTATTACGGGTTGATAAGTGGCGCGAGGCGTAGCAAGTTCGGGTAAATCGCGCATCGTTCCTATGCCGCCACTGCCTCATAGCGCGTAATCCGCGTCAATACTTCCGCCAATTTAATTTCCGCCATGCGTCTATCGTAGTCCGCTTGCAATCCCAACCAAAACTCCGCGCCCATACCAAAAAACTTTGCCAAGCGCACCGCCGTATCCGCGCTAATGCCCCGCCGTTCCAGCACAATATCGTTGATGCGCGGCGCAGGGACTTGCAAAGCGATTGCCAAGGCATTGGCAGACATCCCCAGCGGCACTAAAAATTCTTCGCGCAGAATTTCACCCGCATGTATCGGCAACAACTTCCCGCCCTCCGCCACATCCGAAAAATCCATCCCCGCCAATGCTTCCATGCTAATGCTCATTTTTTGCCCTTCATGGTAGTGGAATCATCATAACGCCAATCATTAAATCGCGAGCCAAAAGTGCTTACAAACTAAAGTTGCGTCTCCTCCCTAAATTGCTTACACTCTCCCAAAACGGGAGAAGCAGTCATGCGTGTCATCGCCAAAAGCACCTTGGTCAAATTTTGGAGTCAGCCCAGTTATGCTGATTCAGCAGGCGCGCTACGCAGTTGGCACGATGAAGCAATGAAAGCCAATTGGACGACCCCGCAAGACATCAAAAACCAATACCGCCACGCCAGCATTTGCGGCAACAACCGCGTGGTGTTCAACATCGCGGGCAACAAATATCGCCTTGTGGCAGAAATTCAATATCAAGCGGGCATCGTGTGGGTGAAATTTGTCGGCACGCACGCGCAATATGACTTAATCAACGTGGAGAACGTCAATGAACATTAAACCCATACGCAACGACGAGGACTTGCGCGCCGCCTTCCAACAACTTGAGCGCGTCTTTCAAGCCCCAGCAGGCACAGCCGAAGCGGATGAAATGGAAATTTTGGTGACGCTGATTGAGGGATATGAGCGCAAGTATTACCCCATTGCCGCCGCTGACCCCGTCGATGCGATTAAATTCCGCATGGAACAACAAGGCTTAACCCAAAAAGACCTCGAACCCTTTATCGGTTCCAGCGGACGCGTGTCCGAAGTGTTAAACCACAAACGCGGCTTGAGTTTGCAAATGATTAAACGGCTGCACAACGGGCTGAATATCCCGTATGAAAGTTTGTTGTCGGCGGGCTGAATTACCGTGCCTTTTAATTTTCCGTCGTAGCCTGTATACAGTGCAAGCAGAATACAGGGGTTCGGGACATCACTCCCGCAGGACACTCGTGCGGAAAATTTTAAGAAGGGGTAAATCATGTTTTCTAACAAATATGAACAGTTAGCAAAAAAATACTATGTAGATCATATAACTAGCTCATCAATCCCTGGGAGCCGCTTGTCCAATGTACTGGGGCAGTTAGACGCTGGTAAGTCAATTACTGAAACTACACAAGATTTTTTACGTCAGCAAGGACTGCTTATCTTGCTTCGTTATGTCAAAAATGAAATTTCTTTTACCGAATTTTTGATACTTGCTGAACAGGAGAATATTCCACGAGTCCGTGCGGCAAAAGAAAAAGCCGAGCAACAACGACATGAAGAAGCGATTCATGCTGCCATAAAACAAGCAGAGCGAGAAAAAGAAGAAACAGAGCGGGCTACTCGAATGCAGTACCAATCTTTGTTCCAAAAGTACGGATTACTCGAATATGTATTACACGGCACACCCGACAAAACCGACTTTCCAAAATTGGAGGATACTCTCAAAAAAGTGAGTAGCAGTACGCGCCTCGCCGAAGAGGAGCTAATTTGGCTTTTGGCAAACAAGAAGACCTATTTCACAAAGCAACTGGAAGAAGCACATCACAAAAATGAAGCTGAGTTTTATGCCAGTGAATTTAAGCAGCACAAAGACCCTTGGTTAGCAGTCAACGCAAGCGGGCATTATCGCAAGTGCCGTGAGGCGGAAACCGCTGAACGGATATTAAGCACCATTGCCCTACCCAAAATAAAAAATGCCAAATTGAAATCCGCACTTTGCACCACCTTTGGCGGCGTAAAACGGGATTTAGGGAAGTGGGACGAGGCACTCAATTTAGGTGAACAGGCGCATTTGTTCACCCCTCAGAACTTCCAGCCTTGCACTTTATTGGGTGCAATCAATATCGAAATCGGCAATTACGACTTAGGGCGAGCGTGGTACGACAAAGCGGTTGCGCGTGGTTATACCGAAAAAGCGGTGGATGATGATTTACGACGCATTTTCAAACGCCTCGAAAAATCCAAACAAGATAAGTTGCGCGATTATTTACTTCGTACCGCTCCTATTCGGTATAGCTGGGCATCAAAAAAATCGTTATAAAATCGACGCATTTCCGTACAACAAAAATGACTATCAAATTGATTTTTCAGGAGCAAAAAATGGGCTGCATTATGTTAGACATCGCGGGGACAACTTTAACCGAGGCGGAAGCGGCACGCTTACGACATCCCCTCGTCGGTGGGGTGATTTTGTTTACGCGAAATTACCAATCGCCGAGCCAGTTATACGAACTGACGGCGGCGATTCATGCGGCGCGCACGCCGCCGTTGTTGATTGCGGTGGATCACGAGGGCGGGCGGGTGCAGCGGTTTCGCAATGGCTTTACCCGCCTGCCCGCGATGCGCGAGTTGGGCAAAATTTGGGATCGCGACCCCGCCCGCGCCCGTCATTTGGCGCAGCAAACGGGCTTTGTATTGGCTGCTGAACTGCGTGCCTGCGGGGTGGATTTTAGTTTTACGCCCGTGTTGGACATGGATTACGGGCAAAGCACGGTGATTGGCGACCGCGCCTTTCACGGCAACGCGCAGGCGATTAGCGAACTGGCGCACAGCTTGCAACTGGGGCTGCAATACGCGGGAATGCCCAGCGTTGGCAAGCATTTCCCTGGTCACGGCTATGTGCGCGCCGATTCGCATTTGGACATTCCCGTGGATGAGCGCGACCTGTTCGACCTTGAGCTTTCCGACATCATCCCCTTCCGCCGCCTGATTCAAAATGGCTTGACCGCCATCATGCCCGCCCACGTCATTTACCCCAGAATTGACGCGCAACCCGCTGGTTTTTCCCCGATTTGGCTGAAAAAAATCCTGCGCGAACAACTGCATTTTGAAGGCTGCATCTTCAGCGACGACCTCAGCATGGCGGGTGCGGCGGTCGCGGGCGACATCGTGCAACGCGCCACAGCAGCCTTCCAAGCGGGCTGCGACATGGGCTTAGTCTGCAACGACCCCGTCGCCGCCGACAAACTCCTGCGCGAACTCCACTGGGAAATGCCCCCCGCCAGCCGCGCCCGCCTCATCAAAATGCACGGCAAACCTCACCCGCTCAGTTTGGCAAAACTGCACGAACTCCCGCAGTTCGTCAAAGCACAAGCAGAGGTGGCGACGATAGGGATGGAAAGTCCTGAGTTGCCGTTGGGGTGAAAGCGCGTAAGGTGTTGCACTTCTAACTTGAATGCTCTGGAATTTATGTGATGCAAATCTTTTTTTATGCAGGTGCCGCAACGGCGGCTTTGGTAGTGATACTTACTATTTTGCTTGACGTATGGATTTATAAATCCACTAACAGTATTGAAATCGTACTGAATGAATGGATGAACAGATACTCAAAAAACACTAAAAAGTTATCACCAAAACAATTGGCACTTCAGCGCGTTATTGTTTTATTAGAGAGAGTTTTGTTGATTTTTGCTATTTTGCTAATGCTGTCAAAGTTAGCTTGAGCGTTATTTTATACAAGGTGATGGACTCAAATCGTTATTGCGCAGTATATAATTTGTTGTGAAATCAAATAATTGGTGCGAATGCGCTTCGCTTATTGCACCCTACATTACCCCACATTACCCGCCCGCTAATTTTTCTACATTCCCCCGCGCAATGTCTGCAAAATCACTTGAAATTTCAGGATGGCAGGCTGCGTGTTGCCAGTAGCGTCGTGCGGCGGCGCGGGCTTGATAAAAATCATCGTCGGGCAAATGGTTTTGTAAATCAATCTGATAGCGCGGTATTTCGCCGTTGGTGCGGGGGGCGTAGCCCATGGGGAGCATGTCGTAGATGGGGGAGAGTTGCAGGGTACGCGCTTCGACCAGCTCAGGGCGAACGGTTGCGTAAAACGACAAATTGCCGTGGTGCATGTCGGTGTTGCCGATCAGCGCGCCGAAAATGGACAGCCGCCGAATGGCGTGTTGGGTGTCGGCATCCAGCCAGCCATGCGTGACGAATGCGGCGGTCACATTGTCCCAACGTCCGCCTGTTTGTCCCGTCAAAGCGGGGGCGAGGTCGCCCAAAGCGCAGTGGGTGATGCGCCCTGTGGGTAAATGGTCGAATCGCTGGGTTTCAAGAAACACGCGCCCGCCCGCGTGCAGAATGCGGCTGGTGGCGGCGACCACACCTAACAGCGGGGCGACGGCAGCAAAACAGGATTCGGCAATCAACAAGTCTTTCCAACGGCGGGCGGGGGGCGAGTCGTCGGGCGCGGAAAATTTTACAATCACGTCGCCTTGCACTGTGCGGGTGACAAATTTGGGGAATTCGCCGCCTGCGGATGAGCCTGCGATGTCGCCTTGCAAGGCTTGTTCCGCCAAGGCGGGGTAGTCGTCGTTAAGCGGCGGCGGTGCGCCAAACGCGTCGCCCAATAGATACGCCCCTGCTGCCGCGCCTGCCAAATCTTGCAAACTGCGCACGATGTCGTCGTCTTGCCAGTGTACGGGATTGCTGCTGATGCCAAGGCGCGCACTGGCGTGTTTGGCGTACAACCGCCCTAAAAATCCTTGCGGGCGGGCGGCGTATAAAAAATACGGCAGCGATTCAAAATAGCCGTCCTGCATGTCGTCGCTTAACGGAAACGCCACGCGCTCGATATGGGTCAGCACATAGCCGTGCGGATAGACGGGCAACAGTTGATGTTCCGCCGCGTGCAGCGCGCCATTTTGGTCGATGCGATTGACCTGCACCACCGCCCCGCGCAGCAAGGCATAGCGCACCCGCCGCGCCCGTCCGACTTTAACGACGGACGATATTTTCCCCACCGCCCGCGACAAAGTGGGCTGGCTAATGCCCAGTCGCTGGCACAACTGCGGCGCAGTGAGCAGGTCTAGGCGCAATTCGCGCTGAACCAAATCGGCTAAATTGGGCATGGATGAATAGATTATGAATAGATTTTTTTGATTATAAACTCAATAAAATCATTTTATAAGGCTATTTATGACAGAATTTGTGAATAGATTTTTTGAGGGGCGTAGGTGCGACAGATTCGCACCTACGGGGTTTGTTACCCACCCGTTATTTCGCGCAACAAATGGGGGACAACACGCGCCCCCGAAACCTACAATACCTTGCTCACCTTGGTAATCCCTTGATCTTCTGCGCTGAGCTTATGGCTAAAGCCTAAGCGATGGGTTAGTTTGAGCATATTGTGGTTGTTGGTCAGCACTTCGCCTTCGATGATTTTCAAGCCTTTGGAACGCGCGGCATCCATCAACGAAATCATCAGTTTTTGTCCCAAGCCTTTGCCCGCAATATGATCCGCCACCACCAGCGCGAATTCGCAGGTTTCGCCGTCTGGGTTGGTGGTGAAACGCGCTACGCCTAACTCAACTTCTTGATTTTGTTGCATAGTCACCGCCATCAGGGCGATTTCGCGGCTGTAATCAATTTGGGTGAAGCGCACTAACATGGCTTCTGTTAGTTGGTGCACGCTGTTCATAAAGCGGAAGTATTTCGATTCCTCCGACAAGCCCGCGACAAATGCGGTTACCAGGGTCGCGTCTTCGGGGCGGATCGGGCGGATGGTGATATTGGTGCCATCGGCGAGTTGCCATTGGCTGACCAAATGCGTGGGGTAGGGGTAAATCGCCATATGCGCGTAGCGATCCGCCGTGGGTTGGCGATATTTCACCACCACCCGCGCATCGGCTGCCAGCGCGCCTTGTTCATCCAGTATCAAGGGGTTGATGTCCATTTCCTCAATCAGGGGCAATTCGCAGACCATTTCGGACACGCGCAGCAACATATCTTCCAAAGCGTTGATATTGGCGGGCGGTAAGTTGCGGAATTTCCCCAGCATTTTGGCGATGCGCGTGCCGTGGATGAGTTCTTTGGCTAGGAAACTGTTCAGCGGTGGTAATGCCACGGCGCGGTCGCCCATGATTTCCACGGTGGTGCCGCCTGCGCCAAAGGTGATGACAGGGCCGAACACAGGGTCAGTGGTCACCCCTATCATCAGCTCACGCCCGTTGGGTTTAACCACCATCGGCTCAATCGAAATGCCATTGAGTTGCGCATCGGGGCGCGCTAAACGCACCTTGTCCAAAATTTGCTGGTAGGCGGCGCGGACTTCATGCGCGTTGTCCAAATTCAACATCACGCCGCCCACGTCGCTCTTGTGGCTGATGTCGTGCGAATTGATTTTCAGGGCGACGGGATACCCTAGCTGCTGGGCAATCAGCAAGGCTTCGTTCGGGGTATGCGCGACCATGGTTTTGGCAACGGGAATATGAAACGCCGACAACAGGGCTTTGGATTCGATTTCCGTTAACACCATGCGGTGTTCCTGCATCGCACCTTCGATAATCAAGCGCGCACTTTCTACGTCGGGTTCGAGGTGGTGCGAGGAAGGGCCTGGTACTTGCATCAGCAATTTTTGGTTGCGATAGTAAGCGGACAAATGGGCAAAGACTTCGACCGCAGGTTCGGGTGTGCGGAAATGCGGCTTGTGTGCGTCGTTAAATGCGGTACGCGCCGTTGCCACTTGACCATCGCCCATCCAGCACGTGAGCAAGGGCTTACTATGCGTATTGGCTAAGGCAATCAAGGCTTGTGCTGATTCCAAGGGCTTGGTCATGGCTTGCGGCGTGAGAATCGCCAATACGCCATCGACGTTTTCATCTTCTAAACAGGCTTTGACCGCGTGGTGGTAGCGATCCGCTTGCGCGTCACCAATGATGTCCACAGGGTTGGCGTGCGGCCAATTGGACGGTAAATAATCGTTCAAATAAGCGATGGTATGCTCAGACAGCGTCGCAATCGACAAGCCCAAATCCACCGCTCTATCAGTCGCCATCACACCAGGCCCGCCGCCGTTGGTGACGATGGCGAGGCGATTGCCCACGGGGCGGAAGCCGCAAGACAAGGCTTTGGCAGCGGTAAACAATTGGGTAATGGTTTGCACCCGAATCACGCCCGCCCGACTAACGGCTGCATCAAACACATCATCCGCACCCACCAGCGAAGCGGTATGCGACATGGCAGCTTTTGAGCCAGCGGCATGGCGACCGACTTTAACCAAAATTACGGGTTTGAAACGTGCAGCCGCTCGTAACGCACTCATAAAGCGACGCGCATGGCGGATGCCTTCGATGTACATCAAAATGCTGTGGGTTTGCGGGTCAGACACCAAGTAATCCAAAATTTCACCAAAATCCACATCGGTGGAAGAACCCATCGACACCACGCTGGAAAATCCCACATCATTGCGTTGCGCCCAATCCAAAATCGCCGTGCATAACGCGCCTGATTGCGACACGAAGGCGATATGTCCCGTGTTCGCTCCGCCCTTGTTAAACGTGGCATTGAGCCCAATGGCGGGACGCATAATGCCCAAGCAATTCGGTCCGATTAAGCGTATGCCATGACGCTGAGCCGTTTCCAGTAGCTCTTTTTCTAACGCCGCACCCGCCGCCCCTGCTTCGCCAAAGCCCGCCGTGATAATCACCGCCGCTTTAACCCCATGCGCGCCGCAGCTTTCGATAATGGCGGGGACGGTTTGCGGTGGCGTGGCAATCACCACTAAATCCACCGTTTCGTCGATATCAGCTAAGCTGGCAAAGGCTTTTTTGCCTTGAATTTCGGCACTTTTGGGGTTGATAGGATACAAACTGCCTTGAAAGCCGCTTTCCAACATATTTTGAAAGACGATCTGCCCGACAGAATCAGGACGCTCACTTGCGCCAAACACGGCGACGGACTGAGGAGCGAAAAGTGTTTTGAGGTAATGCTGACCCATAATTTTGCGCTGAGTATAAGGATGAAGTTGGTTATGATAGCACTGTATCTTGACCATTCCATGACCATGCAAACTGCCTACTTCACGCATCCACTTTGTTTAAAACATCACAATGGCGCGCATCACCCCGAATGTGCCGAGCGCGTCACCGCCATTGAAGACCAGTTAATCGCATCGGGCTTGCTGGATTATTTACAACACCATGAAGCCCCCGCCGCCACAAGGGCGCAGCTATTGCGGGTACATGATGGCGATTATCTGGACAGCATTGCCGCACAAGCACCCGAACACGGCATGGTTCAACTCGATGGCGATACCGCGTTGAATCCGTACAGCTTACCCGCCGCGCTACACGCAGCGGGGGCGGTGGTCGCAGCGGTGGATTGGGTGATGGCAGGGCGGGTGGAAAATGCCTTTTGCAATATACGTCCGCCAGGACATCACGCCGAACGCGCCCGTGCCATGGGGTTCTGCATCTTCAATAATATCGCGGTCGGCGCGGCGCACGCCTTGGCGCAACATGGCTTACAACGCGTCGCCATCTTGGATTTTGATGTGCATCATGGCAACGGCACCGAGCAAATTTTTGCGAACAATTCACAGGTGATGCTGTGTTCCACCTTTCAACACCCGTTTTATCCCTATTGCGGTGCGGACAGCGGCAACGACCACATCATCAATGTGCCGCTGCCTGCGGGCACGACAGGTGCAGCGTTTCGTGCCGCCGTCACCGAACATTGGCTGCCCGCGTTAGCGCGTTTTCAACCTGAAATGCTATTTATTTCAGCGGGATTCGATGCCCACCGCGATGACGATATGTCGATGATGGGCTTGGTCGAAGCCGATTACGCGTGGGTGACTACTGAACTTAAAAAAATCGCCGAGCAATACGCCCACGGTCGCATCGTCTCCGCATTAGAAGGCGGCTACGAACTCCACGCCCTAGGGCGCAGTGCCATGGTGCATATCAAAGTGCTGAGCGGGTTGTAATTTGTGTGATGAAAGCTAAAAAGTGGGAGGAGACACAGTATGAAACGATCATGGAATTGATGGTGGGACGAAACGCCTAGATCTGTCCTGGTTATTCCAAAAACAGCTAAACAAAGCAAAAATAATTGGTTCTGAATATAAAGCTAGGCTTTTATGATGCGCGCCATCGTGAATCACACGACATCGCATTCATCATATTTAAAGGAGCATCAGCATGAAATTCAGCAAACTCACCACCAGCATATTGGCATTGGTTTTATCCAGCGCGGCACACGCGGCAGACATTAGCTTATTGAACGTTTCCTACGACCCCACGCGGGAGTTGTACCAAGACTTTAACGCCGCCTTTGCCAAACAATGGCAAGCCAAAACGGGCGATGCCGTGTCAGTCAAAGCCTCGCACGGTGGTTCTGGTAAACAAGCGCGCTCGATTATCGACGGGCTGGAAGCCGATGTGGCGACCTTGGCATTGGCCGCCGACCTCGACGCATTAGCCGAAAAGGGCAAATTGATTCCCGCCAATTGGCAAGCGCGTTTGCCACACAACAGCTCGCCATACACCTCCACCATCGTGTTTTTGGTGCGCAAAGGCAATCCCAAAGGTATCAAAGATTGGGGCGATTTGGTCAAAGCAGGCGTGTCGGTGATTACGCCTAATCCCAAAACCTCAGGCGGCGCACGTTGGAATTACTTAGCCGCATGGGGTTATGCCTTGAAGAAAAACGGCAACGACCCCGCCAAAGCCAAAGCCTTCGTCGCCCAGTTATTCGGCAATGTCCCCGTCTTGGATTCAGGCGCACGCGGTTCGACCACCACGTTTGTGGAACGCGGCATCGGCGACGTGTTGCTGGCGTGGGAAAACGAAGCCTTCCTCGCGGTCAAAGAATTGGGTCTTGGCAAATTTGAAATCATCGTCCCCAGCCTGAGCATCCTCGCCGAACCGCCCGTCACGGTCGTGGATAAAAACGTCGATAAACACGGCACGCGCAAAGTTGCCGAAGCCTATTTGCAATACCTGTATTCCCCCGAAGGTCAGGAAATCGCCGCGCAAAATTACTACCGCCCTGTCGATGCCAAAGTCGCCGCGAAATATGCCAAACAATTCCCCAAAGTGGAACTCATTACCATCGACGGCGCGTTCGGTGGCTGGACAAAAGCCCAAAAAGCACACTTCTCCGATGGCGGGGTGTTTGACCAAATTTACGGGCGCAAATAAGCCCACTGCGCGACAACTTAACGGATTTTTCGCCTATCTATACCCATTCAACTTGAAAACACCGTGACGTAGGTGCGAATTTATTCGCACGGTTTTCGCTTCATCAATCATTACCCCAAAAGCGTGCGAATAAATTCGCACCTACAGGAATGAGCTGCATTACTCCTGTTTTTCAAAGGCGATGGGTATATTTCCAATTCGAGACTTGTCATGGCACACCGCCCCTACCGCTATTTGCAGCTTATGCTGGTATTGCGCAACAGTTTGTTGCTCAACGCCCACGAATACACCCTGACCGACACGCCGCAGGACGGGCTGATTTGTGAGTTTATGGGGATGCGTTTGCGTAGCGTGTTTCAAGCGGTACATCATGCGGATGGCACGTTAGTTGGGCATGAAGCTCTGTTGCGAGCGACGCGCCTAGATCAAGAAATTGCCCCTGAGGCGGCATTTGACTATGCCCTGAATGCCAATCGGGTGGTGCAATTTGATCGACTGGTGCGCACCATACACTTGCTTAACCACGCTCGTCATTACCCCGAAACCGCACGGCTTTTTCTCAATGTGCATCCTTATTTTGTGAGCCAAGTCGGCGATCATGGGCGGACGTTTGAGAAAATTTTGCACTATCACGAACTGGAAACTTCGCACATCGTGATTGAAATGCAGCCCAGTGAAGAAGTCGCGTCACTTGCCGCCGCGCTCAATAATTACCGCGCCTTGGGCTATTCCACCGCGCTGGACAATGTAGACGACAGTCATTTTCATCACGCGCTACTGCTCAAGCCTGACATGGTGAAATTGGATCGGCAATGGATAGACGATGCAACACAATCTGATCTCGCAATAGAAGGGTTAGCTGCCAGGATCGATGCGTTGCATCAAGCAGGTATTCGCGTCGTCGTGCAAGGCATCGAAACGGCCGATCAGCTCGCGCTGGCACAAACCATGGGGGCAGAATATGTACAAGGGTTATATGTGGGGTGTGCCGAATTAAACGCGTAAACCAAAAAGCTTTCAGACCGATGACATACCCGTTGAGCATTCCAAGGGTTTAATTCAACACTTTTGTGCCTTGCCCGTGACGTAAGTTGAGCGCGATTGACGGGGGAGTGAATACCTAAAACGCACAATGAAACGCAAAAAATACGCGAAAACTTAGGGAAAAACTGCTTATCTCGAATTGCCTAGACAGTGCGTTTATGTGCAATTTATTGGCAAGGATTTTTATTGACAAGACAATAATTGCTGACTTAACTTGATGTCGTGTCATGCGTAATTGGTTGTATGTTGGTCGTTAAAATTCAGTCATAAAAACAATCGGCTATGCCAAAATGAATAGGCAATATTTTACGCGTGAGGCGACACCAAGCTCACATCATCACACCTAAAAACAGGGAAATTAAGTATGTCCATTTTATTGATTGGTGGCAGCCCCACTCCGCTTTCCAGAACAGGGCGTTGGTTAGACAACATCGCACACCGCTTAACCGCAGCGGGGGAGCAGGTTAGCCGCTTGCAAGTCCGTGATTTACCTGCCGTAGCGTTGCTACACGCAGATTATCAGCACCCTGACATCATCGCGGCGATGCGACAAGTGGAAGCTGCACGCGGCATTGTGATTGCCACGCCTGTGTATAAAGCCGCCTATAGCGGCATCCTCAAAACTTTTATCGACCTACTTCCGCAATTTGGTTTGCGCGATAAAGTAGTCTTGCCTTTAGCTTGTGGTGGTAGCGCGGCACACACGCTGATCTTGGATTACGCCCTGCGTCCCGTGCTGTCTTCGCTCGCGCCCAAGCAAATTTTGGACAGCATTTACGCGTTTGAACAACAACTTACTTGGTCAGAATCGGACGGACTGATCCTTGACCCTGCCATTGAGCAACGCACCCAGCTCGGTATATACGCATTCATCCAAGCTACCCATCCCTTACGCATAACACGTCAGCCATTGTAAGAGAACTCGAAATGTCACCATTTCGAGTTCTTTTTTGGGGGCTGAAAAGTTGTTTTTCTCACGCGGGTAGTTATTCAATTTTGTGGATTACATATCATTTTTTATTGGTTCTTCAGCGCAGTATGGCTCGCTATGATGTTTGCCGTCCGTGTTGAATAAGGTCTTGCATACAAATAATTTGGGTATTGAGTTGTTAGTCGCTAGTTTTTAGTTGCTGGCGTGAAAGTATTTTCTCATCTACTTGAATGTATTGTAAAAATATTGTAGCGAGCAGCTTCCCTGCATTGACTAGCGACTAACGACTAACAGCTTAAAATACCCGAAAATTTAGGTTCAGGTGCTTACAAACACACGATTCGATTTAACTTATTTAATTTACAAAGGAAATACGATGAAAATTTTCTCCCGATTGCTCTCGACCTTGTTGTTGGGTGTTGCGGCGTTATCCGCTGCCCCTGTGGTGCAGGCTGCGGATACTGTGTTGCGAATTGGTTATCAAAAATACGGCACGTTGATTCTGCTCAAGGCGCGCGGAACACTGGAAAAACGTCTTGCCCCGCTGGGGGTGAGCGTGACGTGGACCGAGTTTCCAGCGGGCCCGCAACTGTTGGAAGGCTTGAATGTGGGCAGTATTGATTTTGGGACGGTGGGTGAAACCCCGCCGATTTTTGCCCAAGCTGCCAATGCACAAATTACCTATGTCGGCTATGAACCGCCCGCCCCAGCAGGTGAGGCGATTGTGGTACAGAACACCTCGACCATCAAATCGGTCGCGGACTTAAAAGGCAAAAAAATTGTGCTCAACAAAGGTTCTAACGTGCATTACCTGCTGGTGCGCGCATTGGAGCAAGCGGGCTTGAAATACAGCGATGTGGAAGTGGTGTTTTTACCGCCTGCGGATGCGCGAGCCGCTTTTGAGCGGGGCAGTGTGGATGCGTGGGTGATTTGGGATCCGTTCTTGGCTGCCGCAGAAACGTCGATTGGGGCAAGGGTGTTAAAAGATGGCAAAGCCATCGTCAACAACCACCAATTTTATTTGGCTGAAAAAACCTATGCGTCACGTCGTTCCGATGTGATTGCCGCCACCTTTGATGAGTTGAAAAAAGTGGATGAGTGGGCGCAAAGCAAACCCAAAGAAGTTGCCGAAGCCTTAGTCCCATTGACGGGCTTGAATGTGCCGACATTGGAACGTGCTTTGGTGCGCGGCGGCTATGGCGTGAGTTATTTGAACGACAAAGTGATCGCTGAGCAGCAAAAAATTGCCGATACGTTTTTTGGTTTGAAGTTGATTCCCAAAGCCTTAAACATTCGTGATGTGGTGTGGATTCCCACTAAAAAATAACGATTATTTTCTAAGGACTTAAAATGACCCTCAATATTTTTTGGTTTCTCCCGACCTTCGGCGATAGCCGCTATTTAGGCAGCACCCAAGGCACGCGCACGGTGGATTATGACTATCTCAAACAAGTCGGCGTGGCAGCGGATACCTTGGGTTATGACGGGGTGTTGATCCCCACTGGGCGTTCGTGCGAAGACCCGTGGATAGTGGCGGCTAGTTTGATTGGTGTAACCCGCAAGCTCAAATTTCTCGTGGCATTGCGCCCTGGTTTGCTGCAACCCGCCTTGGCGGCACGCATGACGGCAACGCTGGATCGCTTGTCTGGCGGGCGATTGGCGTTAAATTTAGTGGCGGGAGGTGATGCCGCCGAATTGGAAGGCGATGGTTTATTCCAAGATTCGGTTGAACGCTACGACGCGGCACGCGAATTCGTCACCTTGTGGCGCGACATTATGGCGGCGAGTCATCAGGGGCAGTCGGTGGATTTTGACGGCGAACACTTCAAAGCCAAAAACGCCAAATTGCTTTTCCCGCCTGTGCAAAACCCTTATCCGCCCTTGTTTTTTGGTGGTTCATCCGTGGCAGCGCACGATCTTGCCGCTGAAAAAGTCGATTTGTATATCACTTGGGGCGAAACGCCCGCAGCGGTGGCAGCAAAAATTGCCGATGTGCGGGCACGCGCCGCGAAGCTTGGGCGCACCGTGCGCTTTGGAATACGTCTGCATGTGATTGTGCGTGAAACCGATGAACAGGCTTGGGCTGCCGCAGATGAGTTGATTAGCAAATTGGATGACCACACTATTCAATCCACCCAAGCCGCACTGAGTAAAATTGATTCGGAAGGGCAACGTCGCATGTCGGCATTGTACAAAGGTGGCACCGCCAGAACGCGAGAAGCCTTGGAAATCAGCCCCAATTTGTGGGCGGGCGTGGGCTTGGTGCGTGGCGGTGCGGGGACGGCGTTGGTGGGCGATCCCCACACCGTCGCAGCACGCTTGAAAGAATATGCCGATTTGGGCATCGACACCTTTGTGTTGTCTGGCTATCCGCATTTGGAAGAAGCCTATCGTTTCGCGGAATTGGTTTTTCCGCTGTTGCCAGGTAAACGTCAGCAGCATTTAACAGGGCATGTGTTGAGTGGCCCTTTTGGCGGGGTGGTGGCGGACAATGATCCCGAACAGCCTTTGGTGACGGCTTCGTGATGGCAGCGAAAAATTCAGCACAGGGCTGGTGGCAATCTTGGGTTTTGCCCGTGGGCTTAATCGTCGCGTGGCAAGCCGCCGCACAGCTCGGTTGGCTTTCCACACGGATTTTACCCGCGCCGTGGGATGTGGTGAAAGTGGGCTGGCAACTGGGCAATAGTGGTGAGCTGACCCACCACTTTCTCGCCAGTACCCAGCGCGCTGTTTTAGGCTTGCTGATCGGTGGCAGCATCGGTTTTTTGCTGGGCTTTATCACGGGGCTATCGCGGATGGCGCAAAACTTCCTCGACTCTACCATTCAAATGATCCGCAATGTGCCGTTATTGGCATTGATTCCATTCGTTATTTTATGGTTTGGCATCGGGGAATCAGGCAAGATATTTTTAGTCTCTCTCGCGGTATTTTTTCCGATTTATCTCAACACCTTTCATGGCTTGCGCGCCGTCGATCAGGATTTGATTGAAATGGGCAAAGTCTATGGTTTGGGACGATACGCGCTGTTCCGCGAAGTGATTTTGCCAGGGGCATTGCCCTCTATTTTGGTCGGGCTGCGCATGTCGTTGGGCTATATGTGGCTGTTTTTGGTGGTGGCAGAAACCATCGCTTCCAGCGAGGGAATCGGTTATATGACCATGAATGCACGAGAATTTTTACAAACGGATGTCATGGTGCTGGGGATTGCTTTTTATGCTTTATTGGGCAAAACCTCAGATGTATTGGCGAGCTGGTTAGAACGCTATTGGCTCAAATGGCATCACGGCTATCGCGCATAAGAGGGGACGATATTGAAAACAGATGTAATCGGCATTAAAGACACGCCACCCCTCGGCATTGCGATTGAAACGACCGCGTTGACCAAAAAATTTGGTGAGCGTGTCATTTTGCAAGGCTTAGATTTGACCATCGCATCAGGCGAATTTATTGCCATTGTCGGGCGCAGCGGGTGCGGGAAAAGCACCTTGTTGCGAATGTTGGCGGGGTTAGAATCCCGCAGCACGGGCGAGATTCAGCTAGACCATCAGCCCGCTCACGGCATCCATCCTGATACTCGCATTATGTTTCAAGAGGCGCGGCTCTTGCCTTGGCGCACAGTGATACAAAACGTCGCACTCGGCTTGCCCAAAAATAGCCGTGCTGCCGCCTTGGACGCATTGCGTGAAGTCGGACTGGCAGACCGCGCCGATGATTGGCCTGCGACGTTATCAGGCGGACAACGGCAACGTGTCGCCTTGGCGCGTGCCTTGATTCACAAGCCGCGCTTGTTGCTGCTGGACGAACCGTTGGGTGCGTTGGACGCGCTGACGCGAATTGAAATGCAATGTCTCATCGAACGCTTGTGGCAGGAGCATCGCTTCACCGTGTTGCTGGTCACCCATGACGTGGCGGAAGCCGTCACCTTGGGCGACCGCGTGCTGTTAATCGAATCAGGCAATATTACCCTCGACTTGGCGATAGATTTGCCGCGTCGCCGCGAACGCGGTTCAGCCGATTTTGCCGCCCTAGAAGGGCAAGTATTAGCCACCGTCTTGGGCAATGAACTTTGCCCTATACTTTAAAACAAGGAAATTTTGATGACTCGCAAAATAATTGACCTGCGTAGCAGACCAGCTTTTTTACACGATTTTTACGGCGCAACCGCAGGCACGCCCGAATATGAAACCACCCGCTGGTTAAATCGGCGTGTCGGCTCATTGGATGACCAACACTTTACGCGTTCGCATACCTTGGAAGGTTATATTGCGGAAGTGCGCGACAGCGGTATTAGCTCCGCCGTGGTGGTGGGGCGTGATACGCCCAGCTTGAGCATTCCCAATGATCGTATCCACGCCATCACCTCACCCTATCCCGAACTGATCGGCATTGCCTCGGTTGATCCGCAAACGCGAGGTGTGGCGGCGGCTTTGGCAGAAGCCGAGCGCGCCGTCACCCAATTGGGCTTGCGTGGTATCAATGTTGAACCTGGTTTTGGCAGTCCTGCGGTGGCGGCGGATGATCCGCAGTTTTTGCCTGTGTACGAGGCTTGCGTGCAATTAGGCGTACCTGTGTTCATTATGTCGGGGCCGACTACGCCCAATTTTGACCACATCAACCCCGCCGCAATTGGACGTGTCGCCCGTCAGTTCCCGACCTTGCCCATTGTGGTGTATCACGGTTGCTACCCGTATGTGAATGAAATTCTTGGTGTGGCATTTCGCTATGAAAACGTGCATATCGTCCCCGATATGTATATTTTTCAAGCAGGTAGCGGCTTGTATGTCGAAGCTGCGAACGGTTTTTTGCGTGACCAAGTGCTCTTTGGCAGCTCCTACCCCTTCCGCGCCATGCGACAAACCGTGGACGATTACCTCACCTTGGGGTTTAAAGATGACGTGCTAGACAACGTCTTCTACAAAAATGCCGAACGGCTTTTAAAGCTCGCCTAATGGGCATGACACTCTCCTCAATATTCTCCCGAAAATCCCCTCTCCTCAATCCTCTCCCGCAAGCGGGCGAGGAGGCAAATGAATCGCTGCGAGTTTTATTTTAACTAACATTTCTGAGTTCATTTTACCTCGCAAACTCCCCTGCTCTGCCGCCATCTCGAAGCAGCTTTGCCGTTAAGTTCATAGGTATCTACATATCTTAATTTGTTTAATAATCATTTAGTTATATGTATTTTTTCATTGCCATTGCAAACCAAACGCCATGTAGGAGCGTACAAATTGCGCGATAGCCTCTCGCAACACCCTTTAAAAACAGAAATAATGATGCGGCGTTAATTCCATAATATACCCGTCACCATTGAAAAACAGGTGCTACGCCGTAGGGTGGATAAGCACCGCGCATCCACCTGCACACCAAGCCAAGCCAAGGAAAACGGTGGATGCGCGTTCGCTCATCCACCCTACAGAAAACATGGAATTTTCAGGTGAAATTGGCATATATCGTATACGTGGTGTGATTGATGATATTTATAATTTAGGCTTTTAACCGAAATTGGAATTACTTGCGGGAGAGGGAATTCAAGTACCTGCCTTATTTCCAATCGTGGGTGTGGACGTGGGCATGCTCCGTGTCGCCGTGCTGGTGGCTATGGCGGTGCGCTAGGCCTGCTTGTTCGAGTAGAGGCAGGTCTGCGAGTGCTTGTGCGACGGGGCCGTCGAACAGGATGCGACCTTGCGCGCCGAGTACGACAGCGCGCTCACCCAATTCCGCCGCCAGCGACAGGTTATGGGTAGCGACCACCAGAGTCCGCTCGGAGTGGCGCAGCAAGTCGATGAGTTTGCCGATGGTGGCGGGATCGAGGCTGGACGAAGGTTCGTCCAGTAGCAGCAGTTCGGGTTCGAGTACGAACAAACAGGCGAGTGCGACTTTCTGTTTTTGCCCACCAGATAGCAGAAACGGGGCTTTGTCGAGTACCGCTTCTATCGCCAGTTCGCGCGCCCATTTCTCCACCGTGCGCTCGATGTTGTCCGCGCCCAGTTGCTTTAACCCGTAAGCCAATTCCTCGCGTACGGTGGGGTTGAACAGCATGGCTTCGGGGTGCTGGAACAGTAGCACGCAGGCACGGCGAAAGGCGGCGGCATTGCCAGGTTGACGCAGCCAAGCGCGGGTGAGCTTTTCGCCGCGCCAGCGTATGTCTCCCGCAGCGGGTGCTATCAGACCGTTCATCAATTTGAGTAGCGTGGATTTGCCACAACCATTGGCACCGAGCAGGAGCACTTTTTCGCCGCGCTGCACGGTCAGCGAAAAGCGTTCCAGCAAATACGGCTCGTCTGGCCAGCCGAAAGAAATATGGTGCAATTCAATCATCAAATGCTCCCCGCGAACGCATCGCCAATGCCGTTTCATTGGCCGATGCAACGGATTTGTCGAGCAGACTTTGCGCCTGCGATGCGGCGTGGTGTGCACGGTCCAGCAGGTGCGGTCGCGCCAGATTGCGGCTGCGGAACGCCAAGTTAAAATCGTTCAATACGCGCTCGAACGTTTTAATCTGACCGATTGCCAACGTGGCGATCAAACGCAGCAAAGGCATCCTCGCCAACGCCGCCAGTAAATCAACGGCGGCGACAAACCAGAAGCCCAGATACAACAGCAAAAACACGCGCAGGTTCACCAGCCACAAATAGTCTGGCTTGAAATTCCCCTGCCACAGCGCGATGGTCGCATAGCCCAGACTGACGGTGAGATTGAATGTCAGCATAGCCAGCAACACACGCCGCGCGATTCGCCAACGGTGCTGACCCGAAAACACCAGAGCCGCGAGCAACAGGAACGTCAATGTCGGCAAATGATGCACAAAGGTGATCGCGACGACTGCCGCCAGATAGAGAAACAGCCATGCGCGCGGGTTCATGCCGCCACCCAATGCCGCGCCTTGGCGTAACGCCATACCAGCACCGTCAGCACCGCTTCGCCGATGCCGATGAGGGCGTGCGGGAGCAGTACGGCGGGCAGCGTAACAGCAAGACCGAAGGGGAAGAACAGCGGCGCACCGTCGGCTGCCTGCGCTACCAGCGGCTGGATGCCTAACACCAGCGCGACCGCCGCACCCGACACCATGACCGATAGCCAAGCCGCCACCGCGACAGAAATGGTGTCGCCCAACGGTTTGAGCAAACGGCGCGCGGCGACCGCAGCCGCCGAACCCAGCAGCCCCATCGCCAGCGCGTTGACCGCCAGTGCCGTGATGCCGCCCGCGCCGAACAGCAGCGACTGCAACAGCAGCACCAGACTGTAGGCCAAAAATGCCTGCCGCACGCCGAACACCAGTGCGAGGAGGGCGATGCCCAATGCGTGTCCCGATGTGCCGCCAGGAATCGGCACCATAATCAGACCGAGCGCGTAGACCAGCGCAGTCAACACCGCCAGCCTAGGCACGGTGGTTTCGTCTAGGTTGGCGCGCAAATCTTTTGTCGCCCACGCCCACGCGCCCGCCGCCAGCGCATAGGCGGGCAGGTAGGTTTGCGGGGAGAGAAATCCGTCGGGAATATGCATCAGAACATCCTAGAGACGGAGAAAATCAGGCGGTATTTTTCCTTGCCCTCCGCACCTTGCTGCTGGTTGGCTTCATTCAAGTTGGATGAAACGGGCACTTTATATCCTAACGCGAAGCTATTACTGTCCCAGTAGGCACGAACACCCAGCACCGTGTAGAGGATTGCGCCGCCCGTACCCGTTGCCCCCACGCCGCCCTCAATATCGCGCCCCAGATTGAGATATTGCAATTCAATCACAGGATCAAGACGGAACATCGCCTCAGCGTTGGTGTAGGCGCGATAGGAAAATGCGGTATTGAAGCGGTCTTCATCGCCGAAGCGCACCCGCTGCCCGTCCGCATAGCGGTATTCTTGAAAGCGCAGTGCCGAAGTCTCGAAGCTCACAGTCAGCTTGTCGGTCAAGGTCTTGGTGGCGGTCAGTCCCACCGTGTAGGCGGGCTTGCCGAAGCCGTGCGATTTACCAGGGACGATGCTGCCGTCAGCCAAGCGATGGTTAGCGTTCCCCGTCGGCAAGGTAGAACCAAAGGTCAATGAAAAATGCCAGTCCTCCAAATCGTCCAAGCTTTCATTCTTGGGGATGAGCACAAATTCTTGGTCGTACTTAAAACCCACCTGCCCCATGAGCGAGACATCCGCCATACCGATGGAATCCATCCCACCCGCTTCCTGAATCTTTTCGTGATAAGGCACAAAGGCATAAGCCGAAAACCACGGTGTAAAACCATAGCCTAACCCCAGCATGGTGAAGCGCGCATACTTCTCGTTCGGTGCAGCCCAGTCATAAGTTTTGAACTGCGCATGATCGACCTTGAAATAAGCCAGCACCTTGTCTTCGGGCAGCACGGTCGATGCACCTGATTCCACTGGCGCACCAGGACCGTTCAGACCAGCAGCACCCACCCCTGCCACGCCATGGTGCGCCAACGCAGGTGCTGCAATCAATAACATGGCACAAGCGGATGTAACCAGGGATGCGTTTTTCATGACGCTTTTCTCCTGAAAAAAAGTTGTATAACACCAAAGACACCGAACACGATGCCCAGACTGGCAAGCAGTGCCAACGGACGCGGCAAATCGCTGTCGCCAATGGAAGATGAACCGCCCCCCGCCTCGACCTTCAACATCTTGTCGATGCCATGACCGTCGGCGGAGTAAGCCTTGACGCGCCACTCCGTCTGCGCGCCAGGTAGAAATACGATCTGCCCTTTGGCATTGGTGCGCCCAACCTGCACGGGGACAGCCTTGCTGGGCTGATATATCTCGTAAGCCTCGAAGGCGAAGGGCTTGCCATCGGCATAAGTCAAGCGCACCACGACCGCCCCCTGCTTGGAAATTTCGACCTTGACCTCGTGCGCCCACGCGGGCGTGCCGCACAGCATCAACAATAGTAGCGCGCCCGAATGGCACTTACTTAAGCTCAAAACCCCCGATGCGGCACGGATTAACATTTTTTCACCATCCTCTAAAGCGGGCTGAACTACCGTTCCTTCCCCTTCAGAGGGGGAGAGCGAAGCGAGGGGGCAATTAGGATGGGGATGGGTTCGTTCTCTGCACACCCCCCCATCCCCACCCCAACCCTCCCCTTGAAGGGGAGGGAGTTTGCCGATGATTTGGCTTAAAGTAAGTGCCATTCGTAACGCGCCCCTCATTTGCCGACCTCAAATTGCAGCGAGGCGGTGCGTATCGCCGTGTCCGCTTTGCCATCGGTCAACGGCGTTTCCAGGCTGGCCTCAATGAGCTGCACACCAGGCTGGCGCAAGCGTATAGACACTTTGCCATCTGCCCCCGTCGCCCCGCGCGTATCTCCAGCATAGGCGACGGGTACGCCCGCTACGGGCTTGCCGTTGTCGGTGACCAACACGGTCAGCTTGTCGCCCGCCATCAGCGACAACGGGTTAGTCGTCGGCGTGATTTCCAATCCCACTGCCAGTGGAGTCGCGTTAACCCAACGCTCGATGTACTTCAGCGACTCCGCCGAATACCAGCTCTTGATAACGCCAGCCACGCCAGTCTTGGGAACATTCTTCGTCTCCCATACCGTTTTGCTCCAGTAGCCTGAAGAGAAAGTCACCAGCAGCACCGCGCAGTCGCCCGCAAATTTTACTGGATAGTTTTTGCCCAGCATCAGTGCGGCTGTCTTGCCCGCCGCATCGCCGCACCAAACGCTTTTCACCGCAGCCGCGTCATAAGGCACAACTTCTGCACCGCCATGCGACGAATAGCGGTGACCTTGATACAAGCTGTAATCGCCTGCTTCCTTTTCAATCCACAGATCGTGTGCGTTTGCCGCAACGGGTAGCAACGCCAGCAAAAAACAAAGCCGTTTTTTCATTTTCAACCTCACTTTGTGCGCGGCAAGCGCAGCATAAATTCCGCACCACCTTGTTCCAAATTACGGGCGGATAATTTGCCGCCGTGCCGCTCAATAATGCCGTAGCTGATCGACAACCCCAGCCCCGTGCCTTTGCCGACCGCCTTGGTGGTGAAGAACGGGTCGAACAATTTATCCAGTGCCACCGCCGCAATGCCAGAGCCGTTGTCGCAAAACTGCACCACGATGTCGCCGCCCTCTTCTCTTGCCGTCACCGCCAACAGCGGATCGGCCAAATGATCGGTGGCATCGGCGGCGTTCTGAATCAGGTTGATGATGACCTGCTGCATCTGCCCTGGCGAACCCGTGACGGGCAGATTGTTGGGCAAATCGGTCAGCACGCGGAACTTGGCGGGCGTTGCGCGCGTGACCCAATGCACCGAGCGCGAGATGATTTCGGTCAAATTGAACGGCACGTTCTCGTTGCGGTCGGTGGCAGAAAAACGCTTGAGGCCATCAACGATGTCGCGCGTGCGTTCCGCGCCTTCGATCGCGCCGTCCAGCAAAGGCGTGAGGTCGTTCAGGATATGGTCGATGCGCAACTCGGCGCGCAACTGCGCCAGCGCCTCCCGGCCTGCACCATCATGCACGGCATCGCAATATTGTTTGAGGCGCACGGTGTAGCGGCGCATGGCGTGCACGTTGCCCAGCACGAAACTGATGGGGTTGTTCAACTCGTGCGCAACACCCGCCACCAGCCGCCCTAACGAGGCCATTTTTTCCGATTGCAGCAACTGCTGCTGGGTGCGCTTGAGCTCGTCGTGCGCCTCGCGCAGGGCGTGGTAAGCGCGGCGCAATTCGCCCACCGGCCTGCCGGTAATCACCGCGCCCAGCAACTTGCCCGCACCGGACAAACGCGCGGTGAAATTCAACGCCACCGGTGCCGCGCCGCCGTCGCGCGTGCGGAACTGCAACTCCAAATCGTTCGCGGCCTCCGTCGCCAGCCGCGCGATGACGCGCTGCGCCGAGGCCGCCGAGGTTGTGTCGGCAAACAGTTCGAACAGTTTCGCGCCTTTGAGTTCGCTCTCGCGCTTGCCGGTGAACGCCACCAGCGCCTGGTTCACTTCCTCGATTACACCGTGGCGGTCGCACACCACCAGCAAATCCGACATCGAAGTGAGCACGCTGAAAATAAATTGCTGCGACTCTTCCAGTGCATCATTTTTCTGCTCCAGTTCCACCTCGTGTTGCAGCAACTCGTTGTACACCTCGTCCATCTTGTGTACTACTTCAATCCAAGTGGACTCGGACATCGCCTCCGGCGGCGTGGCGGAGATGAGGTGATCGAAAGGGGATGGGGTGGTGTTCATCCTAACCTCCGACTAACGAGTCATTGAAACTTCTAGCCACTCGACTCAACGAGCAAGTCGCTGGATTCCCTCCCCCATGCAGGGGGAGGGCTAGGGTGGGGGTAGAAGCGTGGCACCTCATCGACTCTACCCCCATCCTAACCTTCCCCCTGCATGGGGGAAGGAACTGGTTCAGTGCCCAGGAATTATCTGAATTCATCTCAAAATCCCTCAACCTAAGCCGGACGAGCCGGAACCAAATACATACTCACGCGAAGGCGCGAAGCCGCGAAAAAACAAACCCGCATTTGTTCTTCTTCGCGCCTTCGCGCCTTCGCGTGATAACCAAAAAGTCTTGTCACGTTTTGACATCATTCAACTGATAAGTGACTAATGCACCGTACAAACCATGCAAGGATCAAACGAGCGCACCACATGCTGCACCGCCACCGGCGCGCCCGCGTTATTGTCTTCGACCGCCACGCCGACCAGCGCCTGCTCCAGCGCACCGGGTACGCCCGCCGCATCGCGCGGGGAAAAGTTCCAGGTCGTGGGGGCGATGATCTGGTAGTTGTGCAGTTTGCCTTGGCGCACTTCCAGCCAGTGGCCGAGACCGCCGCGCGCGGCTTCGATCAGGCCGATGCCGCTGGCATCTTCCAGCGTTGTCGCATTAATGCAGAACGGTTCGCCGGGACGGATGCGGCGCACCCACGCTTCCATCTCCGGCACGATGCGGGCGATTTCCAGCAGACGGGCAACCACGCGCGCCGTCACGCTGCCGCCGTGGCGCGCCACCATGTCGCACAGCAGCGGATGCCCGTCCACCAACTGCCGCGCCAGCGCGCCCGTCTCCACCACAAGGCCATCCAATCGCGGCGCTTTGCACCACGAATACGCATCCGCTTTATCCGGTTGCGGGCGGGTCAATCCGGCGCTGGGCGCGAGCGCAGCATCGCCCTCCAGCCAGCTATGCGACACGTCTTCGCGTATCGCACCAATGTCTAAGGCATGCACTGCACCGTCTTGCCAGAGCCCGGCGGCGAACAAGTTATTGTCGCCGTCGCGATACGCGCCGTAGCTCATGAAACGGTCAGTCGCGCGCCCCAGTTTGTGCAACTCCTGATCGTAGGCGATGGCGAGGAAGCGCGACAGGTCGGCTGTTGTTTGGCGCGACTCCATCCACGCCAGCAAGGCCGCTTCCGAATCCAGAGCGGCGACGGCTTCCAGCGTGTCGCCGAACAGCGTGCGCTCCAGAAAAACGCGAAATTCCGCCAGCAAAATCGACAGCCGGATTTGCTCCGCCTGCTCCAGCGGACGCGACGAACCGCCGGGCTGCAACGACAGCGTGTGCGGCCATTTACCCGCGAGGTAACCCATCAGGTGCAGGAATTTGGTGCGCGCGGGCAGCACGTCCGCCGTGGCGCTGCCGCTGACCGCTTTAAAACGTGCTTGTGTCGCGGCAAACCAACTGCGCTCGCAGTAAAAATCGCGCGCAAAGTCGGGCATGAAGAACAGATAAAAATGGCTCAAGTGGTCGGCGATATTTTCCGCCGCCAGCGTGAGGTTGGCGCTCAAGCGGCCATTCTCGGGCGGCTGCAAATTCATCGCCTGCGCCAAGGCCTGCGCCGCCGCCGCCGACTGCGCCACCGAACAAATGCCGCAAATGCGCGGCACATACACCAGCGCATCAAGCGGATGCTTGCCCGCCAGAATCTGCTCGAAACCGCGGTACATCGGCGAATTCACAAAGGCGGATTGCACGCGCCCAGCGGAGACATCGAGCGTGACTTCGAGATCGCCTTCGACGCGGTTGAAGGGGCCGACGATGATGCGTTTCATGCAGAACCTTTCGCCGACAGATGGAAGCGCTGTAGGAGCGTGCCCTGCACGCGACAAAAGTGTTCGCGTGCAGGGCACGCTCCTACAGCG
>JBASWK010000124.1:0-21444 GCA_049276435.1 Gallionella sp. | reverse complement strand
AGCCCTTAATTCTGCCCGCTCTGCCGCGAGCAACGTCACTTTATATAGCTTCACCGAGAATCCTTCGCCTTCTTGAAAAAAAGGACAAAAGTATAGCTTAATCTATGCGGCAGGTCGCGCATGACGCGACACTAGGAGGTATTCACTTAGTTTGGGGTTCGGCACACCCTCTCCCTTAAACCATTACAACTTTAATTCCCTCTCCCGCAAGCGGGAGAGGGTTAGGGTGAGGGGCATTGAGTACTAAATCGATTATGACAGCTCAAACTCCCTCATCCCCAACCCTTCTCCCGCTTGCGGGAGAAGGGAGAAAAGCATTAACCACAAGCTCAAGATTCTGCTAGGGGGAGAGCGAAACGAGGGGGCATGAATATGGCGAGGTGACTAGCGTTGTGGAAATACACGAAAATTTTAGATTAACTACTTATAAAATTTGAGCTGCCTCTTCAAAACTCAGTCTAGGGCTGCGTGAGAATAACTTGGATGCGTCTCCATAGCCAATGTTGATGAGGAAATTGGATTTAATTGTGCTGTTGGGAAAGAACTCTGCATCCACTTTGGCATTATCAAAACCCGACATAGGACCCGCATCCAACCCCAGTGCGCGCACCGCCATCATCAAATAGGCCCCTTGTAACGTGGCGTTGCGGAATGCAGTGGTGTCAATGAGTGACTGATTGCCGACAAACCAAGCGCGCGCATCGGTATGGGGAAATAGCTGCGGGAGCTTGTCATAGAACGCTTCATCTTGCCCAATGATGGCGGTCACAGGCGCGGTACGGGTTTTCTCCTCGTTGCCAGGAATCATGGCGGGCAGTAAGCGTTGTTTTGCTGCTGCACTTTTGACAAAAACGATGCGTGCGGGACTGCAATTGGCACTGGTGGGAGCCCATTTCATCAGCTCATAAAGTTGCCGCAACTGCTCATCACTGACGGGTTTGTCCAGCCAGCCGTTATGGGTGCGAGCGGTACGGAAAAGCGTGTCTAAACTAGCGTCGTCGAGTTGCATGGTTTTCTCCTGATGAAGGCTTGTGTTAGGTGTTGATCTCTAGTCGTTAGTCGTTAGTCGTTAGTCGTTAGTCGTTAGTCGTTAGTCGTTAGTCGTTAGTCGTTAGTCGTTAGTCGTTAGTCGTTAGTTTTTAGTTTGCAATATGGAGAACTTAGCTCATCTATATGAATATATTTAAAAAACCCCTATTCTCTAAACTTACCCACCCCAACTAACCGCTAACGACTAACGACCCAATTACCTCTACCCGTTACGTGTGGAATCCTTGCCATAATGCGTTTCTTGTTCTTTGGTGAACAAAACTGCCGCTTTGACCCGCGAGGATAGATTCAGCTTGTTTAAAATATGGCGCACATGCTGTTTGACGGTGTCGTAGCTGATTTTCAGGGTGATGGCGATGGCTTTGTTGCTTTCGCCCCGCGACAACAATTGTAAAATCTCGCGCTCCCGTTCGGTGAGTAATTTCAGTGAACTTTTCGCGTCTTGGCTGGGTTGGTCGCCGCGCAACATTTCAATCATTTTCATGGTCATTGCGGGGGCGACCACCAGCTCTCCCGCTGCGACACGGCGGATGGCATCGACCACATCATCGGGTGCCATGTCCTTGAGCAAATAACCGCGCACGCCTGAACGGATGGCGTTTTGCATATCCACTTCCGAGTCGCTCATGGTCAGCATAATGGCGGGGGTCATATAGCCATCCGCCCGCAGTTGTTGCAATAGCGTGATGCCGTTCATGGGTTTCATGCGCAAATCAAGGATGAGCAAGTCGGGTTGCTGATTCAATAAGCTGTGTAGCTCGTCGATGTTGTCAGTCGCCCCTAACACCGCAAAGTCGTAGCAGTTTGCCAACAGTTCGCTCAAGCCGCGCCTGCACAGACATTGGTCATCGACCAGTACCAATTTCAATTTATCATTCACTCGCTACTCTCCAGTCCGTCGGTGGTTCGGGAAAAAACAACTGCACTTGCGTGCCTAGTCCTGCTGCGCTTTTGACGCGTATCTCGCCGCCGATACGTTGCGCCCGTTCACGCATAATGATGACACCATAATGCCCTTCTATCGGGGTAAAAGTACACGCACCGCTGCCATTGTCCTCTATCGTAAACACGTAATAGCCAAAGTGGGCATCGACAAACAAGCGCGCATGTGATGCGCCAGAATGGCGACCGATGTTGGTCAGTGCTTCGCGCACAATGTAATATACCTGAATCTCGTGTTCGAGCGGCAGTTCCAAGTCCACCAAGTGATTATGGTATTCGAGTACGATGTTGTGACGTTTGCGAAAATCAGTGGTGAGGTCGTGCAAAGCAGCGGATAAACCTTCATGATTGATTTCACAACGAAAATCTGCAATCAGATCGCGCACACTTTTCTGCCCGAGCTCCAAGGCTTCATCAATGTCATTGGCATACTGTGCGGACAGGTCGTCCTTGCCCGTGCGGATGGATTCGCGCAGCAGGCTAACACGCATACGGGAGTACGTGAGGGTTTGCGCTAAGGAATCGTGAATTTCATTGGCGATATCTTGCCGTGCGGCGAGCCTATCGGTACGTTGCACTTCGCGATTGATGCGAGTGTGTTCTATCGTCGCCGCCATCACCTCGGCAAAAGCGACTAAACTGTTCGTCACTTGACTGGCGGCGGTGCGCGGCACGTCAAAAAAGATGGTCAAAATACCCAAGGGTGCGCCAGTGGTATTTTGTGCTTCTAAAGGGGCTGCGACCAGCGACAGGAAGCGGCAACTGGCGTAAGGGCAGTGATGGCGTGAATCGCAGGTGCTGATGTCGGACGAGTGAATGATATGCCCTAAGGTGGCAATGTCATTGACTTCGCAATTTAACTCGACAAAACTTTCCGCCTCTTTTTGCAATTCAGCCGATAATCCTGCGGAACTGATGATTTGCAAGGTGCAACCGTCAGGGGAGAGTAGGCGCACCACCCCTGCGGTCGCATTCACCGTGCCAATAATGCTTTCCAAGAAGGTTTCCAGTAGCGACCTAAGATCCCCCGCCCGTGGGGGGTCTAGCGCACTCGTCAGACGAGCAGCAAAACCCTCTTCCTGGGTAGGAGGTATAAAGTCGGGGTGGCGCACCCAGACAAACGCGCTGTGTGTGCTGTCAGCAATGGGAATCGTTTTTTTCTGTATCAACTTAGTATCGGGCTCCAAAAAAACGTGCGGCAGACTAAATGGAATCTCTCAAAATATCAATCAACTATGTTAAAAAATGCTTTTTTTACCCATCAGGGTTATACCCGCTCTGACCCGACGTGGCTATAGACACCAAGGGGTGAGATTGCGCCTAATAAAAAAGAGTCGTAAAAGCGCATGCGGATACCTCAATTCCAGTGGCTGCAACCCCCAACCCTATAAAAAACTGATTGCCATGTCCTCACCCATACACGACCCCATCTCCTCCCCGCTACCCGATGCGGCGACTGAAACCAAAACCACCACCTGCTACATGTGCGCTTGCCGTTGCGGCATCAAAGTGCATTTGCGTGATGGCGAGGTGCGCTACATCGAGGGCAACCCCGACCATCCGCTGAACAAGGGCGTGATTTGCGCCAAGGGTGGTTCGGGCATTATGAAGCAATACTCGCCTGCGCGCCTGACTAAACCTTTGCGCCGCAAAGCGGGAACAGAACGCGGTGAAAACCAGTTTGAAGAAATTAGCTGGGATGAAACCTTCGATATTTTAGAAAAGCGGCTGTCACATCTGCGCGCCACCGACCCTAAAAAATTCGCGCTGTTCACGGGGCGCGATCAGATGCAAGCCTTGACAGGCATGTTTGCCCGCCAGTTCGGCACACCCAACTACGCGGCGCACGGCGGCTTCTGCTCGGTCAATATGGCGGCGGGCATGATTTACACCATCGGCGGCTCGTTTTGGGAATTTGGTGGTCCCGATTTGGAGCGCGCCAAAGTGTTCTACATGATCGGCACCGCTGAGGATCATCACTCTAACCCGCTAAAAAGCGCGATTGGGGATTTCAAACGTAATGGTGGACGCTTCGTGGCGATCAACCCCGTGCGCAGTGGCTATGCCGCCATTGCGGATGAGTGGATTCCCATCAAACCAGGCACCGACGGCGCGCTGATTTTGGCGATTATTCGCGAAATTATCGCGCTAGGGCTGTATGACCGTGACTTTTTGGCGCGCTATACCAACTCTGGGCAACTGGTCAATCAGGACGAGTCCAGCAAAGAATTCGGCATGATGATGCGCAATCCTGAAGGCGACAAAATCAACCCGTTGCGCCCGCATAATTTTTATTGGTGGGATAGGCACACCAACCAAGCGGTGGATGACCACGCGAAACACGCGGATCCTGCCTTGTTTGGCAGTTTTATCATGCCTGACGGCACACCTGTTAAGCCTGCTTTCCAGTTGCTGAAAGAACGTGTGGCGGATTGCACACCTGAATGGGCTGCCAGCATCACGGGCATTGATGCCGCAACCATTAAGCGCATCGCGCATGAAATGGGGATTACCGCGCGCGACCAAAAAATTGAGCTGCCGATTCCTTGGACGGATTGGTGGGGCGAAGAGCATGAAACGGTCACAGGCAATCCCGTTGCCTTCCATGCCATGCGTGGCTTGGCGGCGCATTCCAATGGTTTTCAAACCATACGCTCGTTGGCGATTTTGATGTCCTTGTTAGGGACGATAGATAGACCTGGCGGCTTCCGCCACAAAGCACCTTACCCCCGTGCCATTCCGCCCAATGCCCGCCCGCCCAAAGGCCCTGAAGCGGTGCAACCGAACACGCCACTGAATGGTGCGCCGCTGGGTTGGCCAGAAAGCCCTGATGACTTGTTCGTGGATGCTGAAGGCAAACCTGTGCGCTTGGATAAGGCGTTCTCTTGGGAGCACCCGTTGTCGGCGCATGGCTTGATGCACAATGCCATCACCAATGCGTGGCGCGGCGACCCTTACCCCATCGACACCTTGTTGTTGTTTATGGCGAATATGGCGTGGAATTCCAGCATGAACACTTCGGAAGTGCGCAAGATGCTGGTGGATAAGCATCCAGATGGCGGCTACAAAATTCCGTTTATCGTGGTGTGCGACGCGTTTCAATCTGAAACCACCGCCTTTGCTGATTTGATTCTGCCCGACACGACTTACCTAGAGCGGCACGATTGTATGTCCATGCTCGATCGTCCGATTTCCGAATTCGATGGTCCTGTGGATGCGGTGCGTATTCCCGTGGTCGCCCCTAAAGGGGATTGCAAACCCTTCCAAGAAGTATTGGTAGAGTTGGGTGGTCGTCTTAAATTACCCGCTTTTACCAACGCAGAGGGCGGGCGTAAGTTCAAAAATTACCCCGATTTCGTGGTCAATTATGAAACCGCCCCAGGTTCTGGCATTGGTTTCTTAACGGGCTGGCGCGGTAAAGACGGTGATAAAGCCATGCGCGGCGAGCCGAATCCTAAACAATGGGAAATGTACGAAAAGAATGGCTGCTTCTTCCAATACCATCTGCCGCCGTCCAGTCAATACATGCGCAACTGGAATAAAGAATACATGGAATGGGCGCAACAAGCAGGGATGCGCCGCGACAATGACCCCGTGATTATTCACATTTATTCTGAAATTTTGCAGGGTTTCCGCTTAGCAGCGGAGGGCAAACGCGCAGGCAAACAGCCGCCTGATGCGTTGCGCGAACGCGTGGCGACGTATTTTGATCCGCTGCCCTTCTGGTACGCACCGTTAGAAGACAATCAAAGCGACTTGGAAAAATATCCGCTCAACGCGCTGACCCAGCGTCCGATGGCAATGTATCACTCGTGGGATTCGCAAAATGCGTGGCTGCGTCAGATTCACACTTACAACTATCTGTACGTCAATTCGCTCACGGCAACCGAAGCGGGCATTGCGGATGGCGGCTGGATGTGGGTTGAGTCGCAATGGGGTAAGGTGCGTTGTTTGTGCCGTTATTCCGAAGCGGTAGAGCCTGGCACGGTGTGGACATGGAATGCCATCGGCAAATCGTCTGGGGCGTGGAATCTCACGGGCGATGCCAATGAATCCAAACAAGGTTTCTTGCTGAATCATTTGATTTCGGAAGAATTACGTCACCCCTCGCCCGCTGGGAGAGGGGCTGGGGGTGAGGGAAGAATTTCCAACTCCGACCCGATTACAGGACAAGCGGCGTGGTATGACGTGCGGGTGCGTATCTATCCTGCAACAGCAGGTGGGGCAGAGGAGAGTTCGCCTCAATTTGAAACGCTTAACCCTGTTCCAGGGATGGCATCCAGAAATATGGGCTGGCAGGCATGGTTTGCTGGCAGCAAAAAGAAAGGCGGTGCGCGATGACCCAACTAGCACTCGTAATTGATTTGAATGTTTGTGTCGGTTGTCACGCATGTGTGACCAACTGTAAACAGTGGAATACCTCAGGTGCGGCGGGTGCGTTGACCGACTGCAATCCTTATGAAGCCGAACCTAACGGTACGTTTTTCAATCGGGTGCAGACTTTTGAAGTCGGTCAGTATCCTAAAACCGAAACCGTGCACTTCCCTAAATCCTGCTTGCATTGCGAAGACCCCGCGTGTGTGCCTGTGTGTCCGACGGGTGCGTCTTACAAGCGTAAATCTGATGGCATTGTGTTAGTTGATTATGACAAGTGCATCGGTTGTAAGTATTGCTCATGGGCGTGTCCATACGGCGTGCGCGAATTCGATGAACAACGCAAAGTCATGACCAAATGCACACTGTGCGTAGATCGCATTTACGACATGAGTTTGCCTGAAGATCGCCGCAAACCGTCGTGCGTATTGGCATGTCCGCCAGGTGCGCGCTTATTTGGTGACGTACATGATCCCGAATCCGAAGTCTCGGTGGCGATACGTGAACGCGGGGGGTACACCTTGATGCCTGAAGCGAATACCAAGCCCTCGAACCACTATTTGCCGCGTCGTAAAACCACGGTGACGGTGCGAGATGAAGAGCTATATCGCTCGGATAATCCCCACAAAATCGACGGTGCGCCATTCGACAAGAATCTGCCACCGACTCACGAAGAGCTTAACTAAGGAATTACTCAATGCGTCCCGCTTTTTCTGTATTACTGTTGACCACGCTGATTGGTGCCGCGCAAGGTTTGTTTATCGCACTGTTTTTGTGTGAATTGCTTGCCCCAAACGCTATCACGCCAAACTTTCTTATTGGCGGCAGTGTGATTGTGTTGTTGCTCAGTGGCTTAGGCTTACTGGCTTCCTTTTTTCACTTGGGCCATCCCGAACGTGCTTGGCGTTCGATGATGATGTGGCGTACTTCTTGGTTATCGCGTGAAGTCATCGCCTTGCCCGCCTTTATGGCAGCCGCGTTTGCTTACGGTGTCGCGCATTGGATGGCGTTGGGACATACCTTGCTCATCGGGGTCGTCGGCGTGGTGTTGTCCATTACCTTGTTTATCTGCACGGGCATGATTTACGCGGCGGTCAAAGTGCTCAAAGAATGGGCGCACCCGTTGACGCTGCTGAACTTTAGCCTGCTAGGTTCGGCATCGGGCATGACACTGGCGGCAGCTTATGCCAGCTTTGTTGCCCCTACCCTCACCGCCCCGCTCGCGCAAGCCGCTTTTGTCCTCACCGCGTTAAGCTTGCTAACACGCGGCGCGGCTTTGGTGCGCAACGCTCAGTTGAGTCCTGCCAGTACGCTGCAAACCGCCATTGGCATTCGTCACCCCCATATCGTGCAGAAAGCCCAAGGCGCGATGGGCGGCTCGTATAACACCCGCGAGTTTTTCCATGGTAAAAGTGTGGGATTTGTGCGCGTGATCATACCTGCATTTTTAGTGCTGTCGTTTGCCTTGCCCTTGTTGCTGGTGCTAACCCTGCCTTTGTTAGCGTTTATCTTGCAATACGCGGGGTTATTGGCGGAACGTTGGTATTTCTTTGCTGAAGCGAAACATCCGCAAAATCTCTATTACCAAGGGAATTCATAATGTTGGCGCACGCATTTTCTAAGCTGCAACACACGGGAGCCTTGCTAAAAGCCAACGTCATGCTGCTGTTGCTGACGCTGTCTTTGTTTACCGTGGGCGCATTTGCGGCTGAAAATCTGCCTACGGCAAGCACCATGCCGTGGTGGGGATGGGTGATCGCCTTGTTTGTCACCTGTTTCTTTTTGGGCATCGTGGCAGTACCGTCAGGCGTGGGCGGCGGGGTGTTGTTTGTGCCGATTGTGGGCGGATTTTTCCCGTTTCATCTGGATTTCGTGCGCGGCGCAGGGTTGCTGGTGGCTTTGGCGAGTGCGTTAGCCGCAGGTCCTTCCTTGTTGCGCGGCGGCTTGGCGGATTTGCGACTGGCATTGCCCATGGCGGTGTTAGCATCCGCCAGCTCGATTGCAGGGGCGATGATAGGCTTGGCGATTCCTGCCGCGATTGTGCAAATTGCACTCGGTTTGACCATACTCGGCATTGTGACCTTGATGGCATTGGCAAAAAAATCTGAATTTCCTGAAGTGGGTACACCCGATAAACTCTCCAGTGCCTTGGCGATGAATGGTATTTATCACGATGCGGCGCGCAATGAGAAAATCAACTGGCATGTGCATCGTACGCCATTAGGGCTGCTGTTGTTTGTGGGCATCGGATTCTTGGCTGGGCTGTTTGGCATGGGCGCGGGTTGGGCGAATGTGCCTGTGTTGAATTTACTGATGGGCGCGCCGCTGAAGGTGTCTGCGGGAACCTCCAGCTTTATCCTAACCTTGGTCGATTCTTCGGCAGCGTGGATTTACCTGAACAAAGGCGCGGTATTGGCGATTATCGCCGTGCCGTCTGTGATTGGCATGATGCTAGGGGCGACCATCGGGGCAAAATTGCTGCATGTACTCAAAGCCTCGGTGGTGCGCAAAATGGTCATCTCCTTGCTGTTGTTTGCAGGACTACGCGCCTTATTGAAAGGATTGGGGATCTGGATATGAATGACAAAAAAAGTTTTATTTCCACCGAGCAGCAACGTTATGCCACGTGGCTCAGTTGGGGTTCGCGTTCTGGCTTGGCGGTACTGATCGTCACCTTTTTAGGCTATGTCTTGAGTGGCTTGCCCGCTCGTATTCCGCTGGATCAAATGCCCACCGTCTGGAGTCTTTCCACGCATGACTATTTGCAAAAAACAGGCGCACCCACAGGTTGGCATTGGTTAAATCTCCTAGGACAAGGCGATTTTGCCAGTTTGCTAGGCATTGCGTGGTTGTCTGGCTGCTCGCTGTTGTGCCTGCTTGCGGTCATGCCTATCTATGCCAAGCGCAAAGATTGGGTGTTCGTCGGCTTGTGCGTAGTGGCATTGTTCGTGCAATTGTTGGCGGCATCTGGCATTCTCACGGTCGGACATTAAAGGACAGAGATAATGAGCGACTACCCATTTAGCCGAATTTTATTGGCAACCGAACACACCGAATTTGACACAGGAGCCGAACGACTGGCTTTTGCCATGGCACAACGCTGTGGCGTGCCGCTGCGCGTGGTGTTTCCCTTACTCAGCAACCCTGAATACGAAGCCGAAATGCCTGAACACGCCTTACGTGCGGAACAAGACGTGGCGGTGAAGATTGATAATTTACGTCAAGCCGCCGCGATAGCGGGTGTGTCATTAGACATAAAAGTCAGACGAGGGTCTGAAATTCATACTGAAATTGTGGATGATGCGCGGGAATTTAACGCGGATTTGATCGTGATACGCCGTCGCGGCAAGCCAAGTTTTTTTGCACGCATGATGGTGGGTGAAATGGTCAGTCGCGTGATCCGCGATACGACTTGTAGCGTCCTGCTGGTACCGCGTCGTGCACAGTTTTGGCATACCCATGTTTTAGCCGCTGTGGGCGACACCCCCGCCGCACCCAACATTGCCAAAACGGCAGGATTGATCGCGGGTATCTGTGATCTGCCGCTCACCGTGTTGAGCGTCGCCCCCGACCAAGCCTCGCTGTCGAAAACCCAGAGTTTCAACACGCTCAACGTGGCACTGGCTTCAAGCACATCGGACAAAGCCAACGGACTCGTGCGCGTGGGGCAAGCCGTCGAACAAACCGTCGCGGCAGTCAAAGAAAGTGGAGCGGACTTGGTCGTCATTGGTCGTCAGCGGTATCACCTGATTCCATTTGGGCATCGCAGCATCATGCAAGACATCGCAGGCAAAATGGAAGTGTCCACGCTGGTGGTCACAAATTGATTTAACACAACAACACTCGGAGGAAAAATGGTTAATCTGGAACGCCGTCAGGCACTTAAAACAGGTGGCGCATTAGGACTATGGGGGCTGTTCGCCTCTTTGGGACTTGCCCCGACACTCGCGCAAGCTGAATGGAATAAATCGCTATTCGCCGCAAAAACCATGAATGAAGCCTTAGATGCGATAGGCGCGGTACTGCCCGCCAACAGCGACGCGATTACGCTGGTTGTTCCCGAAATCGCCGAAAACGGTGCAGTTGTGCCCATCAACGTCAGCAGCACCTTGCCCAATGCCACGCAAATTATGGTGTTTGTGGATAAAAACCCCAATATGTTGACCGCCAATTTTAACTTACCCGCAGGGACAGAATGCTTTGTCACCACCCGCGTTAAAATGGCACAAACCGCGAACGTCATTGTGCTGGTGAAAGCCGACGGCAAACTGTATCGTGCCTCAAAAGAAGTCAAAGTCACCCAAGGTGGCTGTGGCGGTTAATTCATAACAGGGAGAAAAATAATGGCTAATCCAATGAAAATTCGCGCGGCGGTCAAAGACGGCATCACCGAAGTCAAAGTCCTGATGGGACACGCAATGGAAACAGGCGGGCGCAAAGATGCCGCTGGCGCACTCGTCCCCGCTTGGTTTATCACCGAAGTCACCGCCAAACATCAAGACAAAGTGGTGCTAGATGCCCAATTCGGCACCGCAGTTTCCAAAGACCCGTACTTGGTTTTCCGCTTCAAAGGCGGCGCAAAAGGCGAAAAAATTTCGATCACTTGGTTAGATAATCATGGTGAAACCCGCACTGACGAAGTCGAAATTACGGAAAAAGTTTAGTCGTTGGTTGGTAGTCGTTAGTTGGCAGGGTGGACAAGTTAGTAGGGGGGATAAGCGTAGCGCATCCACCTTTTTACAAGATACTCAACTAGATACACGCAAATTACCACCACAGCAACTAACAACTAACAACTAAAAGCTAACGACTAACGACCATCCCCTCTTTAACCCCCCCCTTGTGGAGAGTATCGCAATGTACACTCGAATTATCCTCACCCTCGCACTGGCGATCCCTTGTTTGGGCTTTGCCAGTGACGACAAAAGTGCTGACGAAATCGCGAAATACCGCGAAATGGTCAGCGATGGCAATCCTGCTGAATTAGACGAAATGCGTGGCGAAGAGCTGTGGAAAACCGCTGCGGGAACGAAAAATGCCTCGTTGGAGAAATGTGATTTAGGCAAAGGGGCTGGCATGGTGAAAGGCGCGTATGCCGAATTGCCGCGTTATTTCGCTGACACCAAACGCGTGCAAGATTTGGAATCGCGCTTATTGACCTGCATGACCACCTTGCAAGGTATCCCCGAAGCCGACATCACCCGCAAACCGTTTAGCACCACCAGCGAAAAATCCAACATTGAAGGCTTGGTCGCCTACGTTGTGGGGCAATCCAAGGGCATGAAAATGGCGGTTTCACTGAAACATCCTAAGGAAAAAGCAGCCTACGAAATCGGCAAGCGGATTTTCTTCTACCGCGCAGGACCTTACGATTTTTCTTGCGCCACTTGCCATAGCGAAAACGGTCGCCGCATTCGTTTGCAAGATTTGCCCAATCTCACCACCAATATCGGCGCGCAACGCGCTTACACCACTTGGCCCGCGTATCGCGTCTCACAAGGCTTGTTCCGCTCGTTCCAATGGCGCATCAACGATTGCTTCCGTCAACAACGCTTCCCCGAACCCGTGTTTGGCTCGGAATTGACCGTGGCATTGACGATGTTTTTGGCCGTCAACGCCAATGGTGCCGTGTATGACGGCCCCGCCATCAAACGTTAAGGGAGAAGAATATGAAAAAAATTGCACTCATGCTCATCGCAAGCGGTTTCGCCGCCACCGCATTTGCCGCCCCCAATGCAACGGGACTCGATGCGAAAGCACAGGAAGTCATTCAACGTGACTTCCGCGACAAAGGTATCGCCAAAGCGGATCGCGTCAAACAAGACAAAATCCAAGCACTCTGCACCCAATACCGCGACCGCCCACCCCACGCCTTGCAAGATAAGCTGGAAAAAGAACAACTCGCTGTGGTCAAATATCCCGCCGACGGCAAATTGATGGGCGACTGGAAAGCAGGCGAAAAACTGGCGCAAAGCGGGCGCGGCTTGACGTGGACAGATAAAGAAGGCGACGTGGTCGGCGGCAATTGCTACAACTGCCACCAACTCTCCCCCAAAGAAATCGCCTACGGCACGATAGGTCCTAGTTTGCTGCATTTCGGCAGGAATCGCGGCAACACCCCAGAAATGCAAAAATATGTCTATGGTCGCATCTACAACGCCAAAGCCTTTAATTTATGCACCAATATGCCCCGCTTCGGACACGTCGGCGCGCTGACTGAAAGTCAAATCAAAGACTTAGTCGCATTGCTGCTTGATCCTGAGTCGTTGGTGAATAAGGAATAGTTTGGTTCTATGTGATTTACAGTGGATGAAACAAGGCTCCCTCCCCTTCAAGGGGAGGGAGATTGCTCACTTGTGCCACGATGACCCACTATGATTCACTTAGAGCCAATAGTTTTAACTCCCCCTCGCCCACTTATGGGAGCGCGTAGGATGTGCCGATAGGCGCATCTTTTTGAATTAAAACGATATTGATGCGCCTATCGGCACATCCTACGAATGGCATCACAAGGAGTTTTTCCATGAGTATCAATCGTCGTGAATTTTTACAGGTGTTAGCCATCGCCGCTGCGGGGGGCTTGACCTTGAGTAGCCGCGAAAGTCTTGCTGCTGCACACGCCGCGAAATTGTATGACGTGCCGAATCGCGGCAATGTCAGTTTGCTGCATATCACCGATGTCCACGCGCAACTCAATCCGCTGTACTACCGAGAACCGCATATCAATCTGGGGTTTGGCGCGATGCGCAATCAGCCGCCGCATCTGGTCAATCATGCGTTTCTGAAACAATTCGGCATTCGCCCCAACACCCCCGAAGCCCACGCTTTTACTTCGCTCAATTACACGGAAGCGGCGAAAATTTACGGCAAAGTCGGCGGTTTTGCGCATCTTGCCACCTTGGTCAAACAACTGCGCGCCGCCCGTCCGCAATCACTGTTGTTAGACGGCGGCGATACTTGGCAGGGGTCGGCGACGGCATTGTGGACGCAAGGGCAGGACATGATGGACGCGTGCGTGCAACTGGGTGTGGATGTGATGACCTTGCATTTTGAAGCGACTTACGGCGCGGAACGTATCAAAACCGCCGAAGCGGGGACGCTGAAAGGGCATATCGACATCGTGGCGCAAAACGTCAAAACGACCGATTTTGGCGACCCCGTGTTTAAACCTTACGTCATCCGCGAAATCAATCACGTTCCCGTTGCCATTATCGGGCAAGCCTTTCCCTACACCACCATCGCCAATCCGCGCTATTTTGTGCCCGATTGGTCATTCGGCATCCAAGAAGAATCCTTGCAAACCACCATAGATGAAGCCCGCCAAAAAGGCGCGCAAGTGGTGGTGCTGTTGTCGCATAACGGCATGGATGTAGATTTGAAACTCGCCTCCCGCATGCGCGGGCTAGACGCGATTTTGGGCGGACATACCCACGACGGCATCCCCACGCCGATTCCCGTGAAAAATGCGGGCGGCACGACGCTGGTCACCAATGCAGGCTCTAACGGCAAGTTTTTAGGCGTGTTGGACTTTGAAGTCAAAAACGGCAAAGTGGCGAATTTCCATTACAAATTGCTGCCGATTTTTGCCAATTTGCTACCCGCCGATGCCGAGATGGCGGCACTGATTCAACGCGTGCGCAGCCCGTTTGCCGCCAAACTCGCCGAACCGCTTGCGCTGACCGATGGCTTGTTGTATCGCCGTGGCAACTTCAACGGCAGCTTTGACCAAGTGATTTTGGACGCGCTGATGCGCGAAAAAGATGCGCCGATTGCTTTCTCCCCAGGCTTCCGTTGGGGGACATCGCTATTGCCTAACAGCATGATTACCATGGAAGATTTAATGGCGCAGACGGCTATTACTTATCCCGCGACCACGCTCACCGAAATGACAGGCGCGCAAATCAAAGGCGTGTTGGAAGACGTGGGCGATAACCTGTTCAACCCCGACCCGTATTACCAACAAGGCGGCGACATGGTGCGCGTTGGCGGCGTGCAATACACCTGCGATCCTGCCGCCAAAATGGGCAACCGCATCCAAGACTTGCAACTCAACGGTAAACCTTTGGATGCCGACAAACGCTACAAAGTCGCAGGTTGGGCAGGCGTGTCCGAAGCCGCACGCGATAGTGGCGGTGAAGCGATTTGGGACTTAGTCGCAAGGTATTTACGGCATGAAAAAGTCATTAAAGTGACCCAGCCGAATGTGCCGAAAATCAAAGGAACAGATGGGAATTTAGGGATTTCGTAGGGGGTGGTCGTTAGCTGTTAGTCGCTAGTCGTTAGTTAGTGGCAGCAATTATTTTTTAAATATATTCAATAAGATATACTCAAACCCCGCCTTGCCAACTAACGACTAATAGCTAACGACTAACGACCAAAAACCACTCTACACACAACCACGAACCAAAAGGAAACCACCATGCGCCATGTTATTTTTGCTCTTGCCCTGTTATTCGGTTCTACTCAAACCACCCTCGCCGCGCCGCCCACATTGGAAATCAGCAAAATCCAAGTGCAACAGTTGCGCATTCAAGTGGCGGACAGTGTGAGTTTTAACGATGCAGTTGAATCCTTAAAACTGCGCGCCAATCAGCACAACATTAAATATGTCGGCGCGAGTCCTATTTACAAAGAAATCGAAGCCTTGACGGGCAAGCCCGCCAAGCGCATGGAAATTTTTAATTTCTGTGATGGCTTAACCGCGCAACAAATGCTTGCCGCCAACCTCAATACCATCGCCTTTATGCCCTGCCGCATCGCCATCGTGGAAGATGAGGCGGGCAAACGCTGGGTAATTGCCATGATGATGGATGCCGCCTTGATTCGCAGCCTAAAAGGGGATACCCGCAAAAATGCCGAGCGCGTGATGGCGGCGTTGAAAGACATGATGTTAGCGGCAAGCAGCGGGGATATTTAATCCCAATAAAAGTTCCCTATTATTGAATCATACGCATATCATGCGCATATTAAATTCATGAGGTGTCAGAATGCCTACGCCCCAAACTCATTCCCTGCGCAAGCGTCCAGTCAATCTCACTTTAAATGAGGAACTTGTCGCCGAGGTCAAATCCCTCACGCCCAATCTATCTGCGGTGGTGGAATTGCTGCTGCAAGATTATGTAATACAAAAACGGCGCGACCAAATCAATAAGCAAACCCAAGCCGTGCTGGTCGCTGGCATGTGGAACGATTTTAATCAACAATCGGGCAGTTTCGCCGATGAGTATTCGACACTGTAATGGCTCAATTTGATGTTCATCGCAATACTGGGCGACAAAATCAAACCATTCCTTTTGTGGTCGTGGTTCAGTCGTCCTTATACGACCACTACCGCCGTCGAGTCGTCGTTCCACTGGTCTGTAAAAACGCGCTAACAGATTCAACGATGTTGCACGCAACTCGCATAAACCCCCTGTTTACCATTGACGGCATCGAGGTGGTGTTGCATCCGCTGGAAATCGTATCCATAGCCCTTGAGCAACTGGGCGTAAAAATCACCTCCTTGGCAGAAGCAGGAAACCTGATCACCGATGCGCTTGATGAGCTTTTGACACAAGTGTGGAAATAGCCAGTTCAGGATAAAAGACCGAACTACCTTTAATTTAATCGTGGTTGCACCTCAAAAGCCAAGAAGAAAGGTTCATTATGGACACGAGAATAGCTATCTTTCTGATGCAGAAATTGAGGGAATGTGATAATGCAAAAACATGACCCCATTGTTTTCAAAGTGAATATCGAAAAGACCAGCCACGGTTTGTATATGCTCACGCTGGCGACAGGAGACCGCCCAGGCTTGTTGGCACGCATCCCCAAAATTATAAACAAATACAATGTGTTGCTGCATAGAGCCAAAATTAACACCTTAGGGCTACGGGCGGAAGATGTGTTTTGGATCAGCGGCGATACCTTGAACAACCCAGAACAAACGCGATTATTATTAAGCGAATTGCAGGAAAAGATTTAGATTCGTTGGTAGCCCGTATGCAATACGGGATTTTATGTGATGGCACAACGCTGTATATTATTGATTTATGGTCACCGAAATACGGTTTTTTGCGAAATTTCGGAATACTTTCACAGTCTCAAAAGTGCGCAGCCCCTTAGCTCCACGGTTGAGGCTGTAGAAAACTTAATTCCAAGGAATCGTGATGAGTAATAATCGACCTCGTACAACGCGCTATATTCGACTATCATCACATCGAGAGGGGGGGAGTAACCCCCGAAAAATAATTTTTTCGACCCCTTACGGGTTTTTTCTACCGCTTCGTTAGGCAATTAACATTATTAAGGAGATAGTTGTGTCTTGGAGAATTGTTTCAAAAATCAAAACCGTGCAGTATAAATTGGGGGGCGAGTATTACCAAACAGATGAAATTAAATTTTTAAGCGAAGAATTTCATGATGAACCTGGCGAATACAAAGAGCCGAACGATACCGTTTGTGTGGCAGCGTTTGAGGCAGACTCAGAGCACGGCAAGTTTACTTGGAAAGTTTCAGCCAGAAGATCAGGATTTGAAACTTATGCCGCAATCGAAGATGTATTCGAAGCTACAACTCCAAATCCATCGATTGAAGTTGATAAGCAGCCTTCGTTCGATATTGAAAATGAAGATGAATAATCGAACCAAAAATAGGGGCAGGTCTCACATCCCAACATCCCCTGTTAAAAATCTAGGACCAAGTGGCGTAGGGTGGATGCGCTGCGCTTATCCACCCTACAAACTTTTGCGCATTTTAGACTGAATCTTGCGGGTAAGCGTTTTCCAGTTGGTGTTTGATTCTGGCGATCGTAATATCCCCGTTTGGCAGGTGTCTAAACAGGGCGATATAGCCGCTACTGCCGAAATCAATCACCATTTCGCGGTGATAGATCATGTCAGGAACAGGGCGGAAACTTTCGGGGAAAACGGTAAGTCGTTGGAGTGCATCACGAATGGTTTTGATTGCCCGCTTTGCCACTTCTTTATCTCTTGAAAGCAAGTATTGGGTGATTCTTTCCAAGTCTGCCAGCGCAGCTTTTGAGTAGTTTATCTGTGGCATATTGGGGTCGGTAATTCATTTTCTGTCCCCAATGAATCCATCCACGTCATCACTTCGACATGAGTAGCGTGTAATCCCGTTTCATCATAATGATGTAGTGCATTGGCACAGCTTTGATTCCATGCGTGTTTTTTCTCTTCTTGTTCAATCAAATTATTGATTGCTTCGGTCGCCAGTGCGTGAGCCGTGCGTTTTTGGCGTGCGGCAATTTGCTTGAGTTTTTCACGTGCGCCAGCATCAATGCGTATTGACATGGGGAAGGTGGTGGCAGTCATGGTGTGCATACCGAGAAAGTGAATTTGTAGCGGTGAGTATAGTGATGCACTACAAAAAAGCAAGATTTTATGAGCTTCCAAAATGCACGGTTTTTGCACCTTGGCTTATTGGAACGTGAAATGGGGTTTCCGTTTTGCTCAGTTTTCTTTTGGTCTCACGCCCACACCCTTCACTCCTCACTCGGCAACGGAGCTAACAAGGCGGCGATGTCTTCTGCGCCGAATTTGCTCATGCTGTTGGTGTCTTCGGACAGGATGCCTGCGGCGAGGATGGCTTTTTTCTCTTGTAGGGCGAGAATTTTTTCTTCGATGCTGCCTGCGACTACCAGCTTGTAAACAAACACATTTTTTTGTTGCCCTAGGCGATGGGCGCGGTCTGATGCTTGATTTTCGGCAGCGGGATTCCACCACGGGTCGTAGTGAATCACGGTGTCGGCGGTGGTGAGGTTGAGTCCCACGCCGCCCGCTTTGAGGCTAATCAGAAAAATCGGCACTTCGCCGTCTTGGAAGCGGCGCACCACGCTTTCGCGGTCTTGGGTGTCGCCTGTGAGCATGACGTAGCCGAGTTTTACTTTGTCCAAGGCTTCGGCGATAAAGCCTAGCATGGTGGTGAATTGCGAAAATACCAGCACTCGCCGCCCTTCGTTGACCAGTTCGGGCAGCATCTCCATCAACAGCGTGAGTTTGGCACTTTCTTTGACTTTTTGGGCTTGGCTTAATTTGACCAAGCGCGGATCGCAACAGACTTGACGCAGTTTGAGTAATGCGTCTAGCAGCACAATATGGCTGCGCGCCAAGCCTTTGCTGGCGATTTCGGTGCGTACCCGTTCGTCCATTGCCACGCGCACGGTTTCGTACAAGTCGCGTTGCGCATCTGCCAGTTCCACGCTGCGCACAATCACCGTTTTTTCGGGTAATTCGCGTGCCACGTCTTCTTTGCGTCGCCGCAGGATAAAGGGTTTGATGCGTTTTGCCAGCAGTTCACGGCGCAGCACGTTGCCTTGTTTTTCGATGGGGGTGCGCCAAGCTTTGGTGAAGGTTTTGCTGTTGCCTAATAGCCCAGGCAACAGAAAATCGAATTGCGCCCACAGTTCGCCCAGATGATTTTCCAGCGGTGTCCCCGTGAGACATAAGCGATGGCGGGCGTTGAGCTTGCGCACCACTTGTGCCGCTTGGCTGGTGACGTTTTTGACCATCTGCGCTTCGTCCAAAATGAGCAAATGATAATCGTACTTGGCGAGCGTATCTTCATCACGCCACAGCAGGGGGTAGGTGGTCAGAATCACATCGTGTTGCGGAATGCTATCAAAATACGCCGCCCGTTCTTTGCCGTGCAAAGACAGCATTTTCAACGCAGGCGCGAAGCGAGCGGCTTCTTGTTTCCAGTTAAAAATCAAGGAAGTGGGCAATACCACCAAAGATGGTTTATCCATGCGCCCGCTTTGCTTTTCCAGCAACAGGTGCGCCAAAGTCTGCGCGGTTTTGCCCAAGCCCATGTCATCCGCCAAAATGCCGCCCAAGCCTTGTGCGCGTAAATACTGTAGCCAAGCCAGCCCTTCTTGTTGATAGGGACGTAGCTGTATGCCAAAGCCCGTGGGCGGCTCTATCGCTTGTATGCCCGAGGTTTGCCGCAATTGTTGCGCCAAAGTGGTCACCGCTGCTTGGTCTTTGAACTGCCAGTGCGCCATGTCGGTCAGGGCGGCAATCCGCGCCACATCAAAGCGGGACAAAGGCAGGGTGTCGCTACTGCTTTGTCCATCGAACAATTCAATCAAGGTGCGCGCCAAGGGTTTGATGCGCCCCGCAGGCACTTGCACCCGCCCGCCTTCGGGGAGCTGCAAGGTGACGGGCTGTTCTTCAGGCATGTTGGCGAGTTGATCCGCATCCAGCCAATGTGACTCGCGTTTAAACAAGGCGTGCAGCAACGGGGCGAGTGGTAAGCGTTGCCCATTGACCACAATGCCCATGTCCAAATTAAACCAACCGTCTTCGGTCGCTTGGAAATCCGCTTCCCAAGATTCCACTTCCAGCACCAGATGGCGGAAATCGGGAGTCATCACCACTTCCCACCCCGCCGTGCGTAGCTGCGGTAAATTTTCCTGCATAAAACCTTGCCACGCGGCGGCATCGTGCAAGCAATGCGTTGGGACATCCCGCACCCAAGTGCTAGGCGGCATTTCCTTGAGCCCATATTGCACCAATGATTTCACGCGCTGCATTTCCGCCGCAAAATCGCGCACCACGCGCACAGTTTCACCCTGCTCCAAGATAAAAAATTCACCCTCATGGTTGAGCGGCAGGATAGCCTCGCCATAACACATACTCACCGATGCAATATCGACCATCTGCGGACCATAACTATAGCCACGAAAACGATCCATCCACGGCACTTTCACCGTCTCCAGCGTCAAGCGTGGGCGCAATTCACCTGTCATGCGCCGCAGTTTAATCACCCCTGGCATGGGCAATTCGGGCACGCTTTCGCGCAATACCTCTGCTACCACAGGCATATCGGGTTCGGATAACGGCGGCATATCCAGCAATTGCATCACCCGCCACGGGGATTGCGCCAAGGTCAACTGCCCGACTTCGCCCGTTGCACGATCCACATACCAAGTCGCTTCTGGCAAGGGCAACACCAGCGGCGCATTTTGGCTTTGCAGTTGAATCACCCGCCGCCCTGTGGCATCAACTTGCCAAACCAATTGCCCCGTGCGCGCCTTACCTGACTTAAGCAACTTAGGTGTTTCCTTAGGCTGGGTAAAAGGGCGGGCGGCTAAACAAAACCGCTCACTTGCCAACAACTGCGTCAACAGCGTGTGTCCCGATTCCCCCATCAGCGACCAGCCCTCGTTCGCTCGCCCTTGCCGCCACAACAAACGTAAAATCGCCAAATCCGCTTCGCGCACAAACTGCGGCGGTTTCATAAACACCCGCTCACTCAGGTCCCACGGTTTGAGTCCCTCAGGATACGCCCCCTTAAATTTAAGCTTGCCTTTATGCAAGGTAATCACGGGTTCTTCATCACCCCTAGACAGCGTCAAAAAATAATACAAGCCATCCGCAGGCGTGCTAGGCATACGCGGCTGATATGACTCTTTAAACATCTCCGCCCAAGCTAACACCACCTCGCTCACACGCGGCAACCCCGATGCGGTATTCAATCCCGCCAACAACACCGCCGCCGTATGCTTGCAATCTTGCCGCATCGGGCAGCTACACACCGCCTGTATGGTCATGGGCGGATTTTTATTGTTCAGAAAAATAATCCTAACCCGATAGGGGTGCGGTGCGGTTCCCCGCACCTGCGCGGTGATCTCGGTCGCACTAAAAGACAAATTGCTCACCGCAGACACATAAGTCCGCGCCTTCTGCAAGTCACGCAGGCTATACCAGCGGACAATGTCGGCTTGGGAATAAGAACGAGAAGGCACCATAATCAGACGAGGCGGGCATTATTCATGGCTTTGAACAATGACGACCAACAAGACAGTAAAAAGGGCGCGCATTTTAGCAAATTTGGGAAGGAGGGTTGTGGAACTTTAGGAATTTCAAACAAATTAAAACAGTCCGTAGATTGGGTTGAGCGAAAGCTGTGCCCAACAAATTCACGCGGTAAACGTTGGGCTTCGCGATGCTCAACCCAACCTTGTATTATCCATCCCGTTGGAAGCTGGTTTAATCTTCCAACAAAACGTATTATTTTACCAACAGATTTTTGAGAGGCATCTCAAAAACGGATGACTGGATGCCGTACCCAACC
>JBASWK010000123.1:0-1549 GCA_049276435.1 Gallionella sp. | reverse complement strand
GTTTAGCGTTTCAATCCGGTAAGTTACCATCTATGATTTTATGGGGACCACCTGGCGTGGGTACAACCACTTTGGCGCGACTGATTGCCAACACGGCAGATGCCGATTTCATTCCAGTTTCAGCAGTGTTATCCGGCATTAAAGATATCCGCGAGGCGGTAGAGCGCGCTGAGCTTACTTTACAGCAGCATGGCCGTAAAACTATTTTGTTTGTGGATGAAGTGCACAGATTCAATAAAGGTCAGCAAGATGCATTTTTGCCGTTTGTTGAAAGTGGCTTAATTACGTTTATTGGCGCTACGACTGAAAATCCTTCATTTGAAGTGAATAGTGCGTTGTTAAGTCGCTCACAAGTATTCGTATTAAATGCACTTAGTGAACCAGAGTTGTCGTTATTGCTAGAACGGGCAAGGTTGTTAGTGGCTGAAAACATCACTTTTTCGGATGAAGTGCGCGAGCAAATCCTGGCTTATGCCGATGGTGATGCCAGACGATTGCTCAATTTCGTTGAAGGCTTATTTAACGCCGCTATTGGTGCCGAAATTACCGAAATCGATGAAGCCTTTTTACAAACGACGATGGCGAGCAAGTTGCGCCGCTTTGATAAAGGCGGCGAGGCTTTTTATGACCAAATATCCGCGCTACATAAATCGGTGCGCGGCTCTAACCCTGATGCAGCCTTGTATTGGTTTTTACGCATGATAGATGGTGGTGCAGACCCGCTATATTTAGGACGGCGCATCGTGCGCATGGCGGTTGAAGATATCGGTTTAGCGGACCCGCGCGCGCAAGGCATGGCGCTAGAGGCCTGCCAGATTTTTGAGCGACTAGGTTCGCCTGAAGGTGAGTTGGCTTTATCTAACGCCGTGATTTATTTAGCCGTAGCGCCTAAAAGCAACGCTGCTTACATGGCGTACAACCAAGCCAAAGCTTTTGTAGCGCAAGATAAATCGCGCCCGGTGCCGTTACACTTGCGCAATGCGCCTACCAAGCTCATGAAAGCGTTGGATTACGGCAAAGAATATCGTTACGCGCATAACGAACCAGAGGCTTATGCTGCGGGCGTAGATTATTTTCCTGATGATTTGATTCCACCGCAATTTTATATGCCCACGCCACGCGGCTTAGAAGGTAAAATTCCGGAAAAATTAGCGCATTTACGTGAGTTGGATAAGCGCGAACTGACTAGAAAAAGCAAAAAATAAAACTTAGGAATACACATGTTAGACATTCAAGCATTAAGAAATGATTTAGATGGCGTAGTAGAGCAATTAGCGAAACGTGGTTTTGCATTTGATGCAGAAAAATTCACCGCTTTGGAAGCCGAACGCAAAACCGTGCAAACGCGCACGCAAGACTTGCAAGCCAAGCGTAACAATAGTTCCAAGCAGATTGGCTTTGCTAAATCTAAAGGTGAAGATGTCAGTGCAATTATGGCTGAAGTAGCTGGCTTAGGTGAGCAACTAAAAGCCGATGAAGCGCGTTTGGGCGAACTGCAAACTGAATTGCAAAACCTGTTGCTGAATGTACCTAACTTGCCGCATGAGAG
>JBASWK010000122.1:0-35236 GCA_049276435.1 Gallionella sp. | reverse complement strand
ACCATACGCTCCTACCTAGCCACCCTGCACAAACAAGGTGCAAATATCTTCGATGCGCTAATCCAAACCTTCCGTGAATCCCCGCCCCCACCCCGCTTTGCTTGAGAGGGGGCTGAGTAGTTACCTTAATTCACCCTTGTCAGGCATTAACGGAGGTGTGGATTTTAATCCAACGAAGCAGGTGTATAACGCCACAGGGGGATTGCAAAATATCAGCCTACCAAGGGGGCGAAATATGAATGACTATATGATTAGTGGATGTTATTCAATTACTTGCGCCCAAGCTGGAGGGACATTTTATTTTCCTAGGACTCTTGCGATTAACAAGGCGATGATAGACGGGTATGCCCCGATTATTACATTACCTTCACTTGATATTGTTGGTGGTGTTGTCACCAGCCTTAAAGAGGGCGAGACCATTGCGGATATTCAGAATGGTATTGCCCAATCTTTGGACAATGCCCCTTATTTGACGGTCGCTGGGTTTAAACCAGATTTGTACTGCCTAGGTTCTGTAGCACCAAAAGGATTTTATAGTTTAGGGGATGGTCTAATTTCACTGATGGGTCAAGCTGCCCTACCATCAGACTTTTCTGATCAAGCATTTGATAGTCAACCATCTACAACATTCAAATTCAAGTTTGAGTCTGCGCCATATCCTACGGTGAGGGGTCATAGTCTGACGCTCACTACTTTGCCAAAAGGAGATTGTTTGAAATATAGCGTAGCATCAAGGGAGTATCTGATATGCGGATTTTCAGCTCATACATCATCAAAAACACCAAGAACTCAGTATTGTGTGATTCCATCCAGTGGTTCTACGAGTTCATACGCTGTAGCGAATTATGATGGCTCATCTGGGTCGATTCATGTTATTCCGAGCTTGGTCAATAACGTAAATTATTTAGCCATCACCCCAGAACCATACCTTGCCGCGCCACAAGCCCCCCTTGCCTCTACCGTCAAAGGTCGTTTGGCTGCAAGTGGTGCGCCGCAACAAGTGGCACTAGTCGGTTCACCTGCACTCACGCCTATTACATCCGCTTTGATATGGGCAACGATTGTTGAAAAAACAACGGGTGTAACGAAAGGCTACTTTAATGCTGTACAGTCCGACAGCAACGGAAACTTTAACATTGATGTGGGCAGCTTTATTACGGATAAATTTGGCGCAAATGCAGTGTTATCAAACTACAGTGTCAAGTTAAAAATTGATACTGTCGGCAGGTACAAATCTTGGTTCAAAACAATTGACACCTTAAGTGCGGCAGTTGATTTGGGGGATATTGACTTATCTCAAGTTACCAGCAATGTTGCCGTAATCAGCCCTGCATTTGCCACACTCAACACCCCCACCACCCTCACCGTCACAGGTACAAACTTGCCCTTGACGGCGGTGTTGTCGATGGCGGATGCGGTTTGTCAAACGCCGACCAATCGTGCTGCGAGTGGGTTTACGGTGAGTTGCACACCACAAGGGACGGCGACGGGCGTTAAGGTCATCACCGTTAAAACGGATAAGCTGGCAAATGGGGGGGCGGTGATTGATGCCAAGTGGACGGTTACGGTTTCTGCTACTCAACCTGCAATTCCCACCAATGGTTTAGTTGCTTATTATCCATTCGATAATGATGTGCATGATGCTAGTGGCAATTTTAATAATGGTCTACCTGGTGGAAGCGTAGCTTTTGTTTCTGGCATTGTTGGCAATGGTGCGAAATTCAATGGAATAAGAAGTGCTGGAGGTGGGCAGGCTCCCGATCATGTTCTTGTGCCAAATTCAACATCATTACAATTTACAAATGCAATGACTATTAGTTACTGGGTTCGGATTGATGGTAATCAAAGTCAAACCAATGCAGATTGCTCTGGTGCTGCTGTGACTAGCATTTTCGGCACAGTTGTTGCGAAAAGTGGTGATCGCAATGGTTTTGTTTTAAACGAGTTTGACACTGGGAGTTCTTTACAAATTAATCCTTGGAGTGGCGGACTTGGGCTAAATAACGGAAATACTGTGCTATCAAGCGTATATGGTACATTCCGTCATGTTGCATATGTAGTTAATGGTAATACTGCAAGTCAATATATCAATGGTGTTCTGGTTAGTAGTGCTACAGGGCTGGTAGATTTCATACAACCCAATACGCGTGATTTATATATTGGAGCAAGTTTTAACCGTGGGGGAGCCTGTCTAGATTTCTGGGGGCAATTGGACGGTGTCGTAGATGAACTACGTATCTATAACCGCGCACTTTCCACTCAAGAGATTCAAGGTGTTTTTACTTTCAGGTAACACCCCGTAGGCTGAGGTGAATGTTTTTTTGTGAACCTTAGCACTGCGTAAGGCGGATTCTCCGCTAGGCAATCCGCCGTGATGTAAAAAGCGGCATCATGGGTGTATGCAGAGGTAATTATAGTTAAATATCAGTCATTTGGTTATGTCAATAACCCCCACCATCGCCTAAACGAAAGTTTAACGATCTAATGAAAAAACCCCGCTCGTCGGGGTTTTTTCACGCCTAAAATCTGCTCATTTTAAACGTCAGGCAATCCGCCGTTTTTCGCCATTGATTCTAAAACTTGTATCTTGATATAAACTTCTGTATCATTTAGCACATGATAAATGTACTCAAACCGTTAAAATTTTTGGGCAGTAGCCACGATGATTTGTGTGCGATGCCCGCCTCTGTGCGCCATGCCGTTGGGGTGGAATTGATGGTGGTGCAGTTTGGCGGGTTGCCCAGTGATTTTAAGCCCATGCCCACCGTGGGCGACGGGGTGTATGAAATTCGGGTGCGCGACGCGGCGGGGGCGTTTCGGGTAATGTACGTCGCTAAATTTGCTGATGCGATTTATGTGTTGCACGCCTTCCAAAAAAAGACCCAAAAAACCAGTAAAACTGACCTTGATTTAGCCGCACGCCGTTATAAACTGATAGGAGCATAAAAAATGAGTAGCAATATCGACCCCCGTTTTGAAGATGTACGCGTGATTGAAAGCAGCGGTAATGTGTTTGCGGATTTGGGTTTTGACCCAGCAGAGGCGCGGGTGATGGCGTTGCGGGTGGAATTGATGATGCGTTTGCGTGAGCGATTGCTGCATGATGGTTTAACGCAACGCGAGGCAGCAAAACGCTTGGGCGTGACCCAACCGCGTATTTCGGCTTTGTTTAAAGGGGCTTGGCGGGATTTTAGTATAGATATGTTGCTGACCTTGGCTACGCGTGCTGGATTGCATCCACAATTGCAGCTAACTGCGTAAGGGGGATGCATCAAAGGCAATTCGCAGCACTCAAATTGCCGCCTTGTTCAGCAATTCTCAATTCAAAAAATTGCCAACTAATCTTAGTTTCTCGTTAAAAATCAATATAGCATGACGTAGGAGCGCAATTTATTGCGCGATAGCATCGAGAAAATCGCGCAATAAATTGCGCTCCTACGCCCCGTTTTATACCTGTCGAGTATTTTAAGTTGATATTTATATTGTGTATTTTTGAATTGAGAATTGCTGCGCCTTGTTGCAACAACAAGCACTTTGGGAGATTTGCAATGCACACTAACACCCCTTGCCGTCACTTGCAACAGCAGCAATGCTCGTTTTAACCGTGGGTACGAATTTATTCGTACAGTTGCTTGTGAATAAGGCTTGTTTTTCGCCCTTTCGGGCGATGTACGAATAAATTCGTACCCACAAAACCCCTCTGTTTAGTCAAAATGAGAATTGCTGATGTGCGTCGGTTTGTCGCGTTAATTGATAAGATAAAGGAGTTGCAGCATGGGTGAAATTAAGGTGGCGCACGTTGAATCGCCGTATCCGTTCGAGGCATATTCCCACATTGTTGAGCCGTTAACGGCAGAGGACGGCGGTGGGTTTTTAATTACGTTTCCTGATTTGCCAGGCTGTATGTCTGATGGGGAAAGCGAAGCCGAGGCAGTTGCTCATGCGCGGGATGCGTTTTCGGCATGGATGTCGGCGCGTGCCGATATGGGAAAACCTATTCCCAGCCCCACTTGTCATGGCGAATCTGCCGAACCTGTGCGCATGATGCAACGCCTACCCCGCAGTTTGCACGCCCGCCTCGTCGCCCGCGCTAAAGGTGAGGGTACGTCGCTGAACACCTTGGTCACCATGTTATTGGCAGAGGGGATAGGCAGAATCGAACAGCGGGTTTGAATCCGCTTATTGCGCGAAGGGTGTTGCGAAAGGCTATCGCGCAATAAATTGCGCTGCTACGGTGTGATTGATGAAGTCAATTTGTAGTGCTTCGGCTATATCAGTTTGACAACAAACAGCATCATGCGCCGCACATTCATGCGGAACATCAAGGGGATAAGGCAGTTTATTTGTTGGAAACAGGTGAGCGAATTGCGGGGACAATGCCGATCAACAAAGAGCGATTGATTCAGGCGTGGCTGTTGATTCATAAGGAAGATTTGCTGATAGATTGGGAATTGGCATTGAATGGCGAAGTCCCTTTCCGTATTGACCCATTGCGTTAGGAATAAAGATGAATCCCGAAGTTTCAAGCGTAAAACCGCTGGATAATTATGCGCTTTTGCTGACTTTTACCAACGATGAACAGCGCGTTTTCGATAGCAAACCTTATTTGGATAAAGGCGTGTTTAAACGCTTGCGCGAATGCGCATTGTTTGCCCGCGCCCGTGTTGTGTCGGGTTCAGTTGAATGGAGCGAGGAGATAGATTTGAGCCATGACACGCTTTATCTGGAGAGTCGTCCCTATCAGATTGCGATACCTGAACTTGCGTAAGGTGGATATGCCAAAGGTTGAGTTCGCTCTCGCTTAATCTATAGGTATCCGCACCTTGTTTTAAGGTATTAAAAATTAAATTTTACTTTAAAAACATAATGATCCGTATATTAGGTGTAAACACTGCGCGCGTGATAGGTCTGGATAAATTCCGACCTAAGACATCCCTCGCCCGTTTACGGGAGAGGGGCAGGGGAGAGGGTGATGTGGTGTTTATTTCAACGCTTCAGTCAAATGCGGCGCGATGATTTTCAACAGTTGCGGATGGATTTCGTTGTTGCCTGCGCAGATGTGTCCTGTTTCCAAATAGCGATCTTTGCCTGCGAGATCACTGATTAAGCCGCCTGCTTCGGTCACCATCAAACAGCCCGCAGCGATGTCCCACGTTTTTAGCCCTGTTTCAAAGAAGCCATCGTAGCGTCCTGCTGCCATCCAGGCTAAATCCAATGCTGCTGAACCTGGGCGACGCAAGCCAGCGGATTTTTCCATCAATTCTTCAAAAATCGCTAAGTACGCGTCTTTATGGCGAAAATTGGTGTAAGGAAAGCCTGTGCCGATGACGCTGTCTGCCATATGCAGGCGTTTGCTCACCCGCAGACGTTTGTCATTCAAATACGCGCCGCGACCACGTGAGGCGGTGAACAGTTCGTTTTTGGTCGGGTCGTAAATCACGGCTTGAGTCAAAATGCCTTTGTGTTGCAAGGCAATCGACACCGCGTATTGCGGGATGCCGTGCAGGAAGTTGGTGGTACCATCCAAGGGGTCGATAATCCACAGAAATTCGGATTCGCCGTGGCTGCCGCTCTCTTCTGCTAGAATCGCATGGTCAGGATAGGCTTCCCGCAAGGTTTGAATGATGGTTTGTTCAGCGGCACGATCGACTTCACTGACAAAATCCGCGTGGGCTTTTTTGTTGACGGTGAGTTGATCGACTTTGTCAGAAGCGCGGTGAATCAAATTACCTGCGCGACGTGCGGCTTTAACCGCTGTGGTAAGCATGGGATGCAAAATGGGCATGGAACGACCTTTTTAATGAGCTGAGAAATTCAGCGCGCATTTTAGTTGGAATTACGCTTTGTATAAACACAATCTTACGGATAACGTGCGCGTTGTCTTGAGTCACACTACTCACCCTGGCAATATAGGGGCCGCTGCACGCGCCATGAAGACCATGGGACTGCGGCATTTGTACCTGATTAACCCCCGTCACTTCCCTGATCCACAAGCCAGTGCCATGGCTGCGGGGGCGGATGATGTGTTGGAAAACGCGGTGATTTGTGACAGCATAGACGCGGCTTTGGAAGGTGTGGTGTTCACCGTTGCCATGACCGCACGGCTGCGGGATATATCCATCGAAGTCAAAACCCCGCGTGTCGCCATGCCCGAAGTATTGCAACACGCCCAGCAACACCCCGTTGCCTTATTGTTCGGTACAGAAATGTCGGGGCTGACCAATGTGGAAATGGGCAAGGCGCAGGTATTGGTCAATATCCCCACGCATCCTGATTTTTCTTCGTTAAATGTGGCGGCGGCGGTGCAGGTGATGTGCTACGAATTCGCCGTCGCGTCCGATAGTTTTATCCCCAGCGTGCCTGAAACCCATCCTGCTCGCTATGAGCAAATGGAGAGTTATTTTGCCCATTTGGAAAAAACTTTATTTGAAATTGGTTTCTTTACGACGCAAAAACCTGACCGCATGATGCAACGTTTACGCCGTTTATATGCCCGTGCGCGCTTGGAACAGGAAGAAATCAACATTTTACGTGGGATGTTGAGTGTCACGACGGAGTATAATGCGCGCTTGAAAATTCGCTATCAACAAGAACAGGCACTGCGTGTCGTCCAGTCAAGTTAAATGCCTATGTTCCAAAATATCAAAGAAGACATTGCCAGTGTATTTGACCGAGATCCTGCGGCGCGCAATACCATAGAGGTGCTGACTTGCTACCCAGGGTTGCATGCTCGCACCGTCCATCGACTGAGCAACACGCTCTGGCACGCTAATTTTAAATGGATGGCGCGTTTTTTATCCCATCTGGCACGCGGATTAACAGGTATCGAAATTCACCCTGGTGCTACTATAGGGCGACGCTTGTTTATTGATCATGGTATGGGTGTGGTCATCGGTGAAACGGCGGAAATTGGCGACGATGTGACGATTTATCATGGGGTGACGCTAGGCGGCACCTCGTGGCGACATGGCAAGCGGCATCCCTCTTTGGGCGATGGCGTGGTCGTCGGGGCAGGAGCCAAAATTTTAGGTCCCATTTGCATCGGGGAAAATGCCAAAATCGGCTCGAATGCCGTGGTGGTCAAAGATGTACCTGCGGGGGCGACGGCAGTGGGGATACCTGCTCGCATCCTCGATGAGGAAAAGAAAAAAACGGCAGGATTTAATGCCTATGGTCTAGGCAATGACCAAAATGACCCGCTTAGCAAGGCGATCCATGGGCTACTGGGTCATAGCGTCATCGTTGATCAACGCATTGATTTTATTTTGCAACAACTGGACAAGATGGGGGTCAGTACCGCCGCTGAAGCACGCGCTACAGCGGATAAGTTTGACCCTAATCACCTAAACAATATAGTTGACTGAAAAATTCAGGTATTCTATACTGTGCTTGTAAATTGTTTTACCCCCTCAACACCAAGTAAGGAGAATCATAATGAGATTAACAACTAAAGGACGTTTTGCAGTTGCTGCAATGGTAGATTTGGCAACGCGAGGTGGCAAGGCTCCCGTGACTTTGGGCGCAATCAGCGAACGACAAGGCATTTCATTGTCTTATTTGGAGCAGTTGTTTGGCAAACTGCGCCGCAACGAAATCGTCGCCAGTGTGCGCGGACCAGGCGGTGGCTATTGCTTGGCGCGTCCTAGCTCCAAAATTACCATTGCCGAAATTGTGACAGCGGTGGATGAGCCACTGGATGCGACAGGCTGCGACAACAAAGGCGATTGTCATAATGGTCGTCCTTGCTCGACGCATGATCTGTGGGTCGGGTTGAATGAGACGATTTATGCTTATTTAGCCGAAATCACTTTAAAGCAAATCGTGGATGGACAAGCCAGTGGCGATCAAGCAACGAGTCCAATCAAGGTGAGTAAAGCCACTTCCAAGGTTTCCGCATAAGGCGGGATGAAGATGAAGCTACCCATTTACATGGATTATTCCGCCACTACGCCTGTTGATCCTAGGGTAGCCGCCAAGATGATTCCTTATTTGACGGAACATTTCGGCAATCCCGCCAGCCGTTCGCATTCGTTTGGCTGGACGGCGGATGAGGCAGTGGAAAAAGCGCGTCACCAAGTGGCGGACTTGGTGAATGCCGATCCTAAGGAAATTATCTGGACTTCAGGTGCGACCGAATCCAACAACCTCGCCATCAAGGGCGCAGCACATTTTTATCAAGGCCGTGGTAAGCATCTGATTACCATGCGCATTGAGCATAAAGCCGTGATCGACACCGTGCGTGAATTGGAGCGCGAAGGCTTTGAGGCGACTTTTTTGGATCCTGAACCGAATGGTTTATTGGATTTGGCGAAGTTGGCAGCGGCAATCCGCCCCGACACGATTTTGGTGTCCATCATGCACGTCAACAATGAAATCGGCGTGATTCAAGACATCGCGGCAATTGGCGAATTGTGCCGATCCAAAGGCATTTTGTTTCACGTCGATGCGGCACAATCCACAGGCAAAGTTGACATTGATTTGAGCAAGCTCAAAGTCGATTTAATGTCGTTCTCTGCCCACAAAACCTACGGCCCGAAAGGCATAGGCGCGTTATATGTACAACGCAAACCGCGTGTGCGTTTGGAAGCGCAAATGCACGGCGGTGGTCACGAACGCGGCATGCGCTCTGGCACGCTGGCAACGCACCAAATTGTCGGCATGGGTGAGGCATTTGCCCTTGCCCAAGCTGAAATGGCAGCCGACAACGCCCGTTTGCGCGGGCTGCGTGATCGTTTGTTAGACGGCTTGATGAGTATGGAAGAAGTGCATATCAATGGCGACATGGCGCAGCGCGTGCCGCACAACCTCAATCTGAGTTTTAATTTTGTGGAAGGCGAATCGCTGATGATGGCGATTAAAGATGTCGCCGTCTCCAGCGGATCAGCTTGCACCTCCGCCAGCCTAGAGCCGTCCTACGTCTTACGCGCACTAGGGCGCAGCGACGAACTGGCTCACAGCTCCATTCGCTTTAGCGTCGGACGTTTCACCACCGAGGAAGAAGTCGATTATGTGATTGAGTTGTTAAAAAACAAAATCGGCAAACTACGCGAACTCTCACCGCTCTGGGAAATGTATCAGGATGGCGTGGATTTAAACTCGGTGCAGTGGGCGGAGCATTGAAAGACTGTCGTTAGTTGGTAGTCGTTAGCGGTTAGTTAAAAGCAAAAACAGTTGCTAGTCGTTAGTTAAAACCAACACCGCTAAAAACTAACGACTAACGACTAGCAGCTAACGACCAGCGACCAGCGACTATAAGGAGCAAAAAAATGGCTTACAGCGATAAATTATTGGATCACTATGAAAACCCCCGCAATGTGGGGTCATTTGCCAAGGATGACGAAGGTCTAGGCACGGGCATGGTGGGTGCGCCTGCGTGCGGCGATGTGATGAAATTGCAGATTAAAGTGGGTAAAGATGGCGTGATTGAAGATGCCAAATTTAAGACTTATGGCTGCGGTTCGGCGATTGCGTCTAGCTCGTTGGTGACCGAATGGGTCAAGGGCAAGACCGTGGAACAGGCGTTGGAAATTAAAAACACCCACATCGCTGAAGAACTGGCGTTGCCGCCTGTGAAAATTCACTGCTCGATTTTGGCGGAAGATGCGATTAAAGCCGCCGTGGCGGATTACCGCGCCAAGCAAGGCGGCAATGTCGAAACGGCTGCTTGCAAAGGCGGAATTTAAGCAAATGCTGATATAATCCGCAGCGCGTAGGTCGGACTTAAACCCGACCTACTTTTCCCTTATCTGCGAACTCGGAGATCAAAATGGCGATTACACTCACTGCAACCGCTGCTAAGCACGTTCAAAATTTTATGATTAAACGCGGCAAAGGCGTGGGGCTGCGCTTGGGCGTGCGTACCACGGGCTGTTCGGGCATGGCGTACAAACTGGAATTCGCGGATGTGATTGAAGATGATGATTTACAGTTCCAAAGCCAAGGGGTCACGGTGCTTATCGACCCGAAAAGCCTGCCTTATTTAGACGGCATGGAGCTGGATTTTCAACGCGAAGGCTTGAACGAAGGCTTTAAATTCAACAATCCCAATGTCAAAAATGAATGTGGCTGTGGGGAAAGTTTCCACGTTTAGCCACGATGTCCGCCCTGCATTTCGACACCCAACAAAGTCATTTCGCCCTGTTTGGGCTGCCCCCCGCGTTTCGCTTGGACTTACGCCAACTGGAACGCGACTATCGCACTTGGCAAACGCAAGTCCATCCCGACAAAGCCGCGCACCTGCCTACTGCCGAGCAATTGCTTGCCATGCAGCAAGCCAGTTGGATTAACGAAGCCTATCAAACATTGCGCAATCCCTTGCGCCGCGCCCGCTATTTGCTGGTGTTGCACGGTATCGACACCCAAGAAGAAACCAATACCGCCATGCCGATGGACTTTCTCATGGCGCAAATGGAAAAACGCGAAGCCGTGGTAGAGGCAAAACGTCTCAAAGACGTTGACCAACTAGATGCGCTCAACGCCCAAGTTGAACAAGAAGTCGCTGATTTAACAGCCCAATTGGCTGTGTATTTAGACGACACCCAAGATTACCTTCCCGCAGCCGCAGCGGTCCGCAAACTGCGCTTTATGGAAAAACTCGGCGAAGACATCCTCGCCGCTTATGATGAAATAGAAAGTCGTTAGTCGTTAGTCGTTAGTCGTTAGTCGCTAGTTTCTAGTCGTTAGTTGATAGCTGATAGCTGATAGTTTAACGGGCTAATAACAAGCGACGAACGCGCACCAATAACTAACGATTAGCGACTAATATCGAACGACTAAACATGGCTCTACTACAAATCTCTGAACCTGGCATGAGTACCGCGCCCCACCAACATCGTTTGGCGGTGGGTATAGACTTAGGCACGACCAACTCGCTGGTTGCGACGGTGCGCAATGGCATCAGCGTGGTGTTGAATGACGAAAACGGGCGGGCGATGTTGCCGTCGGTGGTGCGCTATACGGCGGATGGGCAAATTATTGTGGGCGAAGCGGCGCAAACCATGCAAAGCCAAGACACCGCCAACACCATCAGTTCGGTCAAACGCTTTATGGGACGCGGCTTGCACGACATGGGCGAAATCACGCGTTTTCCTTATCGTTTTGTCGAAGCTCCAGCACTTGGCAAAACCGCAGGCATGTTGCAATTGCGCACGGTCGCAGGGGTAAAAAGTCCTGTTGAAATCTCTGCCGAAATTCTGAATGTCTTGCGTCGCCAAGCCGAAGCCGCTTTAGGCGGTGAACTGGTCGGCGCGGTGATTACCGTACCCGCGTATTTTGATGACGCGCAACGCCAAGCCACCAAAGATGCAGCGCGCTTAGCGGGGATCAATGTGTTGCGCTTATTGAACGAGCCTACTGCTGCCGCGATTGCTTATGGCTTGGACAATGCCTCTGAAGGCGTATATGCCGTGTATGACTTGGGCGGCGGCACATTTGATATTTCCATTTTGCGCTTGTCTCGCGGCGTGTTTGAAGTCTTGGCAACCAATGGCGATTCCGCGCTGGGCGGGGATGATTTTGACCACCGCATTTATTGCTGGTTATTGGAAAAAAGCAATTTATCCGCGCTGCCGCCACAAGACACGCGCTTGTTGCTGACCCACGCCCGCGCCGCCAAAGAACAACTTACCGAACACGGTGAAGCTCGCATCACCGCGATATTGTCCAGCGGCGTACTAATAGACCAAGTTTTAACTCAAGTCGAATTTTTTGTGCTGTCCAAAAACTTGGTGCAACATACCTTGCAACCGCTGCGCCGCGCCCTACGCGATGCGGGGTTAAAAGTCGGCGACATCAACGGCGTAGTGATGGTGGGGGGTGCGACGCGGATGCCGCAAATTCAACAGGCGGTGGGGGACTTTTTTGGACAAACGCCGCTCACCAATCTTGACCCTGACAAAGTGGTCGCCCTCGGCGCGGCGATACAAGCGAATGTGCTGGCGGGCAACCGCAGCGGCGACGATTGGTTGTTGCTGGACGTGATTCCGCTGAGTTTGGGGATTGAAACCATGGGCGGGTTGGTGGAAAAAATCATTCCGCGCAACAGCACATTGCCGACCGCCCGCGCCCAAGAATTCACCACCTACAAAGACGGACAAACCGCCATGAGCATCCAAGTGGTGCAAGGCGAACGCGAACTGGTCAGCGATTGCCGCAGCTTGGCGCGCTTTGAGTTGCGCGGCATTCCTGCGATGGTGGCAGGTGCTGCGCGCATTCGGGTGACGTTCCAAGTGGATGCCGATGGCTTGTTAAGTGTTGCCGCCCGCGAAATGCGCAGCGGCGTGGAAGCGGCGATTGAGGTTAAACCTGCTTACGGTTTGAGCGATGCCGACATCATGCGGATGTTGCAAGAGTCAGGGCAACACGCCGCAGACGATATGCAGGCACGCGCCTTGCGTGAGCAACAAATTGAAGCTAATCAATTGCTGGAAGCGGTGGAAAATGCCTTGGAACAAAATGGCAATTTGTTAAATGTTGCCGAACAGGCGCAAGTGCGCACCCAGATGCACGACTTGCGCGCCGCGTTGCAACAAAGCAATCACCAAGTGCTCAAACACGCCACCGAAGCCCTCAACCAAGCCACCACCGAATTCGCCCAACGCCGCATGGATCAAAGTGTGAATAGTGTGCTGGCGGGGCGGACGTTGGAGAGTATTGAATAGGAAACTCCCCACGCCCACTTGTGGGAGGTGGTGGTGGGAGAGGGCGCACACAAATTGCGCGATACTCCTTCCCCCTAGCAGGGGGAAGGCTGGGATGGGGGTTGAAACATGGCATCCGTGCGAAGATTTCAACCCCCACCCTAACCCTCCCCCTGCTAGGGGGAGGGAATATAGCGAGGTAGAAAGCGTGGTGTAGAACCCCCACAGAATCAATCGCATTATAAAGGCAAAAAATGAAACTCGATCAAGCATTTATCGCTCGTTTGCGGGCGCAACTGGACAATCATCCCATTTACTTTGCGGTGCAAAGTTTAGATGATTTGCGCGTGTTTATGCAGCACCATATTTATTCGGTGTGGGATTTCATGTCTTTAGTCAAATACTTGCAACATGTTGTCGCGCCTGCACGGGTGCCATGGGTGCCAGCAAGTGACCCGACCATACAGCGTTTTATTAACGAATTGGTGTTGGAAGAAGAAACCGACGAAGCGGGGGCATCGCGTTTGGGCGAATTTTCCAGCCACTTTCAGTTATACATTGAAGCCATGCGCGAAATTGGGGCGGATGTCGCGCCGCCGTTGCACTTAGTTGAAATCGCAGGGCGCGATGGCATGGCAGCGGCGTTTGCGTCAGGGTTAGCACCCGAACCCGCCTTGACCTTTACTCAAACCACCTTTGGTTTTATTGATTCAGGCAAGCCTTACGCCGTCGCCGCTGCCTTGGCATTGGGGCGCGAACATGTGATTCCCGCCATGTTCCGTGCATTATTGGCGCGCATGGCAGTCGATGAACAAACTGCACCCACTTTTCACTATTACCTCAAACGTCATATTCACCTAGACGAAAACATGCACGCGCCGCTGTCGTTGCGTTTGTTGGAAGGTTTGTGTGCCAACAATCCTGACCATTTGGACGAAGCCTGCCAAGTTGCCGAACAAGCCGTCGCCGCCCGCGTGGCATTTTGGGATGCGGTACTGAAAGTTTTACCCAGCCAACAGGCACATTAAGGAGCAACCATGCCGCAACTGATCGTTTTACCGCACGCCGAACTGTGCCCCAGCGGCGCGTTATTTCAAGTTGAAACAGGGTTGTCCATCTGCGACGCGCTGTTGCAACACGACATCGCCATTGAGCACGCTTGTGAAAAATCCTGCGCCTGCACCACCTGCCACGTCATTGTGCGCCAAGGCTTTGACGTACTTGACCCCAGCGATGAACTCGAAGACGATTTGCTAGACAAAGCCTGGGGCTTAGAACCCCACTCCCGCCTCTCCTGCCAAGCCCTCGTCGGCGAGGAAGATTTAGTGGTTGAAATTCCCAAATACACCATCAATATGGTGAAAGAGGGGCATTAGGGCTGGGAAGAGAGAAGGGGGGTGGCGTGCGATGGTTTATTTCACTTTTCACCTTTCACGTTTCACTTCCTCTACCCTCCCACACACAAGGAGTACACTATGAAATGGACTGACATTTACCCCATCGCGATGGCACTGACTGACACCCATCCCGATGTTGACCCGCGCTATGTGCGTTTTACCGACTTGCATCAATGGGTCATGGTATTAGACGGCTTTCAAGACGACCCCAACCACAGCAACGAAAAAATCCTCGAAGCGATCCAAGCGGCGTGGATTGAAGAGGCGGAATAAAAACTGGGGAAGGGTTAAGGGAGAAGAGCATAGGCATCTACACAACTTATGGCGTATTTCTGAAAAATCACCTATTTTGATTGATAAACTCTAACATGATGATTTGTAATTAAAATTATAGCGAACCTACTCCTTCCCCCTAGCAGGGGGAAGGTTGGGATGGGGGTTGAATGCTTCGTTATAGGTGAAAGTTTCAACCCCCACCCTAACCCTCCCCCTGCTAGGGGGAGAGCGAAGCGAGGGGGCATGAATCTGGCAAGTAATAGAGAGTTGTGTAGATACTTATGGGGGAAGAGAGAAGGAAAATCCCCTATACTCTTCCCCCTTCTCTCTTCCCTCTTCACCAACAAAAGGACTCCCATGCAAAAACTTTGGCACTCGCTTTCTAACCGCATCCTCTATCTCCTCGGCGCGCTGGTGGTGATGGGACTGATGGGATTTGGTTTTTATTTACAATATGTTAAACATCAAGACCCTTGCCCCTTGTGCATGGTGCAGCGGGTGATTTTTATCGTCATCATGGCGGGCTTTATTCTCGCCGCCTTGCATCATCCGAAAAAAACAGGTCAGCAGATTTATGCGGGTTTGATTGGTGTGCTGTCGCTATCAGGCATCGCCGTGGCATCGCGCCATATCTGGATTCAGCATTTACCCAAAGACCAAGTCCCCGCCTGCGGCCCTGGCTTGGACTACATGCTAGAAACCATGCCGATGGCAAATGTGCTGAAAGAACTGATGCACGGCTCAGGCGAATGCGCCGCCAAAGGCTGGACCTTTCTCACCCTTGGCATCCCCGAATGGTCGCTGCTGTGCTATATCGCGCTGGGCATTTGGGCGGTGATGATCGCGGTGCGAAAAGGGTAATCGCCTTGATGCGTTATGCTTGCGATGCCCCACAATATCGCGTCTAATCCCGCCTTCGTTCCGATTGGCACAAAGCGTAAAGGCAAAAAATATGTACCTTGAAAAAATTAACATCAAAAAATTCCGCGTGTTGGAAGACATCGAAGTGAGTTTTCAGTTCCCTAGCGGTGCAACGGCGGATGCGACCACAGGCAATGTCGTCAATGTGATTGCGGGGGTGAATGGGTGCGGGAAGACGAGTTTGTTGGAGGCAATCTACGACCCCCCTAGTAAACTAGTTTCACATACCAAATCCCCGTATATCACCCCGCCCGCTGCCCCTCGCCCAGTCCGACATCACAATAGAAAAGTTTACTTCAAATTTGGCAGCATGACGTATCGAAGCAACAATAACGCGATCTCCAAAGGAACAATTGAGCTAGAACATATTATTTCGGGAGATGGATTGCTGGCAAAAATAGAAGGCTACATCCGAGATTTTGTATTAAGCATTGAAAGAAAATCTTTTCAACCCGACCCAGTTAGCAGAACAAAAGAAGCGATTGACCAGTTTAATAGTTTGTTTGAGGGGGTGTTGCTCAATACTAAATTAGAGGCTCTTGATTCAGAACTACACTCGAATAGACCCTTGTTTTGCAACTTAAATAATTCAGGACTCACCATTGACCAACTCAGTGATGGTGAAAAGCAACTGTATGGCAAAGTCGTTGGATTAGAAATGTTGAAGTTATCCGATTCCATCATTTTGATTGATGAGGCGGAATTAGGATTACATCCTGCATGGCAACAAAAAATCGTAGAGCTTTACCTCAGAATCGGTCACAACAACCAATTTATTATCGCCACCCATTCGCCGCAGATTATTGCCAATACGCCATATCAAAACCTGATTGTGCTGTATAAAGATGGCAATAGAATTAAACAATTGGATTATAGGCAGCCGCCCTCTAGTGTCGATGTGAATTCAATTTTGTCTGAAATTATGGGGGTAGAGCCACTACCGCGTGAAGTTGCACAGCTTCGAGAGCAATATCGGCAATTTGTTGAAAAACGACAAGAAAACTCAGAAGCCGCATTCGCGACAAAAGCGCAGTTATTAAAACGCGAAGGTTCAAATTCCCAATTTATGCAAGAAATGGCATTTTTCATTGACTTGCGGGATGAGGTTTGAGATGCGTTTTGTGCAGAAGGGCAATAGCCCCGACTTTTTTGAAACGTGCAAAAAGCAACTGCCTTTAAATCCCAAATGGCGCGATTTTGATGTTAATCAGGCAATGGGGGACTGTAAAAAAGCATTGCATCAGCATTTGATTGTCGAACAGGCTGCGTTGTGCATTTATTGCGAGCGCAAAATAAGCAAAACGGATTCCCATATTGAACATGTTTATCCTAAAAATGAGAAAACTGGCTCACCAGAGCGCACCTTTGACTATGCCAATTTAGTGGCATCTTGTAACGGTGATCTTTGTGGAAGTGAAGCCATTTACCGACCAGAAGATGTGCATTCATGCGGGCATAAAAAAGGCGATGGCTTTGAGGAGCTTCATTTTTTGAACCCCGTACAGCGCAGCGATATGGGGACTTTTTTCACTTATCGCAAACAAACAGGGGCAATGTTGGCGGCGAATGACAATACAGCAGCCCGTTATACGATTGACCTATTGAATTTGGACTGCACTCGGCTACGCAATGAACGCATAAGTGCGGCGAGGGCGTTGTTTAGCCAGATGAATAAATCGAATAACACGGCATTTCAGCAGTTAAAGAAGTCTGAAAAAATTCGTCGCTTATTGAACCACAACCCCGCTTTTGTGTCATTTTTGACTTTCTATTTTTCAATTGCCTAAACGGCATCTGCCGCGCCTCATTTTTAGCGTGAACTGTGAACACCAAGTCCCTTGTGCATCAGCAATTCTCATTTTGACTAAACAGTGGGATTTTGTGGGTACGAATTCATTCGTACATCGCCCGAGAGGGCGAAAAAAGCCTTATTCACAAGCAACGGTACGAATTTGTCGTACCCACGGTCAAAATGAGAATGGTTGCATCTGATGGGAGCTGCCAATAGGATAAATGGCGGATTGCCTTGCGGCGAATCCGCCTTGCGCGAGTTTGCGCTTCAATCTAAATTATTCAGCGAGACCTGCTTTCGGGTCTGCCCCGAAGCGATTGCTGTTCGGATGTCCATCTAAGAAGAGAAAAACAAACCCTGCGATAGGGACAATGAGCCACCACCCACTACGATCGGTATCGTGCATTCTGCGAACACCTACCGCGATGCTTGGAATCAGAATGGCGAGCTGATAAATCATTGCGATGAAGCCCAAATCGACACCGAGTATCGATTGCAAAATGCCCACGGAAATTCCCAGCCCAAAGGCGATAATGATATTGAAAAGAAAAAACATCCAATATTCTTGTCTCCCTGCTCGCCCATTAAATTCAGCATATTTTTGTAGAACACCCAGATACCAGTTCATATTTTCAACTCCCTTTACCCCGAATAGTTTCGTTAGTCAGCAATCGGGGCGTTACCGCCGCCTAACGTAGAACAAACCCTTTGAAACAAGCCAGCAAGCGCATCTACTAACAGCAATCTTTCAGAAACGGTGAGTTGTGTGAGTTTATCATCAATAAGCTGAATTAAACGCAGTGAAGCTAAATTGCGCGTTTATGATGTGGTTATTGGGCTTCGCATCTAGTCTTGGCAGCGTACCTTAGTTATATTTCAAAAAAACGCATGGTGTTCCGTCCTGCATTTTTGGCTTGGTACATGGCGATATCCGCTTGTTTTAGCAGTGTTTCTAGCGCGTGCTGCTTGCCATGGTACAGGGCAATGCCGATGCTGGGGGTGCTGATATAGTCGCCTGCCGCAAACTGAAAGGGTTGATTCAAGGCTGAGAGTATCTTCTTCCCCACCGTTTCAGCGAGCAGCCTTGCGTCTGTGGACGTGTCGCCTAAATTTTCCAGCATCACCACAAATTCATCGCCGCCAAAACGGGCGACGGTATCACCCTCGCGTACACACGCGCTCAAGCGTTTTGCCACTTGTTGGAGTAGCAAGTCCCCCGTGTCGTGACCTAGTGTGTCATTGATGGTTTTGAAGTTGTCCAAGTCGATGAACAACAGCGCGCCTGCCAGCCCTTGTTGTGCGCTCTCCGCCAAGGCTCGCTTGAGCTTATCCAGCAGCAATCGCCGATTAGGCAATTGGGTGAGATGGTCATAATGAGCATGTCTCCAAATCAATTCTCCCGCTTGTTTCTTTTCGGTGATGTCGGAAAAAATGGCAACGTGCAGTCGCGTCGAGCCATCAGGATTGTAAATCACGTTGATAGAGAGCCATTCCGCAAACATTTCCCCGTTTTTGCGTAAGTTCCACACTTCGCCATTCCAATGCCCCTCGCGGTTCAGGGTGTGCCATAAGTGTTGATAGAATGCCTTGCCCTGCTTTCCTGAACTCAGTAGTTTGGGGTTGCGCCCGACCACCTCATTGAGGCTGTATCCCGTAATCACCGTAAAGGCTGGGTTAACCGTGATGATGCGATTTTCCGCATCGGTGATAATCATAGATTCACTACTGGACTCAAAGATCGTGGCGGCCAGCTGTAAGTCATTGACATATTGTCGGATATTTTTGTGCGACAACCGCAAATCAAGATGCGCCATCACATTGTCCGCCAGCACTTTGACCGCATCCAGTTGCGCAGCAGTCAGCACACGCGGCACACGGTCGATGACACACAGCGTGCCTAAGTGAAATCCTTGTGTTGTCACCAATGGCACACCTGCGTAAAACCGAATATCGGGTGCGGCGGTCACTAAGGGATTGTCAAAAAAACGTTCGTCCTGTTGCGCATCGGGGACGATCATCATGCTGTCCTGTAGGATGGTATGGGCGCAGAACGCAATATCCCGCGAGGTTTCTTTCGCATCCAGCCCCGCAATGGCTTTAAACCATTGGCGATGCTCATCCACCAGACTGATAGCGGCAATGGGGGTTTGGCAAATGTATGCCGCTAACTGCACCATGCCTTCAAAAGCGGTTTCTGATTCGGTATCCAGAATGTCATATTTGCGAAGTGCAGCGAGGCGTTCTTGTTCGTTAGCGGGTAGGGGGGCGATTTTAATTTGGAACTCCTAATGTGCAGGATGATTTTAGCAGGTAAGGATCGCTGCAAATGCGCATGGTATGCTTGATGAAGATCAAGGTGTTGATGATTGGCATGGTTGATTTTATTGGTGGACAGCATCACGGGTGTTTATGCTATCGTCATCTTGTTGCGCTGATTGCAGAGCGTTCTTTCGTGTACTCACAAATGATTTCAATCACCACTCATCAAACAGAAGCGGTCAGTTTTGACCAGCCCACCGCCATGCTACATGCCTGTCATGGCAAAATTTTGCAACAATGCGATACCTTGGAAAAATTAGCGGCACATTTAGCCATTCATGGCTGCGATGTGTCAGCACAACAAGCGGCACAACGGGTGCTGCGCTACTTCGATACCGCAGGACAATTTCACCATCTTGATGAAGAAAATGATCTTTTCCCCGCCCTCAGGCAGGCAGCAGCGGGAGAAGAGCCATCGTTGGACGCGTTATTGGACAGCTTATTAGCACAACATGTGGTGATGCTCGCCGCATGGGAGGCGGTACGCCAAGTGTTGTTGCAACTGGTCACTGGCGAAAATGTGCTACTGTTCACGAATACTTTTACGCGCTGTTATCGCGACCATATCACGCTAGAAGAGCAGGCATTATTACCGTTGGCGACACGCTGGCTAACACCCGCGCAACAACAAGCAATGGGGCAGCATATGGCGGCACGACGTGGGGTGCGCTATGTATCCGTATCAAGTGCCAATCCAGCTTAATGATGTTCTGCGGGTTTTCGCTTCACTAACACGATACGGTCGATGAGAGAATCACCATTCTCTGATTTACGATAATAGATTTTGGTGTCGTATTGCTTAATGGTTCCATACATTCTCTCTTCGTTCATTTTTTTCAAAAATCCCCCAAAGGAATCAAAAACCATCGGAATAATGGATATAAATCCCCGATCATACGTTTTCTGGGGGCTAGGGAGTGTTTCAACCGTTCCTCCTTCGTCCGCTGAGGTGACCAGCCAACGATCAACGCGAGCAGGGATATTGTTAAGGGGCATACGACCAGAGATTTCGATGACCACCTCGTCTTTGCCTGAATCTAGCTCCTTGGCGAGTCTGGTATCAAATAATTTAGAGTCCATAAAAGTAAGACTGGTTTTTTTGAGCTTAGGCGCAGCGGGTACGACGGGAACGGCGGATTTAATAGGAGCCGCACTCGCTTCTATGGGCGTTGCATTGGTGATTTCTTCTATGGCAGCGGCAGGTAGCGCAAAGCTGCCTAGGCATAGACAGAGTAGTAAGCTGGAGATGTTTTTCATGGCAGTGTCCTCTTTTTAAAATACGACAAATAGTCGCGTAGCGCGTTCAGTGTGCGCGTGGATAGGTTTTTAAGTCAAGACAAATCCGCGATAGACGTTGCGCATGTCGTCACTCATCTAAATAAACCTAGAAAAAGTAGTCTCACGCGAAAGAGGTTGTGAACGCGGAGAAAAATCAATACGTCATACGGCGCAATAACGATTGCACCCGACTGCACTAAGCCTTTAGACTGCTCGTTATTCATAGTGATGGGATACACAATCATGTCCTTAGATACCCCCAAAAAATATGACGAGAACAGCTATCGTTTCAGTGACTTACTTGATGTTGCGGCGTTTGCACGCCTATTAGACAAATTTTATCGGGCGACGGGCATTCCGAATGGGGTGGTGGATGCAGATGGCGAGTTGTTGTGCATGTCTTCTGGCAGCAACGCCTGTGCTGTTTTCCACCGAACCCATCTTGTCGCCGCCAAGCGTTGCCGCGAGAGCAATCTGGAGCTAATGCGCAATCTGCATGGCGGTTGTGTCACGGGGCGGCTATGCCAGAACGGATTGATGGATTACGCCACGCCCGTCGTCATAGAAGGTCGCCAATTGGCAACGTTGTTCCTAGGGCAAATACTGCACACCCCGCCAGACCTGCGCTTCTTCCGCGCTCAGGCTGCGCAACTGGGGTTTGATGAAACATCTTATCTCGCATCCATTGCCGCAATCCCCGTGGTCGATAAGCAGCGTGTGGATGACCTCATGAATATGATGGTCGAGATGGCGCAGATATTGGCTGCCAGCGGATTGGCGAGGTTGCGCCAAGTCGCACTAGAACGCGATGTCAGTGTCCATGCCGAGCGCAGCATCCAGCTCAAGGATATTTTGGACTTTGCCCCCTTCGCCATGATCTGGTCAGAGGACGAGGAACGCATCGAGTATGTGAATCGTCAGTTCACCCAGCTATTCGGCTATACCCTGGATGACCTGCCGAATCTGGAAACGTGGTATCGACGCGCCTACCCTGACGATCATTACCGAGAAACTGTTGTCGGCAATTGGCGAAAGGCCGTCTCGGCTGCGCAACTGCATAATATGCCGCCGCCTGAGTTAGAAGCGAACATCACCTGCAAAGATGGCACTATGCGCGCCATCATGGTGTATGTCGCTTGGGTTGGACATCGTCAGATGGTGGGCTTTAGTGACATTACCGAACGTAAACGGCTCGAAAACGTTTTGCTGCGCAGCAAAAAAATGCTGGCGGATGCCCAAAAAATAGCCAAAATTGGCAGTTGGGACTGGGATGTTGTTGAGGGGCGCGTTGAATGGTCGGAGATGGCTTACGAAATTTACACCCCAGACAAATACCCAATTGATCCTAGCTTTGAAGATTTCAAATCATCGCTGCATCCAGATGATTTGGAGAGGGTGGCATCCGCCGTCCAATTAGCATTCGAGCAAGATGTGCCGTTTGATCTCGATCATCGCGTGGTTTCGGTTAGCAAGGGTGTGCGCACGGTTCATGCGCAAGGCAGTGTGTTTCGGGATATGAGCGGTAAACCTGTCCGCATGGTGGGTACGGTACAGGACATTTCCGAGCGTAAGCAGATGGAGGATATGCTACGGGCGAGTGAAGCGCGAACCCGCGATCATGCGACATTGCTGCAAGCGGTACTCGAAAGTTCACCAGAAGTGATTGTCTTCGCGTTGGATCGTGATTACCACTACTTAGCCTTCAATGAAAAACACCGCGCAACGATGTATGCAATTTGGGGGAAAGAGATTGCCATCGGCGTGAATATGCTAGCCGTAATCGGCGCGCATCCTGATCGAGAAAAAGCCCGCCAAGGATTTGATCGTGCGCTGGCGGGCGAAGCTTTTATCACGGAAGATGCTTATGGCGACGAAGCGATTTTACGTCTCTACTGGCAAAATTTCTTTGCGCCGATTCGTGGCGGGGATGGCGCGATTATCGGGCTAACCTGTTTTGTCCTGAATATCACCGAGCGCAAACGGGTGGAACGGATGCTGGTCGAAAGTGAGCACAAGTTCCGCACGCTTGCGGAGCATTTGCCTGATGTCGTGGTGCGCTATGATCTGGATGCGCGCTTCGTTTACGTCAATCCTAGGTTTGAATCGGTGCTCGGGTTTCGATCAGATGAGGTGCTAGGTAAAACGCCAACACAGGTGGCAGGGCTGCCAGATGCCGCGTATTTTGAGCAGATGGTTCGCCAAGTGACCCAAACAGGCACCGAACTCAGTCTTGAAAGCGAGATTGCGACATCAAACGGCGGTGCATTTTACGGTTTGATTCGGGGAACCCTAGAACTTGATGACGCTGGGCAGGTAGAGTTCATTCAGGTGGTGATACGCGACATCACAGAACGTAGGCGAGCCGAGCAACGGATGCAAGCACACGACTCTATGTTGGAAATGGTCGCACGAGATGCTGGACTGACCGTTATTCTCAATGCTTTGGTGACGTATATGGAGTCCGAAGATAAAACTTCGTTGTGTAGCATCATGCTGGCGGACGCAGAGGTCACCCATCTATTTTCAACTGCGGCTCCCACGCTGCCCACTTTCTATGTTCAAGCGATTAACGGGATTGAGATTAAAGTCGGCGTGGGTTCATGCTGCACTGCGGCAGCTCTCGGAGAGCGTGTGATTGTGGAGGACATCATGACGCACGAGTATTGGGCGGCGTATCGCCAGCTTGCGCAGGAAGCTGGACTACGCGCCTGTTGGTCAGAGCCTATCCTCTCATCGAAAGGCAAAGTGCTAGGCACATTCGCAACCTATCACACGGAGCCGCGCAGCCCAGAACCTCATGATCTCGAACGCATCGTCTTTGCCACCAATCTGGCGGCAGTCACCATTGAAAATCGTCAGGTACATGATGAATTGGAGCGTCAGGCGCATTCCGACTATCTTACTGGACTGGACAATCGTCGCCATTTCTTGAATCAGGCAGAAAACGAACTGACACGCACCGTGCGCTACGACAGACAGTTGTCTATTTTGATGATAGACATTGACCATTTTAAACTGGTCAACGACACCTATGGTCACAAGGTTGGCGACATCGTCTTGCAACGCTTCGCCGCAGTTTGTCTCGCTACTTTACGCACGGTCGATATTATCGGGCGGATCGGCGGCGAGGAGTTTGCCGTGCTGTTGCCAGAGACTGCGCGTGAACAAGCGTGTGATGTCGCCGAGCGGCTGCGCGCTGCACTCGCCGCTACCCAAGTGAAACTTGACAGCGGTCTGCCGCTGCAATTCACGGTCTCCATCGGTATCGTCTCGCTCAACGAGAAAGACACCAATATCGACATCTTGCTCAATCAAGCCGATCAAGCCCTCTACCGCGCCAAAAGCGAGGGACGGAATCAGGTGTGTTTGTATCAAGCATAGGAATGCTTTTCGCCCTTCGACCACTTGCGGGAGAAGGAATGTTGAGCTTGTGTGTGCAATGGTTTGTTTCACATTTCACGTTTCACAAAAATATATGGTGAACGTGAAACAAACCATCGCACCGCCACCCCTTCTCCCTTTCCTCTTTCCCCTTCTCAGCCGCTACCCCTTGGTCTCCAACTAAAGTGTCCCGCGTTAACTGAAAAGCCCGCATTCTCACACGAAGTGGGCGCGAATTTATTCACGCCCACAGACCGTTAGAGTTTATCCAAGCGATCTCCCCAGTGAATAACGTCTTCAACCCAGTAGGCAAAATAACGCTCTGCGTCATGGGATGTTGCAGAGAAGTCTATGATGCTAAGTACACGACCAAATCCACGTCGTCTGTAGCCATTTTCTTGTTTTAATACAATTTGGTCGCGCCATGTACCAAAATTGATGTAGGTGTAATTGGGTCTATTTTCGGGTTTGTCAAAAGAGAGTTCCGCCTGCAAGGGGATGTGTGTATGCCCTTCACCATGAATACGAAAACCGTATTGACGGTATTCGGATAAAAACCCAGGGAAAGTGAGCATTTCTTTGTACGAAGGCGCGTCTGTGTGAAAGAAACCTTGTTTCAGTTTGGTTAGCAACCACATGACAGCATAAATAAAGCCCAGTTCCACCCCAGCCCCCAAGGCTTTGAGAACCCTCACGATTGGGCGGGCAACTTTCAACACGCTTCGTCGCGCAGGTGTCGTACTTTCTAAGGTAAAGTCCCACGCCAACCACCTATGAATAGAATCCAACAATTCTTTTTCAATAATGGTTCCGATATTGGGGAGGGATTTTTGCCGTAAACGCCAAGTTTCTTCGATGATACGTTGCACAGCGGCATAGGTAGGACGATACAAATCCAATTCATCGAGTATTTTTTCAAGTCGAGAAATCTCATCTTGTGCTTGCGGCGTAATGTTTGTGTTTTTTAATTTGTCCAACGCTACTTTTGCATGATAAATAAAACCCGATAACACACCCGCCGCCACGGTGTCACCAAAACAGGCTTGCGTAAAAGGCGCGAAATCCAAGGCTTGCCAAACGTCAAGTTGCCAGCCATCAGTCACTTGCCAACCTTTTTTACCTTGTTGCGTGTCAATGCGGCGACTATTGTCTTCATCGCGCCATTGTCCGTGGGTGACAAATAAACGAAAACCCGTATCGCCCCAATAAAACGGCAAGCGCGGCACGCTGTTTACGTCGGCATAATAATTTTCATCATTAAAATACATTTTGCCTATCCAGCTACGATAGGCTTTGGATAATGTCTTAACAGGTTGACCTAGGCAGTCTTCGTAAAACATTTGCAAAGTGACCTCATCAGCCAATATTTCTTTGTCGTGATTGCCCAATAGTGCCTGCGTTTTTATGACGCAGCTTGTGTTTTCAGAAAATTGTTGCGGCAATTGTTGCAACAAATAGAAAAAGCCCGTTTCCTTTTTGGCATGTTCGTTAATGATGCCCGTCATGATGTCACGCAGTATTTCTTTAAAACGCGGGTGTTCACGTTGCCACGGATAGACCTCATTTTTTGCCCATTGCGCCGTGCGTATCATATCGGCGACATCACCGACTAAGATGATGTTTAACTCTTTAATCGCTTTGTCCTTGCACATATCGACAATGTTGTCGAAAATCTCTTGCCAAACGACGGCTTCCGCGCTCTGGTTGCCTACTGTGCCATCGGTGAAATGCAAATCGCTCAAACAAACGCATAAACGATTGGGGCGGCCTTCGCTGGCTTCTTCGAGCATATGAAAATTCGCGGGCAAGGGGGCATTTTGTGTCGTTACCGTCATGTCAGTTCTCCTCTAGTGCTGTTGTTGTTTTAGGAAGGCGAGTAAACGTGGAAAAATATCGACGTGGACATTTTTACCCATAAACACATCTTGATGCCCGTAATGCGGGAAAACTTGCAGTTCATGACGATTGGGGACGATTTGCTGTAAGCGTTGATGACAGACAATATTGGAGTCGGTGAAGACATGGTTTTCTTGTCCTGTTATAAACAGTACGGGCGTTTCAATCTCTTTGGCATAGTCAAAGTAATTGTTCGGCAACAAGTTATAACGAGGGTTATTGGGTTCAAACTTCACCGCTGTGCTATTTGCCGCAACCATTTTGGCAACATGGCGATAATAATTGACACTCACGCCGCCGTATAAATCACCGCCGCGTCGATGGGTGACATCGAGCAAGTTATTGTGGTTGTACAAAGCGGGAAAACCCGTACCCCACATGAAGCTGAGCATGTGACATTCGGGCGAGTCGCATTCATGATGAAAAGCCGAAACCGCCCAACTCAACACTTTACTTGCTGACCAACCTGGTTCGCGTCGCGCCGATGGATTGAGGTATTCAATACCTAATAGGTAATCGCAAAAAAACGGCCCTAGATTTAATTTTACTTTTGACCATGTTGGTATGCGTGGCGTTAAAGCGACACTGTTGGCGATGACACTGCGCACACCCGTGACCGTTTTACCAAACAAACTCATCATGAATGATACCGATCCTAGGCAATGGCAAATCACATGCACACGTTTACCTTCACCAACCGCGCGACGTACCGTCGCAATCGCGGCAGGATGATCAAATAACGCAATATCATCCATGTTGTAGCGGTTGCGATGTAGGTTATAGGGGTGACGATTGCTCATACGATAGTCCATCGTCCAAACATCACTAAAACCGTTGTCCAGTAAATACTGCACGAGATTGTAATGTTCGGGCATGATGAACATGTCACTAGATGTGGTCAGCCCGTGAATAATGACGACTACGTCATCACAAGGGGCGCGTTGAAAGCGTAATAAACTTTGCCCCAATTTATCTGCCGTTGTGTAAGGGTGGGTGGTGACTTGCGCATCGCGCACACCTTCTAAGGTGTAGAGCGGAATTTCTCGTTCAAATGTCCCCATTTTGGGCATGAGCGACGGCGCGTAAGTATCCCAAATCACCCCAAAGAAAAATTTACCAAAACGCTCCACTGCACCTAGCCGCTCTGGCAAGGTGGGCGCGTCCGCCTGCATGGTAGTCAACTGGCGCATGAAATCCAAGACTTCAATATGCAGTATGCCTGTCGCGTATAATTCCGCGCCTGCTTCTTGATCGGCTTGCAAATGCCCGAAATAGAGATTGGTAAACAAGGTCGTGGTGTCATGCCAAATGTCAGGACCTGCGTTGTCTTGTACGCTTTTAAAACCGCTAAAAGTCATGGCTTGACCCTGGGCGTTTTCAAAAAACAATCGGTAACGCATTTCTTTACGATTAGCGTCAGCGGTATCGACGAACAAATTAAAAACGCCCGATAAGACAGGGCGGCGACCGCCGACAATATCGCCTTCGATATAGCCGATGGCTTGAGCTTGATGCGCTGGCGATACCAACATCGCATCAACATCGTCAGTTTTAATGGTTAAATGAAACATGAAAAAAACGTCGGCAGCTTTGCCTTCGCGATAGCCGTCTTCATAAGCTGTTTCATCGACGGCAAGATAGCCTTTCATTTCTTCGGTAAATTGAAAGGCAATAGGGGATGGTGTTTGTGTAGTCATGATGCGTGTCCTGTGTGGATTTTTTGTTAATGGGTTGTTTTCAAATCCCCCAGCCCCCTTTGGAAAAGGGAAGTTAGGGGGATTTAAAATCACATGCCTAAATCATCGCTTGGCTTAATGCCCGTAATGCCTTCAGCTATCCATTCGGATACCGCTGAAATAGTGGCGATCGGATTCGCACCTACCGCGCTAGGCAACACAGAACCATCGGCAACATACAAACCGTGATAACCAAAAACTTCTCCACGATTTTTATCGTTCGCACTGGTTACACCTTGCTCTGGACTATCCGCTAAGGCGCAACCGCCTAAAGGATGGACAGTGATATTATTGCGTACTGGCCATAGCCATGTTGGCAATGGCATGAAAAAACATGACTGAACGAATGCTTTGAATTTTTCACCGCAAGCCAGTATGGCGTGATACAAGGGCATACTGCTTTGTGGCCAATGCAAATCCAAATTGCCGTCGCGTAATTTCAACTCACCGTCACCATTGTCTAAACCCATACACAACAAAACGCTGCTGTTGTATGAGGCATCGTCCTTTAGAATTTGGTTAAAAAAATCGCCCAAAGAACCGCTCCATTTCCCATCAACGAGGGTTTGCACCAGTTTTCGCCACAGCGACTGCACACCGCGCCAGAATTTTTTCACCATGCCTAATGGATTTAAACTAGGCTGTAACCCTTCGATAACCCAAGCCAGAAACGCAGGATAGCTAGCATCTTCTAAAACAAAAGCCCGCTGCGCATCATGCTTTTCAAATAAGTTGTAATCGGTGTATTGGGTAATAACAGGGCCATAATTGGGATCGGCTGGTTTTTTGCCTTCGATAACAAAAGACAGAAAATCGCCATTGCCCGAAAAGCGTTTACCGAGCTGGGGACTCAACCTTGGCAATGAACCAAAGGTATCACGGCAACGCAATAACAGTTCATTGGTACCTAAAGTACCTGCGGAAAGAATGACCCGCCGTGTATCGACCGTTTTTGCACCCTCATCGAGATCACGATAATAAACGCGATAACCGTGTTCACCATTGGCAACCGTATCTTCCTCACCATTGGCGTTCAACGGCACAATTTTTTCGGCTAAACAGTCAGTTTTAATTTGCGCACCGTGGACGTGCTCCGCGACATACAGATAATTGAGATCAACGGTATTTTTGGAATGGGTGTTACAGCCTGCATCGCATTCCGCACAATAGGTACAGGACGTTTGCGTTGCACCGTAACGGTTTTTTTCTTGAATACCGATATCGGTAGGCTGTTGATGATTATTGCCAAAGAACACGCATAAATCCGCTAACTTTGAGGTGCGCCCTTGGTCTTGTGCAAATTCTTGAAAAAGTTCGGTACGAACAATTTTACGGCGAGGATCATTTTGCCAAGGCGGAATAGGACGGGCGTTAAGTACCGATTTGGCGACGGTGTAATAGGGTTGTAGCGTTGTTTTATTTAGCACGGCGGGCCAACCCCGCTTAAACACTTCGTCGGGCGGTTCGAGAAAAACATTCGCATAAATAAGAGAGCCACCACCCAGACCCGCACAGACTAAAGCATCCATTTTAGGGTAATTGCGCACATCAAACATGCCACGCAAGGATTGCTTTTGTATATGTTGAGGTCGTTTTACACCATCGTCTGGCACACTCCAAAAATTGCTTGCCATATCATGCGGCGTGCGTGGAAATGAACCCATCGGATAGCGTTTACCGCGCTCTAGCAGCAAAACATCTTTTCCCCATTTTTGCGCCATGCGACAGCAACTGATCGCGCCACCAAAACCACTACCAATAACGACGACTTCATGCAACGGACTTTTTGAATCCATGGTAATACCCCCTCTTATTGTTTACAGGATGTTCAACTTGTAATTGAGTAGATTAAGGCACGGCGGCGAATCTCATAGCGTTGAGGTTATGAAAGCAGCTTAACGAAGGAGAAGATCCATGCCAAGTAAGGACTTTATCATTTATTTGTGCTGCTGTGTGTACGACAAATTACCGTAAAATCGTCACAACACCGCTGAGAAGTCGATGGTTTGCAGATTGCGAAGTGATTACGATGGAGGTTTTGGATAAGTTTATGGGTAAAGATAAAGCGATTTGGCAATGCTTTACAGAACACTGGAAGATGCTGTGCAATCGTTTCATTCACAAAATACTTGCCCATAAGTATCCAGCCCTAAGTTTTTGTGTATTTTCGTTGGTTTGAGGCATTTACGCCGTGGGAGCGCACAAATTGCGCGATGGGTGTTGCGAGGGTGACTGTGTAATTTGTGCGCTCCCACATCATCATCCCGTGTCGCGGGAAATACACGAAAACTTTTCATCAGGTACTTACCGTCGGCATGTTCCTGAATAAACTGCTAGGAAATAAGCCCTGCAATTTTAGGTGTTATGGTTGAAAATTGCGTATATAAATGATAGGATTATTGGCGGTATAATTATTCTCCTTCGTTAAGTTGCTTTCACAACCTCAACGCTGCGGAATTCGCTGCCGCGCCTCTATCTACCCAATTAAAAGTTGAACATTGCATTGTGATACAAAACATCCGCCCTTAAACTAACTTTTTGCCCACCATGAAAACACCCATGAATTGCGCCTTGCTCGCGCTGTTATCCGCCTCCGTAGCCCACGCGGATGAAGAAAAACTATTTAAAGTGAGCGGCATGGCCGTCCTAGGCGCGACCTATTCCAGCGAACGCAATGCGGATTATACGTCGGGCATTGACCACCCCAACGGCGCGGGGAAAACTCGAACCTATGATTTTTTGAGCGATAGTCGGTTTATACTGCAAGTGGATAGTCAATTCAACGAGCAATTTTCCGCTATGTTGCAAATGACGAGTGAACACCGCTACAACAACACCTTTGTGCCGCACCTCACCGCCAGTGCCTTAAAATGGCAAGTCACACCCAACATTGATCTACGCATTGGTCGTCAACCCTTTGTATCCTTTCTCGTCCCCGACGAAAAGACAGCATGGGTACGTCAGACCACCGAAGTGTATCAATCGGGGCTGTTGAACTTGTATGACGGCGCGGCACTCACCGCCAAAACCCAATGGGGTGATGCCACTTTTACCGCACAAGGCTATGTCGGCTCGATTCAATATCCTATCCCTGGTGACGTGAGTATTCGGTTTTCTAATCTCGTAGGGATCAACCTGTTCGGACAAGTCGGCGATTCGACCGTGCGTTTTTCGCGTATTCGCGGACGATTTACCCTGCACAGCCCCACTACAGACCAAGCCCTCGCCCTGCTGCGCACCTTGCCCAATGGCAACGCTCTCGCAGATCGTCATCAAGTCCAAGACACGCCTAGCGGGTATAGCAGCCTCACTTATGCCTACCAAAACAGCACGGGCTACCTTCTCGCGGAAGTGATGCAATTCAGCACGGGTGAAAGTTTTGTGGCGGACTCGACGCAAGGAGAAATCACCGCAGGCTACCATATTGGCAAATTTACCCCCTTTGCGACCTTGGCAGGCAAACGGGCAAATAAAGTTGCCAGTGACCCCAATCCTATTTTGAACGCCCTCTTTGCAGGCAGAAATGTTGGGCAAAAAAGTGCCGTTGTGGGCGTGCGGTGGAATTGGATGAAAAATACCGTCCTCAAAGCCCAATACGATTATGTTATCAACAGCGCAGGTTCGGCAGGCGCGCTGAGCAATATACAAGCAGGTTTTCAACCAGGCGGGCGTTATCGCTTGGTTTCCGCCGCACTGGAATATACTTTTTAACGCAAGACACACTTCTTTTTCGCAGCCCCTACTCGAAAGCCAGTAGGGTGCGCCGTGCGCACCATTCATTTCGTGCCGCGTGCGCATGGCGCTCTGAATACTTATGCTGCTAGGGGGAAGGAGCAGGTTCGCTATGATTTTAATTACCAATCATCATGTTAGAGTTAATCAATCAAAACAGGTGCATGCTCAAAAATGCGCTATAAATTGTGTAGATACCTACTACGCGGGCTTCCGAGGTTATAGCCTTAAGTCAAACAACTACCGTCACGCCACAGCGTTATCTAACACACCGAACATAGTGGTAAATCCGCACCGCATCATTCTGCCCGCCCAGTGAGGCGTAGTTCGCAGGATTGCCCGTCTTTGGGTCGGCACGTTGTGCGCCTGCACCGTGTGTGTCCATGCCTTGAGCAGATGTGCATTTTCCGAAGCAAATATAAGATGCCATGCGGGTATTGTCGCCATGGGTGGTGCTAGACCAGTACCAACCGTTGCGGTCGGTTTGGGTAAACACGCTGGTGTCGATTGCGGGATCATTGCGCGCATAATCCACAATACTTTGCAGCTCCTTCACATTGGGCAAACGCCAATCCTGCTTGCCTGCCAGATTCAGCGTGCTGCAATAATGCAACGCATCAGACCAGTCACGCGGCTTGCCGTCGTCAGCTTGTTGCCAGACCAATCCTGTCGCTGCGTCGTTCACGGTGCCGTTGTTGTTTTTTTGAAAACTGTTGTGCGTCAAATAGGCTGCGCCTCGCACACAACGATGGAACAACGTGAACGGCCCTGAGGTCGGCGCATTTTTGATATGACCGTCAAAGAAGTTAAAGAAGAATGCCGCTTCCACCCCGCGCCCCATGTGATTGCCCGTGTAAATCGTGCTTGTCCAAGTTTGCCCCATCATTTCGGGATGGTGAGAGGCTTCTCGCCCCATATCTTCGTTCGCGCTAGGATACGCCATCTCAAAATAACGGCTATCCAAATAGAAACGCCCTGTGCCTTGCGAGCCGCTGAAATCGGCGATGGAAAACAACTCCTTCAGCGTAGGCAAACGCCAGTCATTTTTGCCACCCAGTGCCAGCGATTCGCAATCGCGTTTTGCTTCGTCATAGCCCACACGTTTAGCGTTATGTGCCTTTTGCCAGACCAGACCCGTGTTGAGATCACTTACTGTGCCGTCTCGGTTGTCGTGATAGGTGGGCTGCGTGCCGATGAATTGCGCATCTTGCCCGAAGAATTTTTCGCCACGCTGCGGACAAGTGATGACCGCCCCCTTGTCATCGAAACAATAAACCTGCGCCGTATCAACCACGCGACTGGGTGCTGAAATCACGTTCGCAATGGAGGCGGAATTGGGCAATGGCTGAGACACAGCACCACGCTGCTGTCCATTGGGGCGACCCTGTGCAGGCTGAACCACGTTGCCCTGCGGCGGCATTCTCCCCGCTGGCACACAAGCAAAAGCATTCGGCATCGTGCGACACGTTCCGCTAACTTCACCGCGAGGGGCATCAAAACGACAACTTTCACCCTGCTGCTTACCTTGGCAAGCCTGCGTCGCCTGAGCAGGCGGCATCGGTCTAAAACCAGATTCACCGAATGCGGCGGCATCCAAAGTAAATAAACAGCATAAAATCAAAGAGAGTCCGAGCGCACGCATCAAATTTCCTTCGCTTATTGAGTGGAATTATTCGTTACCGATTTGAAAAATTACCGTAGAGTTACATTGGGTCTGGTTCGCGAGGCAGACGCATTTTTGCAATGTTACGCGGTGCGTAAAGCGCGCACTTGCCCAACCTCCACCCCCACTTTGAGCGCGATGGTGGCATCATCTAAAATATCTAATAATGAGCGTGCAATGTTGAGTTTTTCAGCTAGACGACCTTGTTCGATGCCTCGTTCAATCCCCTCCTGCATCCCCGCTTCTCGCCCGATACGTTCCGCTTTAGTCAGCGCACCCAATTGATCTTGGATATAAAACAAGCGTTTCTCTTGACTTTCCAGTTCTTCGGGGGTCATGCCGACTTTGTTGGCGATTTGAAAGGCGTGTTCAATCGGGCGTTCGGTGGTTAGATTTTTAGGGATGGCTTGTAAGCTGCCTGCGTTTTTCAAAAAGAACAGCCACTTCTCTAAAATTGTCGCCAATTCATCGACTGGCTTGTTAAATTTGGGCAATTCCACAAACACCATTTCTAAATCATCGCTATACACTTCGCCCGATGCGGCGCGGAATTTGAAGCTATTGACCAAGTCAGGCAACTCTTCAAACATCACAAAATCGGTGATGCTAATGGCAATGACATCGGTCAATAATTGATAGGCTTCGCCTGTCGCCAATTGGCGCGAATAGGTTTTGCAGGCGTTGTACAGCACCCGTTTTTCAAAGCCTTCAACGTTCAACACCTGCATTTCGATGATGTATTCCCGCCCGCGCTGATCGGTGGCGCGCACGTCGAGATAGGTGTTCTTCATGCCATAAATTTCAGGTGCGAGATACGGGTCGAGAATACTGACCTCCGCGATGCAATACGGCGCGCTCAAACCCAAAATCGCATTCAGCAAACTGATTAAAATATCGCCACTCTCGGCAGAGCCGAAGATGCGTTTAAAGGCAAAATCGGTTTTAGGGTTTAGAAATTGCATGATAAAACTCCTTATATTTCAAAAAGATGCTGTGTACAGGCGCGTTGCCCGTACCCTTGGGCAGATGCAATCCACCCCACCGTAGCCCGTATGCAATACGGGATTTGATGTCATCGCGGACGCTTCCAAATCCTCACATCGGTATCCGTCGTGCAATACGTCAGAAAAATCCATCGCCTTGTTGTTGCGTAAACAGGCAAATTGCTGGGCGAAAATGGTGGCTTGCTTATGCGAACCCACCTGACGCATTACACCAACAGTTCCAGCCCATGTTTTTCAACGAGATGGAGCAGTTTTAACGCCATGCCACTGGGATTCTTCTGTCCTGTTTCCCATTTTTGCACAGTAGAAGGGCTGGTGTTGAGATAGCGGGCAAACACCGATTGGCTGACACACGCGTGTTCCCGTATTCGTTTGATTTCTGCCGCATTCAGCGCGGTGGTGGTCGCCAAACACAGCGCGTCATACTCCCGCATCGTGGTTTTGCTGATTGCGCCTACGCGTTGCAAATCTTGCGCCGCATCGTGAATCGCTGCAAAAGCATCGCTGGTGTTAGTGTTCATCGCAAATCTCCCAAAGTGCTTAACGCGCTGCACTCGCGCTTTCACTGCCGTGTCATTTTTTAATAGCGCGATCCAAACATTGATATCCAGCAGATAGCCTTTCATTCTAAAGATTGTCGCACACTGTCATTTACCAAATCTGCATCGCCAATTTCATCTGGAAAATCATCGCTCAAGCAACCTGCGAAGCGCGCCAGAAAGGCTTCGGTGGTTGTGAGCGGCAGTGGTGCATGGGCATAAATAGTGTCAGATAGATTCATATTAGCCCCCTTGCTTTAATGAAATTTGGCTTGGCGGTTTGCCTAACAGCGAATTCACCTTACGAGACCATGAAAGTATCCTCACCCATGCCCTCAATATCTCTAGGCTATTATTTTTTAAAACGCAAAACCACAAAAACCCACAAATTTGGTGCTAAAAATGCAAAAAATAAGGGGAAATTGAGCATTTTAGGTCATTTTCAAGGTTTTTCCAGAACGCTGGGCGCAGTGATCCCTGAATGCGTCTAAGCCAATAATTTTGAGTACCCTGGTAAAGTTGTAACTCAAGGTCATGAGGCTAAATTCGCCTCGGCATTTTTCGAGACCGCGCATTAAAAAGTGGTGCATCCCTGCGCGAAATTTCAGCGTGCCGAACAGGTGTTCCACCATTGCGCCGCGCTTTTTCAGGATTTCGCCGCCCG
>JBASWK010000121.1:0-8188 GCA_049276435.1 Gallionella sp. | reverse complement strand
TGCTAGTTGCTAGTTGCTAGTTGCTAGTTGCTAGTTGCTAGTTGCTAGTTGCTAGTTGCTAGTTGCTAGTTGCTAGTTGCTAGTTGCTAGTTGCTAGTTGCTAGTTGCTAGTTGCTAGTTGCTGGTTTAATGGAGGAAATCTGTCAGGCACTATATTTTTTACAATATATTCAAATAGATAATAAAAAATTTTCACTCCCAAAACTAAAAACTAACGACTAACGACTAACGACTAACGACTAACAACTCAATACCCAATTACTTGTACATAACACCTGATGCGCTTAATTCACCCAATACAAATAGCGCACAAATTGCCATGCTGGGCTATTGGGGTTGGCACGTCCGCGTTCGGTGGCTTGGTTCATCAGCGCGGCTAAACCAGAAACAGGGTGTTGGGCATCGACGTTTTGGCAGGCGGCTTGCCAACCTTCGGGGCGGAATGGATAGCGATTGGGGTGTTGAAAAAAGGTTGCTAGATTCAAACCTTGCCCCGCTGGGCAGAGTTTGGCGGCTTGTCCCACTAAGCCCCCTGCTCTGGCATCCACCGCCAATAAGGTTTTACCCGCCCACAAGGGTTGTAATTCCGCCATCACTTGTCCCCAAATCTCAAACGCTTGCGCATCCAGTGCTAGCGGGAACACGCTGTGTTGCTGGCGTGGGTTAGGAATCCATTCTAGCGTGTCATCGGTTTCAGCTAACAAAGCACGGCGCATGGCGGCTGAACTGGCGAAGCCTTCGCCGATGCGTTGATGGGCGCGCCGCATTGCCGCAGAATCGACCAATTCTAGCCAGCCCGTTTTGGGATCGCCTAAATTTAAGCGATGCGCCAACAGTATTTCCATCAAGCCCTCCGCAAATTGATGGTACGCCAATGCCCACAACACATCGCCGTGATCGACTCTAAAATTTGCCTGTAAATCAAAATGTTGCTGATAGTAGGTTTCTTGATTGCGGGGCAAATTCACCTCAAATGCTTGGTTATTGCGTTTTGGAATCGCAAATAAATAGCGTTCCCACGCATCCAATTTGCCATTACTGTCCCAATCCATTTGCCACGCGGCAGGCGTGAGCAACAAGCCTTCGCCAGACTTCAATTTCAAACGCAGCAACACATCACGTGAAATGCGCAATTGGTCACGCACATAGCCAAATTCCTGGTGCAATACGCTGTTTAGTTTTTCTGGGTTATTTCCTTTGCCGCCGTAAGTTTTGATCCCCTCCATAAACCAAGTCACCATCTGCTTGAGCAATGCCAGATCGTGACACACCACAAACGCCTGCCGTTCGGCATTGGTTTTTAAAGCATTCGGCTGAACAGGCAATGCCGCACACGTCGCCGTCATCCCCTCTGGACTGGTCAAATTAGGCGCGGCCAAGCACAAACTGGGCAATAGCAAACAGATTCCCAAAAAACGTTTCATTTCAATCTCCTCAAAACAAAGTGTTGTGTATGGCAGTTGACGAGGTGGGACAGGTTACGGGTGCAATGTGCATGATTGTCTGCTTGCTTCAATCTGAATGGTGGCGTGTTCAATGCCAAACTCATCGTACCGTTTTTGGGCGACCAATTGTAGAAAATCATTGCCCGCGCCGCCATCTGGCATGACGAGATGGACGGTCAATTCGATTTTCGAGGTGCTGAATAATAAACCATTTCAGACATGCGCAAATAAAAATGGAGTTTGAAGATTAGATTGAATTTACGCCACATTTTTGTTTTAATTTGCGTTATTATTTTAATAGTTGTTTAACAATGGAAATATAAAATCATGGATTCAGCACACGTGGTCACCGCTTTGGCGGCTTTAGCGCAGCCCACGCGCTTGGCGGTTTATCGTTTATTGGTGGTATGTGGCAAAGCGGGCATGGCGGCGGGATCGATTGCGGAAAAACTCGCGGTATCTCCCGCTACGTTATCTTTTCATTTCAAAGCATTAAATCATGCGGGCTTAATTGACAGTCGGCAAGAGGGTCGCTTTGTGTATTACACCGCGAATTTTTCAGCAATGAACGAAATGTTGGCGTATTTAACCGAAAATTGCTGCACGGGGGACACGTGTGGCGTATCGCATCAGCAATGTGAATAGAGGAAATTATCATGGAAATAAAGCCTTACAAGGTATTGGTATTGTGCACAGGCAATTCGGCGCGCAGTATTTTGGGCGAAGTGTTGTTCAATGTGTTGGGGCAGGGCAAGTTTGAAGCCTATAGTGCGGGCAGCAAACCCGCAGGAAAAGTGAACGCGGGGGCGTTGGAGTGGCTGCAACACCAAGGTTATGCCACCGACGGCTTGCGCAGCAAAAGCTGGGATGAATTTGCCGCACCCGACGCGCCTGTATTCGATTTTGTGTTCACCGTATGCGATAACGCGGCGGGTGAAGCCTGCCCGTTATGGTTGGGCAAACCCGCTACTGCGCACTGGGGCATCCCCGATCCCGCGCATGTCGAAGGCGACGAAGCCCGCCGTGCGGCGTTTAACCGTGCCGCTGAACAATTGGCGCGACGGATACAGTTGTTTATGAGCTTGCCGATTGAAAAATTGGACAAACTGACCTTGAAAGAAAAACTGGCGGAAATTGGGCGGATGGTGGATTAGCACCACGCTACTCCTTCCCCCTAGCAGAGGGGGAGAGCGTAGCGAAGGGGTTGTGGGATGGGGGTTGAGGGTTTTCATCCGCGCGACGATTTCAACCCCCACCCTAACCCTCCCCCTGCTTGGGGGAGGGAATAATGTGTATTGTTTGTAAAGGAAATAAGATGAATTTATTTGAACGCTATCTCACCCTGTGGGTGGGGCTGTGCATCATCATCGGCGTGTTGTTGGGGCAATTTTTGCCCAGCGTGTTTCACGCCATCGCCGCGCTGGAAGTGGCGAAAGTCAACTTGCCCGTGGGGGTGCTGGTGTGGGTGATGATTATTCCCATGTTGCTGCGCATCGACTTTGGCGCGTTGCATCAGGTCAAACAACATCTGCGCGGCATCGGGGTGACGTTGTTTATCAACTGGGGCGTGAAGCCGTTTTCGATGGCGTTTTTGGCTTGGTTGTTTATCCGCCATCTTTTCGCCGATTACCTACCCGCAGACCAAATCGACAGCTACATCGCAGGCTTGATTTTGCTGGCTGCCGCGCCCTGTACCGCGATGGTGTTTGTGTGGAGCAACTTGGTCAAAGGCGACCCGTATTTCACCCTGTCGCAAGTCGCACTCAACGACGCGATTATGATTTTCGCCTTCGCCCCGTTAGTCGCCCTGTTGCTCGGCATGGCAAGCATCACCGTGCCGTGGGACACGCTGTTAGTGTCGGTATTGTTCTACATCGTCATCCCCGTCATCTTGGCGCAACTGCTGCGCCGCGTGTTATTGCAACGCGGCGAAGCGGGGTTTCAATCCGCCATGACCCACATCGCCCCGTATTCCATGGGCGCGTTGTTGCTGACTTTGGTGCTGTTATTTGCCCTGCAAGGCAACGCCATCGTCGCCCAACCGCTGATTATCGCCTTGCTTGCCGTGCCGATTTTGATTCAAGTGTTGTTCAATTCAGGCCTGGCATATTGGCTCAATCGCCGTCTAGGCGTAGTCCATTGTGTAGCTGCGCCCTCGGCGTTAATTGGCGCGAGCAACTTCTTTGAACTCGCCGTCGCCACCGCCATCAGCCTATTCGGCTTTGAATCAGGCGCAGCATTAGCAACCGTAGTGGGTGTGTTAATCGAAGTCCCTGTCATGCTATTGGTCGTCAAAATCGCCAATAACTCAAAGGATTGGTATGCACGCTGAGATAGTCAGTTTGCAATAAAACGCGCGCCCCCCAACAAAAAGCCCTCTTGCGAGGGCTTTTTAAATCAATGGAATCCTGTTTTCGTGGCACCATATGATTACGGTAATTGCAATTTTAGTACTTTGTTATGCAGCTCTAACCACAAATTGTTTGACATGAAAGCCTGCCTGAACGGAGTAGGGGGTATCTTCTCGGATTGCTGTGTACAAATAATTCGCTCAGACCTGCCCACCCACGCCTTTAAACTTCTCAACAAAAGCGGCAATTTTTTGGAAAACACTTTGTTTTTTGCTTAAGTATTGCGGATTAAGTGGACTCATTTTGGGAAGGACGGCATTGAGTTCAGTGCCATTTTCACTGGCATATTCTCGTTTTAACGATGCTGTTATATAACGTTTAGCCGCTTCTGCATTCAGGTTTTCAGCACTAATTAATTCTGCTGCTTCACGTTGTTGTTCAGCTTGAGCAAAGGTAAAGAAAGCATCAATAATGCTGGCTTTGTCGAGAATGTTATCCAAGTTGGTTTGGTTAATAAAATCAACCATCAAACTTTCTTTGGCACGGTTGCCAAGGCTGGCACGAATTAAACGGCGTACTTCTTCAACCAATACCGCTTTATCTTTAAGCTTTTTATGGTGTTCAAAAATCAATTCCAGAATGTAATCCAGATTAATCTCTTGTGATTTAAGCAGATCCACCTCAAAAACGACATCATCCCAATCAAGGGTGGAGGTGCCTTTTTCGTTAGCGGATTTTTCACGGCGAAGCCAATCGCGAATATCGTTATAAGTTGAACGGTAATCTTGAATAGTGCGCTCGGCTGGCACCTTAATCGCTTGCATAGCCGCTAAGTCGTCATCGCTTAAATAGTGCTTCGCTTTAAACGCCTCTACGGCTGTAGGGTCGGTCATGTCTAAGCTTTGTAAGGCTTTTAATCCCGCAAATTCGTCGTAGTTTTGCAGCACATTCTCAACACGCAAATACTCACCAAATAATTTAGCGAAGTCTTTTTTATCTTTTTCTTTAACGATGTCATCAGGGTTTGGGAAACGTTGTTGTAACGCCGTCACCACGTCCATATAACCACACCGAGCTTCACCTGTCGCCACATCGGTAAAGCCCTCCATGTATTCTTTGTAGCTTTTTTCCAGCACCACGTTTTTGGTGTTTTTGTCACCAAATAAGGTAATGGCATCCACTGTGGCTTGTTCTAAATCGCGGAAGGTAACGATATTGCCAAAGGTCTTGGTAGCATCATAAATACGGTTAGTGCGTGAATAGGCTTGCATCAAGCCGTGGTAGCGCAGGTTTTTATCCACGAATAAAGTGTTCAACGTGGGCGCATCAAAGCCTGTTAAAAACATGCCCACAACAATAAGCAAATCAACCTCTTGGTTTTTTACCCGCATCGCAAGGTCGCGGTAATAGTTTTGGAACGCATGGCTATCAACGCCGTAATTGGTTTTAAACATCGCGTTATAGTCAACAATTGCCGCACTTAAAAACTCTTTAGCACTGCTATCCATTGCCGCGAGTTCAAAGCTTTCATCAAGAATATCCCCTACGGCATCTTGTTCTTCATTGGCAGCAAAAGAAAAAATAGTGGCAATCTTAAGCGGCTTGTTATTGCCCACCTGTAAATTCTTAAACGACTCATAGTACAGCTTGGCGGCATCCACACTGCTCACGGCAAACATGGCATTAAAGCCTTTACCATTGGTTTGCAAGCGATGCGTTTTTTGCCTGAAGTTATTTAAAATGTACTGCGTAATTTCTCGAATGCGGTCTGGGTGCAATAAAGCTTGTTTGTTTTCCGCCGCCGTTAGTTTTTTCTCGTCTTGTTCAGTTTCAATCGCCTTAAACTGTGGGCGTACATCGTTGTAGTCCACTTTAAATTTCAACACTTTTTCATCGCGGATAGCGTCGGTAATCACATAAGAATGCAATTCACGCCCAAACACGCTGGCAGTGGTTTCCGCGCCCAAGGCGTTTTGTGGAAAAATAGGCGTACCGGTAAAACCAAACTGGTAGAACTTTTTGAATTTTTTCTTTAGGTTTTTTTGGGCTTCACCGAAGTGCGAACGGTGCGCTTCATCAAAAATAAATACCACTTGCTGGGTGTAAATGGGTAAGTCGCCTTCACTTTTCATTAAGTTATTCAGCTTTTGAATCGTGGTCACAATGATTTTATTGTCATCTTTCTCAAGGTTACGCTTTAGCCCTGCGGTGCTGTCTGAACCATTGACGCTATCGGGCGAAAAGCGTTGGTATTCTTTCATGGTTTGATAGTCGAGATCTTTACGGTCAACCACAAAAAAGACTTTATCAATAAAATCCAGCTCAGTCGCCAAGCGTGCCGCTTTGAAGCTGGTTAAGGTTTTGCCCGAACCAGTGGTATGCCAAATAAAACCGCCACCCTCAAGACTGCTCCAGCTTTTTGCGTGATACGCACTGTTGATTTTCCACAAAATGCGCTCGGTCGCGGCAATTTGGTAGGGGCGCATCACCAACAAAGTATCGCTCACGTCAAACACCGAATAATGCAACAGCACATTCAGCAAGGTGTTTTTCTGAAAAAACGTTGCGGTAAAATCTTTTAAGTCTTTAATCAATGCGTTATCAGATTTCGCCCAATTCATGGTGAAATCAAAACTATTTTTATCGCGCTTGGTGGTGTTAGCAAAATAGCGGCTATCCGTACCGTTTGAAATCACGAAAAGCTGCAAGTATTTAAACAGTGAATTGTCGGTATTAAAACTTTCTTTGCTGTAGCGGTGTACTTGGTTAAAAGCTTCTCGAATGGCGACACCGCGTTTTTTCAGTTCAATTTGCACTAACGGCAACCCATTCACCAAAACGGTGACATCGTACCGATTCGCCTGTGAGCCTTTTTGTCCAAACTGTTTAATCACCTGCACTTTATTGCGGGCAATGTTTTGCTTATCCAATAGGTAAATGTTTTGGATATGCCCATCATCAAACACAAAATCGTGGATATAGTTGTTATGGATTTTACGGGTTTTGTCGAGGCTGTTATCGCTGGGATTATCTAAATATTCCACAACAAAGCGCAGCCATTCAACCGCTAAAAACTGCACATTATTCAAGGCTTGCACCTGCACACGCACATTAGCCAGCATTTTCTTGTGTGTGTTTAAATCGTGTATATAATCATAGCCTTGGTTTACCAAGTCGGCGATAAACTCACCTTCTAAATCGTATTCACTCTGATAGGTCTGATTTATTTGCGAGCACTTGGTATATTTATCCAACACGATGAAGTTATTGGATTCTGCAATGGTTTTATAGTCGATCATTTAAGCACGCTCATTTTTTATCTGCTCATACAGCTCTATCATTTTTCGTTGCAGTAGCTCTTTGGGTATCAGTTTTGTTTTGTATTCAGCGATAACGGTTGGGCTGAGGCTTCGACTAAGCGCATACTCCACCACTTCATCATTTTTTTCACGGCAAAGTAACACCCCTATACTTGGATTTTCATGCGGTTGTTTCACATCTCTATCGAGGGCTTCTAAGTAAAACTCCAATTGACCCAAATCGCTGGGTTTAAACTTGCCTGCTTTGAGTTCAAACGCCACCAAACACTGCAATGCACGGTGAAAAAAGAGTAAATCGATGTAAAAATCCTCATTACCCACTTGTACGCGATACTCTTGCCCGATAAAAGCAAACCCAATACCAAGTTCCAAAATAAACGCTTTGAGCTTTTCTACCAGCCCTATTTGAAGATCTTTTTCTCTGTGTGGTTGCGACAAATCCAAAAAATCAACAATGTAACTATCTTTAAACACCCCGCTGACATCTTGAGGCAACCCCTTTAGCACAGTAGAGAGTTTTTTGTCGGCGATCATCGTTCGCTCAAATGTTGAAGCGTTAATTTGTCTATCGAGTTCTCTGAAGGAGTAATGGTTTTTGATGGCTAAAATCGTATAAAACTCCATTTCTTGAATATGTTGCGACCTTGAAAATATGGCTACATTGTTACTCCATGACAATTGTCTCGACAGTGTCGAGAGTTTTTCATGTTGTGCATAGGTTTCAAAAAACTGTTTCATTCTCCAAAGATTTTTGTCGCTAAATCCCTTTAGCGTTGGGTCTTTTTCTTTGATATAACTTGCCAGCTCTTTGACAACGCCTTTGCCCCAATTTTCCTGCGTGGTTTTAGCCGATATGTATTTGCCTAATTCCCAATAAAGTGCTATGAGAATCGTGTTAACCGAAGTAAACGCTTTTTGTCTGGAGTGATTTATAAGATGCAATACATGTAACTACTCAGCTCCCCCTTTGCTTTAATCGCGCAAATCACGTACAGTTTGCCACATGACTTCAATACCCGACCTCAATTTACTCAGCCATGCCGAAAAGGACGAGCTTATTCGTAGCTTGTTT
>JBASWK010000120.1:0-20593 GCA_049276435.1 Gallionella sp. | reverse complement strand
AGTTGTTGGTCGCTAGTCGTTAGTTTTTAGTTGCTGGAGTGAAATGTTTTTATCATCTATTTGAATATATTGTAAAAAAATATAGTGAGGGCAGCTTTCCCACATTAACTAACGACTAACGACTAGCGACTAGCAGCTTAAAATACCCGAAAATTTAGGTACAGGTGCTTATCATACCCAACGTCCCATTATAGAAGATGACAATGTCATGAGTGAACGGCTTAATTTGCGAAATGGGGCAACCCGCTACGTTGGTTTTGACGGTTTTTCGGTAAACAGGTTCACAATCTCTACATAATCCAGTAAAGTGCTAACCCCTCGTTACAAAACAAGAGCTAAAAATTATGAGTACGAAAGCACAACAACTACAAGACCCCTTTTTGAATGCCTTGCGCAAAGAGCACGTGCAAGTGGGGATTTATCTCGTGAATGGGATTAAGTTGCAAGGTCAGATCGAATCTTTCGATCAATATGTGGTTCTCCTCAAAAATACCGTCACCCAAATGGTTTACAAACACGCCATTTCCACCATCGTCCCCGCCCGTGCGGTGACTATTTCTTACGATGATGTTGAATAATGCAGCAAACATCAGCGGGAACTGAATCCGCAATTTTAGTCAGTATCAATTTTGGTGAGCCTGACTATGCCGAAAGTCTAGAAGAATTAAAGCTATTGGCAGAAACCGCTGGCGTGAATACGGTGGCGGTGGTTGAGAGCAAACGCATACGCCCGAATACGGCGTTGTTTGCGGGCACAGGTAAAGTGCAAGAAATTGCCGAGATGGTTGAAGCGCAGGAAATCCCGCTGGTGATTTTCAATCACGACTTGTCGCCCGCGCAAATGCGCAACCTCACCAATGAACTCAACACCCGTGTGATTGACCGCACCATGTTGATTTTGGATATTTTTGCCCGACGGGCACAAAGTCACGAAGGCAAAGTGCAAGTCGAATTAGCACAACTACGCTATCTCTCCACCCGCTTGGTGGGTCAGGGTGCGGATATGGGTCAGCAAAAATTCGCGGTGGGCGCGCGTGGGCCAGGTGAAAAGCAACTGGAATTGGATAGACGTAAGCTGGACCACCGCGTACATTTATTGAAAGAGCGGCTGGAAAAATTGCGTCATCAGCGCGTGGTACAGCGCAAAGCCCGTAACCGCCATGATGTGCTGTCTGTGTCGATTGTGGGTTACACCAATGCAGGAAAGTCCACTTTATTCAATAAGTTGACCAAAGCCAATGTGTATGTAGCGGATCAATTATTTGCCACCTTGGACACGACTTCGCGCAAAATTTATGCCGAAGGACAAGGCGAAATCGTGGTGTCGGATACGGTGGGTTTTATTCGCCATTTGCCACACGGGCTAGTTGCGGCATTCCGAAGTACGCTGGAAGAAACGGCACAAGCGGATATGCTGCTGCATGTGGTGGATGTCAGCAATCCTTGCTATGGCGATCAGATTGCCGAAGTGAACAAAGTCTTGGCAGAAATCGGTGCGGCGGATATTCCGCAGGTGCTAGTTTTGAATAAAATTGATGTAGTGGATATGCCTGCGGGCGTACAGCGGGACGATTATGGTAGAATCGCCCGCGTTTTTTTGAGCGCGAAAACAGGTGAAGGTCTGGAAGATTTGCGTACTTTATTGCTAGAAACACGGGCAACGCGCCAAGCCAATGAACTGATAGAGAAACAACTTAAACAAGCGAGAGAATCATGGGATTGAACGATCCACAATGGGGTAACAACAAAAATGGTGGCCCGCCTGATTTAGATGAATTATTGCGCAAGCTCAATGCCAAGGTGGCAGAGCTGTTCAATGGGGGTAAAAAAGGGGGGGATCAAGGCGGCGATGCTAAAAACACGCCCCCCCGTCCTGCCATGGGCGGCGCGGGTGTTGGGTTGATTATCGCGGTGCTTGCGTTGATTTGGGCGGGCAGTGGTTTTTATATGGTCAAAGAAGGTCAGCGCGGCGTGGTGTTGCGCTTTGGTCAAAAAGTAGAAATTACCGACGCGGGGCCACGTTGGCATTTTCCTGCCCCAATTGAGTCGGTTGAAATCGTCAATCTCAGCCAAGTGCGCACAGTGGAAGTGGGTTATCGTGAGAATGTAAAAAATAAACAACTGCAAGAATCGTTGATGCTGACTGATGATGAAAACATCATTGATGTGCAGTTTGCGGTGCAGTATTTCTTAAATGATGCGTCGCTATACTTGTTTAACAACTCCTTGCCGAAGGATGCGGATACCCAAGTGATTGCCACGCACACCTTGGTACGCCAAGCGGCTGAAGCGGCGATACGAGAAGTGGTCGGCAAAAACAAGATGGATTATGTGTTGTACGAAGGGCGTGAACAAGTTGCGACCTTGGCAACCAAACTGATGCAAGAAATGCTGGATCGTTATAAAACAGGCATCGTGGTGAGTAAGCTCACCATGCAAAACGCACAACCACCAGAACAAGTGCAAGCGGCGTTTGACGATGCGGTCAAAGCAGGGCAAGACCGCGAACGGCAAAAAAATGAAGGGCAAGCCTACGCCAACGATGTGGTGCCACGCGCCAAAGGCACGGCAGCGCGCTTAATTGAAGAATCGCAAGGCTATAAACAAAGCGTAATTGCCAATGCGGAAGGTGACGCGAGTCGCTTTAAACAAATTTTGGTGGAATACGAAAAAGCCCCTGGAGTCACGCGTGATCGTATGTACATTGACATGATGCAGCAGGTAATGACCAACGTCAGCAAAGTGATGGTCGATCAGAAAAATGGCAATAGCTTGTTGTATTTACCACTGGACAAGTTAATTGAAACCAGTCGCGGCACGGCGGCAACCCCTGTTGTCGTAGATGCTGCTTCGGCAGTGGCAAGTTCATCAAGTAATGATAATAATGCCGCTCAACGGGCGCGAGACTCTTTGCTCAGTCGTGATCGGGAGGGTCGATAATGAAACAATCTACTACTAATTGGTTGGTGTTGGGCGTTGTCGCGCTGATTGTGTCCAACAGCGTGTTTTTTGTGGTGGATCAGCGTAAAACCGCGCTGGTTTTTCAATTAGGTAAAGTCATGCGGGTGGAAAACACGCCAGGCTTGAAGTACAAAATACCTTTTATTCAAGACGTGCGTTTTTTTAACTCACAAATCATCACGTTAGATACACCTGATCCTGAACGCTTTATCACCGCCGAAAAGAAAAATGTGCTGGTTGATTCGTTTGTGAAATGGCGCATTGTGGATGTAAAGCAGTATTACATCAGTGTGCATGGTGATGAAGCCTTAGCGAATACGCGATTGGCGCAAACCGTCAATTCGATTATGCGAGAAGAGTTTGGTAAGCGCACCATCCACGAAGTGGTGTCGGGCGAACGTAATAAAATCATGGATGTGCTGCGAACCAAGGCAGACAAAGATGCGCGTGATATTGGGGTACAAGTACTGGATGTGCGCTTAAAACGCGTCGATTTCCCAATGGAAATCAGTGATTCGGTCTATAAACGTATGGACGCAGAACGTAAACGCGTTGCCAATGAGTTGCGTGCATCGGGTGCTGCGGAAGGTGAAAAAATCAAAGCCGATGCAGATCGTCAGCGCGAGATTATTTTGGCTGAAGCCTATCGCGATGCGCAGCAAACCAAGGGTGAAGGCGATGCCAAAGCCTCTGCATTGTATGCCGCCGCGTTTGGCAAAAACCCTGAGTTTTATGCGTTTTATCGCAGCTTAGAAGCCTATAAACAAAGCTTCAAAAACAAGAGCGATGTGATGGTGCTAGACCCTAGCTCGTCCTTTTTCAAATACTTGAAGAGTTCGGGTAAGGCGGGGAAATAATTCAGACTCCTTTCCCTCTCGCGCCATAAGTATTTCATAGCGAACCTGCTCCTTCCCCCTAGCAGTGGGGGAGAGCGAAGCGAGGGGGCAACGGGGATGGGGGTTGAATAGTTCGCGACCAGTGAACGTCCCTACCCCCACCCTAACCCTCCCCCTGCTAGGGGGAGGGAATTTAGGTGTAGAGTGGATAAGCGGCAGCGCATCCACCCCAACCCCATCAATTTAAAGAGATTTTATGCAAAACTGGTTACTCCCTGAATATATTCAAGACATGCTGCCCGACGAGGCGTGGCGTGTGGAACAAATGCGCGGGCAATGGCTGTCGCTGTTGCGCCGAGCGGGTTATCAATTGGTCGCGCCGCCCTTGTTGGAATATGCCGAATCCTTGTTGTTAAACGACGACATGGATTTGCGCACCTTCAAACTGGTGGATCAACTCAGCGGGCGCACCTTGGCTTTGCGCGCTGACATCACGCCCCAAGTGGCGCGCATGGATGCACATTTACTGAATTATCAAGGGGTTGCGCGTTTATGCTACGCGGGCAGCGTGGTGCATACCCAACCTGCTGGATTGACCCGCACGCGTGAATTGTTGCAACTGGGCGCGGAGTTGTACGGCTGCGCGGGCTTGCAAGGCGATGTGGAAATTCAACAATTATTGCTGCAATCGTTGGCATTGTTGGGCATAGAAAATGTCCATCTGGACTTGGGACACGTCGGCGTGTTCCGCGCTTTGGTCAGCCACGCCGCCTTGGACAAATCGCTGGAAAGCGCGTTGTTCACCGCCTTGCAAAGCAAAGACAGCGCGGCATTGCAAGTGTTAGTGCAATCCTTGGATGAACCCGTGCGCGCCGCGTTGTTAGCCTTGCCCACGCTGTACGGCGAATGCGCTGATGTATTGGCACGCGCACGGCAAATTTTACCGTCCTACCCTGCGATTACCGCCGCGTTGGATGATTTGGCAACCGTTGCCAGCCAGTTGCAAGTGTCCAGTCTGGGCATCGACTTGGCGGATTTGCGCGGCTATCACTACCACAGCGGCATGGTGTTCGCGGCGTATCACGCGGGCAGCCACGATGCGATTGCGCTGGGTGGACGCTATGACGACTTGGGCAAGAGCTTCGGTCGGGCGCGTGCCGCCACAGGATTTAGCATGGACTTGCGCCAGTTGTATCGTTTATTACCCGCGCAAAAAATGCAAACAGGCATTTGCGCCCCGCATCAACATGATGTCGCATTAAACGCAAAAATCGCCGAACTGCGCGCTACAGGCGAAATCGTGGTGGTGGATTTATTGGGCGATGCAAGCTGTTTGGCAGAATTGAATTGTGATCGGGTGTTGGTGTGGCACGATGGTGAATGGCGGGTTAGTTTCGTCGATCAGGCATAAAAAATGGGTTCTATATGATTTACCGTGGGTGAAGCAAGACTCCCTCCCCTTCAAGGGGAGGGCTGGGGTGGGGATGGGGTAGAGATGCGTAAATTTCGTCGCCAACATTCGTATTTAGAAAATTAGCGAACTCAAGCACAAGATCATCTGGATAGCTTGACAGAACGCGGCGGTGATACCCCATCCCCACCCCTACCCTCCCCTTGAAGGGGAGGGAGATTGCTCACTTGTGCTACGATGACCCACTATGATTCACATAGAGCCAAGCAATGCGCTCTCAAGTGCGCCGCTATTAGTGTGAGAGCGCAATTTATTGCGCGATTTAACATTCGCAAAAATCATCGCGCAATAAATTGCGCTCCCATAGGCTACAATTATCTCGATAGAGACAGACGCAACACATTGAATCAGTTGAAAATCTTTAAATCTAAATTTTGGACGTATTAGTCATGGCAAAAAACGTAGTGGTAATCGGCACCCAATGGGGCGATGAAGGCAAGGGCAAAATTGTGGACTGGTTGACGGATCACGCCGCTGGCGTGGTGCGCTTTCAAGGTGGTCACAATGCGGGACACACGCTGGTCATCGCGGGCAAAAAAACCGTATTGCACCTGATTCCGTCAGGCATTTTGCGCGATGGCGTGTTGTGCTACATCGGCAACGGCGTGGTGTTGTCGCCCACCGCCTTGTTAAAAGAAATGGACGAATTGCAAGCCGCTGGCATAGACGTGTATGGTCGTTTGAAGATTTCCGAAGCCTGCCCGCTGATTTTGCCCTACCACGAAGCCATCGACCAAGCCCGCGAACGCGCCAAAGGCGATGCCAAAATCGGCACCACAGGTCGCGGTATCGGTCCTGCGTATGAAGACAAAGTGGCGCGCCGCGCCATTCGCTTGCAAGATATTTTCTATCCAGCACGCTTCGCCGCGAAATTGCGCGAAGTGTTGGATTATCACAACTTCGTGTTAAAGCATTATTTCAACACCGACACCGTCGATTACCAAAAAACCTTGGACGATACCCTTGCCTTGGCGGAACGCATCAAACCGCTGGTGATGGACGTGCCGCGTGCGCTGTACGAAGCCAATCAAGCAGGGCAACATTTGTTGTTTGAAGGCGCGCAAGGCGCGTTGTTAGACATCGACCACGGGACGTATCCCTTTGTAACCTCTAGCAATTGTGTATCAGGTGCAGCGTGCGCAGGCGCAGGTGTCGGGCCGCAAATGTTGGACTATGTATTGGGTATCACCAAAGCCTACACCACCCGCGTCGGCTCGGGTCCTTTCCCAACGGAATTGTACGATGCGGTCAATAAACATGATCCTATTGGTGCAGGTTTGGCAAAACGCGGTCACGAATTCGGCTCGACCACAGGACGCGCCCGTCGCTGCGGTTGGTTTGATGCCGCTGCCCTGAAACGCTCGATTCAAATCAACGGCGTATCAGGGCTGTGCATCACCAAACTCGACGTGATGGACGGCATGGACGTGGTGCGCTTGGGTGTAGGCTACCGCATCAACGGCGCAGATTACGACATTCTGCCCGTCGGCGCAGATGCCCTGAGCGAATGCGAAGCCGTGTACGAAGAAATGCCAGGTTGGAGCGAATCCACCCTCGGCATCCAACGCTACCAAGACCTCCCCGCCGCCGCCCGCGCCTACTTAGAACGCATCGCCCAAGTCTGCCAAGTGCCTGTGGATATGGTTTCCACTGGGCCTGATCGGGATGAAACCATTGTGTTAAGACATCCGTTTGAGTGATTTTTAGAATGCGCCGAAAGGCGCATTCTATAAATGATCTTTTCACTTACGCCTCTCATAAAACATCAATTTGCTTCAACCTAAAAAGGACTCAGCGTGGAAATCATCGCAATAATTAACTACAAAGGCGGAGTAGGAAAAACGACCACAACCGCAAACATAGCCGCTGAACTTGCATTCAAAGGCAAGCGAGTCTTGATCATTGATTCAGATGCACAAGCAAGTCTGACATTCTCTTTTGTCGCCCCAGATGATTGGAATAAGAATCTAAAAGATAAGAAGACAATCAAAAACTGGTTTGATGCAGTTGCAGAAGGCAAAGAACCCCCGCCTCTCTCTTCACTTATCATTTCCCCTGAAAGCGTAAACGAACTTGTAAAGAAGAATTCTGGCAAGCTGGATCTAATTTCCTCACACCTTGGTTTGATTAATGTTGACCTTGAGCTTGCAACTCTACTTGGAGGTGCCAGTTTGCGCCAAACCAAGAACAACTACATCAAGGTGCATGGCAAGTTACGACAAGCCGTCAAAGACCTCTCCGCACTTGAATATGATTACGTTCTAATTGATTGCCCGCCAAATTTCAATATAGTCACAAAGAATGCGATAATCGCAAGTGAAAAAATCCTAATTCCAGCAAAGCCAGATTATCTTTCGACGCTTGGCATTGACTACTTGCAACGCAGCTTGAACGATCTAGTCCGAGAGTACAACGAATTTGCTGAAGAGAATGCGGAAAAGATTTCACCAAAAATTCTAGGTGTTATCTTTACAATGATTCAAATTACTTCGGGGCAGCCGATCTCCGCTCAGCGTCAATTCATTGCACAGACCAAGCGTCATGGAGTACCTGTCTTTGAAAACTTCTTTCGAGAAAACAAAACTATCTTCGCTAGCGCGCCGCAAGACTTGATGCCAGTTGTATTAAACGCTTACAGAAGCACTACACACGCGGATGTCGTCAGCGAAATTGAAACTCTTGTGAAAGAGTTTGAGCTACGAGTGGAGTCTCTGTAAATGAAGCGAAATGAACAGCTCTCGCTAATTTTTGAATTGCTTAGCAAAGCAGCTGCGGAGCTGCCAGATGAAGATTTAGAAAAGGTTGCTCTTGGAACTCACTCCATTGAGTTCAAAATAGTGCGTAATCGTGCCAATTCAAAAATATCAAGTGAAACAGAGAACTTCAATTTAGCTGATATAGCTAAAAAACTTGAAGCATTTTCAGATAGAGGCGTCGCGAACAACTATCTTAGAGAGGTTGCTAAAAACAAAAAATCCCTTGAACTTCTTGCAAGACATCTCGACATTTCACTTTCAAAACAAGACAAAGCTGAGGACTTAGCAATTAAAATAATTGAATCAACTGTTGGCGCAAGGTTGCGCTCTTCAGCAATTCGCGGCTCTGAGGTATAACTGGCGAGTACATAGCACGTAGGTTGGGTTGAGGCACGAAGCCCAACGTTTACCGCGTGAATTTGTTGGGCTTCGCTGACGCTCAACCCAACCTACCAGCCCGCGTAGGGCGCAATCGTTATTGCGCCGTATGAAATGAGTAGATACATTTATAACTATATGGAGTGAATATGCCTGCCTCGTTAAATCAAGTCCTAAAAGTAGCTGATCTTGATGAACTGAAAGCGTTGGGTTCATACTTTGACTTAAAGAAGAACACCGAGAAGCAGCTAGGATTCAAACTAAATATTAGAGGATGGGATTCACTTTTCCAGAGCATCAAACGTCTAAGATCTGTCGTTCCAAAAAATAAAGACCAGTTTTTTAGAATCTGTCAGTGCTATTCATTTAATGACGCAAAACACAAGATTTTTGAACTTCTCGAACTAAAAATAGCGGCAAAGAACAAAAAACAACTGGAAGCTAAACTCGAAAATTTAGTGCGATGCTTTAATGCGTTACATTTTGACCCTTACAAGCGATTTGAAGAGACCAAGTTAAAAAACTTTAAAAACAGCTCAAAATTAGAAGGCATTGAAATTTGCCTATCTTCCGAATCGTCTTCTTTGGAAAGTATTTTAGCTAAGTATAAAAGGTAGCTTTATGGACAAATATGATGCTGCAAATGATTATTACTGTTATCCAAGCTCTATTGTTCTCAAAAACAAGCTCAATATTGTCGATATAAATACCTTGGAAGCTGCTGAACGAGAAATTACGGCAGAAACAGTTAAAGCCATAAGCTACCAATCTCCACCATACAGTCTTGATTATATGAAAAAGTTGCATCGTGATCTGTTTTCTGAACTCTACGATTGGGCGGGAGAATTAAGAACGGTAGATATTGCTAAAGGTGGTACAAGGTTCTGCACTTGTGGACGTATTCTTCCTGAAGCCGAGAAGCTATTTAAAAGTCTGGCAAAAGAAAATTGGTTAAACTCACTCTCTAAAGTCGATTTTTGTAAAAAACTAGCCGAACATTATTGCGAATTCAATATGATTCATCCTTTTCGAGAAGGCAATGGTCGGGTTCAAAGGTTGTTATTTGAACATCTTGCATTGTCCGCAGGCTATGAATTAGATTGGGAAAATATCAATCAAGACGAGTGGATACACGCAAATATTGATGGCGTGGTTAATGACGAACCGATGGCTGATATTTTCAACAGAATAGTATGTAGGTTGGACTGAAGCACGAAGCCCAACGTTTACCGCGTGTTGGGCTTCGCTGACGCCCAACCAAACCTACTTTTCCCTGTAAATTCATGTGGATGGACTAGGCTGATTTCCTCCAGTTTTCCATCCTCAACCCCGCAAAGCATCCAAAATCCCGCTGATTATTAGTCACTAAAAATGCGCGCCCTGTGTCAACTTCACCCCACACCATGCCCACCACCCTCACCCCCCAACGCGAACGCTATTTACTCCTGACCCTTGCGGGCATTCAATTTAGTCATATTTTGGACTTTATGATTATGATGCCGTTGGGGCCGATTTTGATGCAGGCGTTTGGCATCGGCACGCACGAATTTGGGCTGTTGGTGGCATCCTATAGCTTCAGTGCCGCGTTGTCGGGGCTGTTTGCGGCGACCTTTGTGGATAAATTTGAGCGTAAACGGTTGTTGTTGGTGATGTTTGGTTTGTTTGGACTGGCGACCTTGGCGTGTGGTTTGTCGCCCAATTACGCTATGTTGTTGATTGCACGTGGGTTAGCGGGAGCGTTCGGTGGGGTGATGGGGGCGATGGTGCAAACCATGGTGGGAGATTTGATTCCCTTTGAGCGGCGGGCGCGTGCCAGTAGTGTGGTGATGTCGGCGTTTTCGATTTCGACCATCGCGGGCGTGCCGCTGTCTTTGTACCTTGCCAATCAATTCGACTGGCGTGCGCCGTTTATTTTAATCGCGGGTTTGACGGTGTTTTTTATGGTCGTCAGCGCGTGGATTTTGCCCCAAATGCGCCAGCATATTCACCAACGTGCCCATCCTTTTTCCGCCATGTTCGCGGTGCTGCGCGACCCGAATCATTTGCGCGCCCTGCTGTTTTCCGCGCTGATTATTTTTTCAGGCTTTACCGTGATTCCTTACATTACGGTGTATGCGGTGGCGAATATCGGCATTCCACAAAGCCAAATCGCGCTGATTTACCTCACAGGCGGCATGGCGACGCTGATTTCTGCCCGCTGGATTGGTCATCGTGCGGATTTAATTGGCAAAGTCAAAGTCTATCGCCAAGTGGCTTTTTTCGCCTTGATTCCCTTGTTTGCCCTGACCCACATCACCCACGCCCCGCTGTGGTTGTGGCTCATCTGCACCACGGTGTTTTTTGTATTGGTATCGGGGCGCATGATTCCCGCCATGGCGATTGTCACGTCCGCTGCACAACCCAAACTGCGCGGCACGTTTATGTCGCTCAACGCTGCCATGCAGCAACTCGCCAGCGGACTGGCATCGACTTTAGCGGGCTTTATCATCACCCAAAACGCCACAGGGCAAATTGTCGGCTACGCCAACGTCGGCTATATCGCGGTCGGGGCAAATTTATTGGCAATTTGGTTTGTGGCACGGATCACCCTGCACGAACGGGCGGCGGTTTAGAAAAAATCATCCAACATATGGGATTCAACTGGGATTTTATATTCCTTCAACCAGGCTTTGGCGTGGCGCGGGTCGGTGAAAATTCGGCTGTCTTGCTTGATCGCGGCGATAGTTTGACGTAAGCCTTTAATGTCCACGTCGAAAGACGCGATCACGCGCTTAGGGGTAACACTGGCAAAGGACGAGGCATCTCGTAGATGTTGACCATACCTTACCTTCATATCATGCACTTCCATTTCGATTTCAACCAATTGATCTTTCAATACTTTATTGAAATGTTTTAGTCTGTCATCGGCAATCAGGTTGATGCTTTTTTGGTCAATTTGTTCAACGCTCATTTGCAGTTCCAGCAACTGCAATAAATCTTTCTTTTTATACGCTACGGTGATGCGCTGCATCAATTCGGTTTTACGTTCGCGTTCCACGGGGTCTTGTTCGCGGTCGGGATGCAGCGCGCCCACCAATTGTCGATACACGGCTTGGATAGATTTGCTGACGTTGATTTCTTCGGCTTGTGCTTTCTCGGCTTGGGCGAGTTGTTTAGCCGACTGTTTAGTCGTTTGTTTGCCCTGCTTTATCTTCAGTGCCTCTTCGCGCATCATGGCGGTAATGAACTCTGCCACCTCTTCGGGCGTGTTTAGCTCTTCCTCAATAGTCTTTCCAAACTGCATTTCTAACATCGACTTCATCAGCTCAGAGGTCGCCGCTTGCATGTCAGCTTGCTCGCTGTCAAAATCAATTTCGCTGTATTGATTGTAAAGATCCTTGAAATCTTCATAGCCTTCAATCTCAATAAGCTGCATGGCAAGGTCGCAAATCAAATAGGCGATTTTTTCTTGGTCTTTCTTTTTAAAGAGTTTATTGCCATACAAGCCATCTAGCGCACGCGCCAGAGCGGCTTGTTGCTCGCGCAGCTCCTCAAACAAAGGCGTGATGATGAGCGATTTCTGTTGTCGCACCAGCGGCACTTCTTGCCAATCTGCGAGAGTTTTCTTGGCAGAATTTATTTTTTTGAGTAGGGTATTGAACTGCTTTTGTGCGGGGGACAGGCGTGTGGCGGTTTGTTCGATACGGACGGGTTTGGTCATGATGTCAAAAATGGTGCGAAATAAAGCGTGTTAAGAGAATAGCGTGTAGGACAAATAGACCAGCAAATTTTACAGGAAATACGAATTGATCGCACCCAGATGACAATTACATCCCCAGCTCTTTTTGCATTTTTTCCACAATCTCGCGTAGGGCTACGACTTCGCTTTGAAGTTTGATCACATGCGCACTGAGGGCGATGACTTCGCTTGCGTCTAAATTGGGGGGCGAGACGTAGGCAGGCTCATCGTGAAGTTGAACCATCTCGACTTCACCCGACAACAAATGCGCCCAGCGATGTTCACGCGAGCCAGGGAGCTTAGGTAATTTTACCACCCAAGGCGAAGCTGCTTCCGCCAGCTCATCTAGAAAAGCTTCGACCGAGGAAATATCGCCAAATTTATACAGGCGGTCACAGTTACTGCGCAGTTCACCCGCTGTTTGAGGGCCGCGTAGCATCAAAATAGCGATCAAAGCGACGGATTGTTCGGGAAGCTTAAACACGCGGCGGGCATTATGGGCATAGCGCATCACGCGTCCGCCACTGGATTCCACAATCAGGCTATGCGTGCGTAAAGTATCCAATGCCAAATGCACTTCCTGCTCGGTGACATTCAGCACAGGATCGCGTGCCGTTTTTTGATTACAACCTAGGACTAAATTATTGAGCGACAAGGGATAGGAATCGGGGACGGTTTTTTCTTTTTCAATCAACACACCCAAGACGCGGGTTTCAAGCAGGGTAAAAATGGGCAAGCTGGTCATCGTGTTTTCCTAAGGGCGAAGGGGGATGCTACCACGTAGTGTTATTTTTGCTGCTGTAGATAATCATTGAGCCAAAATAAACCAACGATACTTTTGCTGTCGTTAATTTTGCCTTGGCGTATCCAATCCAGTGCGTCAGGCAGGGATAATTCAAAGACTTCTAAAAACTCGCCATCGTCCAACTTGCTGCCTTCGTGGCGCAGACCTTTGGCTAAAAAATAGCTAATCTGCTCGTCAGAATAACCAATGCACGCCCACGCGGTGGTCAAAAAAGTCCACTCATCGGCGACATAGCCTGTTTCTTCTAATAATTCGCGTTGCGCGGTTTGCAACAGCGGTTCGCCTGCGTCGATTTTGCCAGCAGGAATTTCCATAAATTCGCGCCCCGCCGCATAGCGATATTGGCGTTCCATCAACAAATTGCCATTATCCAACATCGCCAACACCGCGACGGCACCAGGGTGACGGATATATTCACGGCTGCTGGTCGAATGATCGGGCAAACGCACTTGGTCTTTAAGTAATTGAATAAAATTGCTTTTATACAACGTAATACTATCTAAACAATGTTCAGTAAAGGGCATAATGAGTCAAAATAAGGTTGAGGGTTATAGGATGATAAATCGTTAGGTGCGAGTCGCGGGTCATTCGTTGGCAGAGGCTGCATTCAGCTTATCCTACTGCTTTTTTGCCTACCTAAACAGCTTTAGCGACCCCGCCGTCCGCGATACACAAAGTTATTCTTATTGCCATACACACCGAATGTAGCACGTCCACTTGCCACTAAAGGCAGATAGGAGGGCGGTGTAATCGTCACGTCCACGCTACCTGCATTACCAAAACCTGGCGCGGATAGCCCTATTGCCCCTTGACCATTCGTGATGACAGGAGCCGTCAAGAGGGTTTCACCCGCAACGAGGTTGCCCTGATAATTCCCCAAGGTGACGGGCAAAACAGTCAGGCTGTCGTCGGCGTTGGTAAGATAATGTTGACCATTCCAATACTCAACCATGACAGGCAGCGACAGTGGCGACAACTCGGAACCGTAGGCATTGCTGATACGGCTGCGACCATAGCGAACTTCCGTGCTGGTCGCATTGACTTGTGTACGATCCATCACGGTGTCGTTGTTGATATCCATATCAAATACCGTGGTCACCCCGTCGCTATCCACAGGTGCAATACCCACATCCAGTGCAATATAAGGACCGTCCGCTGCCCCCCGCGTGATCGCAATTGGCACCGAAATATCGGCCGTACCACTGACAAAACTCCCCGTTCCATTTGAAGCCACGATAGACGTATCCAGCCGTGAGGTCATATTGGTCGGCGTGGTGCCATCAACGGCTCCCCATACCAGCGTGGCATTCGTCGCAAGCGGATTGAGCTTGGCAAACGTCCCTGTGTAATTTTGCGTAGGATTATTGCTAGCATTGGCGGCGACGAGGGTGAAATTGACATCCATCTGCTCACCCATATAGGTAAACGGAGATGCGCAAGGAGTCACCGAATCTGAAACTAACACGCCGCCACTACACACATCCGCACGGTCATCCAAGTCAGCGGGGGTGACCATAAAGTGATGGGGAATAAAGCGACCAAAATAGGCGGTGGGTGCAAGGTTGCCGATATAGCAACCATATTTGCCACCGACGAGAACATTGGAATAATCCAAAGTACATTCTGGCACCACCTCCAGCGCATCCAGATTGGCGAAGGTCTTGTCATATACACCATTCACCCCTAGCTTAAAGTAGCCCACTTCGGTGTAAGTAAAAGCACTCCCCACCGCACTGCCCGTCGCAGCATTCGCAGCATTAAATACGCCAACAACTGTCCCCCCCGCCACCGCTCCTGTGTGTTCGATAATTTGTGCAATATCGACGATTGGCGTGCCGCTATAGCCTGCAACGGCACTCGTCGTCAGGGCAAAGTTTCCCCCTGCGGCAAGCACTGGGGTCGCCGCCACATCCACGCCCGCAGGATCCGCATTAACGGAGGCTGCCACGGTAAAGCCTGTGGGGCGAATCACAAACGCATCGGTGGAGCAACTGACCGCTGTCCCTGCCGTGATACGTACCTTGGTGTTTGCAGAGGCGTTGGCATAAGCAAAGAGGACGGTTTTGACCTTCTGATTACTGAAGGTCACATTTTGGGTACTGAGTTGCGGCAACGCGGCGCACGCGCCTGCGGTGGCATTGACCAATTCAACCGTTAAGGCACTGTTGTAATTACTGGCATTGAGCACATCCAGCGAAAATGCCGTACCCGCCAGTTTCGTAAAAATAGGGGTGGTTGCAGCAGCCCCCACCTCAACCGCATCCCAACACGAAGTCGAATTAACAAACGGCAAGCTACAAGCAGCCCCCCCCGCCGCATTGGTACATCCACTCGCGGCTGTCGGAATAGGGCTAATAGCACTCGTCCCTAAGGTTACGGTTTGCGCGCTGGTTGATAAGCTAAGCGTCGTCTGCCCCGTGCCGCCACTGGCAATGCTAAATGGCAGTGTGCCACCAGGTGAACCCGCCCAAGTCACGTTACCCGTCACATTCGCGGTGGTGAAATTGGCAGTACACGCTGCGTCCTGACAGGCTCTTACGGTCAACTGTTCTGGCGCACAGGTCTTGCCTGCCCCCGTATGCTCAATTTGTATGTGGTGTAATGCGACAACAGGCGTGCTATAGGTCACCGCAATGGATATTTCATCAACGGAGATCGTGCGAGTGCGCGTGGTTTTCGCCGCAAAAGCGGCACCAAATGTGGCGGCGTTGATGTCAGCGGGTGTCCATACTGCCCCCCACAAGTCCGCTAAACCACCATGCCCCTCCACCACATCCACCATGGTGTACGCCGTGGTCTTGGAACGATCAATCGTGCCGATCACGTCCGCTTTCACTAAACGCATCGCCCCATCACTGCTACGACTGGTGGCGGAAGATTTGCGCTCTACGTTCACCACAACGCCCAGTATCGTAGCAGTAGGTGGTATTGCAAAGCCGTACCCCGTACATTTTAAGAAGTTGCTCGTCCCCCTCATGGTCGCCGTGGCATACAGGTTATCGCTCAAATTTACATTGGTGGTGGGGGTCGGTACCCAAGCCACGGTGCCAATGCCTGCGGTATTGACGCAACTCCCAGGACTCTTGGTGACCGTTCCAACACCAGGCGGTGTCACACAAGGTTGCGTACCCAATACCGTGTAAGTATGTGGACAAGTCACCCCCGTGCCTGCCAAGTTGTAATAGGTGTTAACGGTAGGAAAGGGCGTAGCGGGCGAGTTGTAAGTGACAGTATTGCCTGTTGCTGCGGCATTCAGCGTCCCCTTCCATTTGTTATTGGCAGTGATTGAAAGCGTCAGTGCAGCATTCGCACCTTGTGTCCAATTAGCACTGGTGTTCGTACCATTACTATCCAGATACTGCACAATGACCGAACCATTGTTGGTCACCGTCGTATTTTTCTCTATTCGGATATACGCATTCGGTGCGTTGATCGCGCCATTGATCGTCATGCTGGAATTCCGATATACCCGCAACGCCCTATTACCCACCGCCAAAGCCGCGCCGTTTATAGTGCCATTCAGGAAAAATGTGGCGGTGTTATTGTTACCAACTCGCACTTGTGCTTGATTAGTGAGCGTCATTATTGAACCCGCTTGCAACGAAACGCCGATGGCATCAATGTTTAAAGCCAACTCCGAAAATGTGCCATTGCCTGATAGGGTCGAGCCAGCCGTTTGCATAAAGAGATTGCCGCCACCGCCAGCAACACCAACCGTGCCGTTATTGATAACATTACCTTTCACCGTCAAATCATTGCCGTTGTCATTTAGCACCGCCCCTGAATCAATGGTAAGTCCTGCGGTGGTGTAGTTATTATTTAACGTAACGGTAAAGGGAGCGGCAAGTACAACCGTATCTATGGAGGCAGGAACTTTATTACAATCCCATGTGCCAGCAGTTCCCCAGTTACCTGTTTTCGTGCTGGTACACGCCACAGCCAGCGCGCTATTGCTTGCCAACAAACCGAGCAAGCCCAATACCATCCATCCCCATTTTTTGCTCATTTTATGCTCCTTAAGGTGTATGCCGCGCGGTGTTTTCCTGCCACCCTATCCTGACAAAACGACTTCGTCACCCACTATTTCAGCAACCTTGCCGTGGCTATTTGCTCCACATAATTCACATCCCCCGCCGTCCCCCCTGCCTGTGCCACAGCGGAAACATCGTATATCCAAACCGTCGCCGTGCCTTCTACCGCAGAAGTCTCATGGCAATTTACCGTCACCGTAAACGGCGCAAGATTGCCCGCAAGGGGGGGCAGTATCGTCGCCGCAGGGCAAGGAACCCCCATCCAAGCAGCACCTACCTGGCTACTGGCATGGAAAGCCGCCCATTCCACGCCCGCCAACGCAGCTTGGTAAGCGCGTGACCCCATGACATCCATCGTTTGCGTTTGGTTTTGCGTGGTTGAAAGGGTGACGGCAAAAACCCCCAGTGCGGCGATCACCACCAGCAAAAAAATAGCCGAGATAAGACTAAAGCCGCGTTGCAAAGCAGAGGTCATGGCACGTTACTCACATGAATTTCGTTATAAAGGCTGACCGATTCGCCGCCGCTGGTGAGCGTCAGCCGTACCCCCAACAACCCCATGCGCTGGTTAGCAGCGATGTAATCAATGGCACAAGCACTGACATTATTGGCAAGAATCGCGCTCGGTACACCCAATAAGCTGGGTGCAACTTGGGTGGGTTTAAAGCCATATCCCCAATGCCGCACCAGCTTTGCCTGACCATTGCCACGTGCATCTAATGTCCCTAAGGTGCCTTCACACGCATAGGTGACGGCTTGTTGCACCCCATCGACCACATCAAAACGCCGACTAGGTAATGCTGCCGTACTCGGAAACTGCGTTGCGGTAAAAGTCACCGAATTCACGCCAGAGGCTGTGACGGCGCGCAGTACACCCGAGTTCGCCGCCGTGGTGTCGTAAGGTGGATTACCGCTAGACTGCGTGCTACCCACCACAATCGCATCGCCTGCGGCGAAGGAAATGGGGAGACCGCCGATAATGTCAAAGCTGCTGTCGGCTGGTGCAGAGGCGGCAAAATCCAATATATCTCCTACCGCCGAACCCGATGATAAGTCTACCAAGGCCCGATAACGCCCGCCATCCTTCGTCGGCAAAAACTCCACACACGGCGTAGCCCCACAACCTAGGACGCGTATGCTATTAGGTACCGCCGTGCTAATGTCACCCGTTAAGTGATACAGTGCCGTATCGGCAATATCGGTTAGCTCCGCACGACGCGCGATGTCTTGGTATTGCTGAACAGGTGCCTTGAGAAACATCGCAACCATACCACCGATAATGCCCGTGATCACCATCACCATCACCATCTCGACCAAGGTAAACCCTGTTTGCCGCCGCACCCTAGCCACGCCAAGTAGGGTAGGCGTGATTTTGTACATATCGCTTGAATGCTCGTTTTTCATCAGTAAGCTGTCCTGTAGCCCGTCGCAGTCACGGTCAAGCCTTGCGGTGCGGTCACGGTCACATCAATTTGCACCGCACTCCCTGCCCCGATCCCGTTCCACACTCCTTGCGGCACAATCGTCACGCTGGCATCGTAATTGGGCAATATTGCAGAAGCTGAGGCGGCATCATTCACGGCGAAGATACCTGAAGTGGCAAAGCCATGGTAATGGCTGATGATATGATAGGTAGACGCGCGATTCGCCTGTGTCACACAAGGTGGCACGGGGCAAGCTACAACGACCACACCCGATGCGGGCGTAAAATCCTGCAATTGAACCTCTTCTAACAAGGAATACGCGACCGCAATAGCTTGCTTGCGCAATAAGGGATCGGCACTGCCACGGGTGGTTTGATTCATCACCAGCAATATCCCCGCGAGGGCGACGCTGACGATCACGATAAACATCACCAATTCGACCAGACTTGCACCGTATTGTTTGCTACGCTGATTAGAGGTGAACATAACCTGTCTCCGCTTCAACAATAATGGTGGTACTTAAGCCGCCGCCTGTCACCGCGATACTCTGCGCCGCATTGGGTCGCCCAAACGCATTGAAATTAAAATTGACCGCTGTCACGGCAACATCGCTAGGGGCATGGATGACATAACTGCCCCCCCCACTCAAAGAGGGCAAATTGGTGCCACACGCAGTACTCGCCCCAAGCGCAAGTGTCAAACTGTTACCTACGATCGTCACACACACAAAACGATGTTGCGCAATGGCAACCTTTTGCGCATAGCGCAAGCTCGCCTGAACTTGGTCAGAAAATCCACGTGATTGAAAAATAGCGCTGCCCAGAAAGCGCGGTGCGGCATACACCGCCAAGACCGCGACGATGACCAGGGTGGTAATCAATTCAACCAAGGTAAAACCCCGTATGCCCCGTGGTAGGCGGTTAAACATAAACGCCTCCGCGCGGATGAGTCGCAACACAAAAACCATGCCGCCATACCTGAACACAAGATTCGCACGCAAACATGAGAGCGACGATAGGGGCTGCGATTAAAGACATGTTGAAAAACCTTCAAAAACAAAATTTATCAAGGAACCCAGTGTAGCAAAATCCACCCGCAGTGGGCGATAAAATGCAGCGAGGCTTATTTGCTGAGTAAGTTATACCTTGCCGCGTCATGGTTTGGCGATTTAGGCGCGTCTTGCGGGATGCGATGCAAGGCGCAAATTGCGCCGTGTGGTCGTTTCACACCAGCAATTTGCAACGCCGCAGCGCGCCCGCGAGACGATGAATAAATTGCTAAATTGTGGCGAGGCAAGGTATAGAATGCGCCATGCGAAAATTCTTCCAGCAGCACCTACCCGATGCCGCCCATGTACAACAACGCTTCCCCGCTTGGTTACGTGGCTTTCATCACCCTAATTTATGGCATCTTAATCGACGTTCCGTCGCAGGCGGTGTCGCGGTAGGCTTATTCTGCGGACTTATTCCAGGACCATTACAAATGATCGCAGCGGCATTGGGCGCGGTGTTATGTCGTGTCAATCTTGCTGTTGCCGTGTTTAGCACACTGTATACCAACCCATTTACCATCGTGCCGCTGTATTGGTTGGCATATCAACTCGGTGCTTGGGTCACAGGTGTACCGCCGCTATCCCACTTATCCGACTTAGCACTACCTGACTTACATTGGCATAGCTGGATAACTGAACTCACGCGATGGCTAGGGCAATTAGGCGAGCCGTTGTTTATCGGTCTGCCACTGCTAGGCATAAGCTTGGCGATACTAGGGTATGTGATCGTGCGACTATGCTGGCGCATCGGCGTACTCTGGCAATGGCAGAAAAGAAAATCGCGACGTAACATGCAACAAGCGCCATAAATTGCATACTTACGTCACAAGCCCCTGCGCCTAAATTTTCGGGCATATTAACCCCTCTTTAACATCCACCAAAAAAATACCTATCTTAATCATGTAATTAGCGCGTACTAGTATTGCAAGTGGCGAATTTGCTCGTTATTTGCTCGTTATTTGCTCGTTAGCTGATCAGTTTTTTGATGCCACCAGGAGCTGGATTGATGGTCAAAGCTTGGTAGATTGCCATCAATTCAGGCTCAGGTCGTGTGCTTTTGCGCACATGGATGGTGCGACCGTCTTTGCGCCGTAGGCTGGTGGTTACCCGACACTGAACGGCTAGCGTCTGTCTCAATTGTGTCCAGGAATCGTTGATTCCC
>JBASWK010000119.1:0-30086 GCA_049276435.1 Gallionella sp. | reverse complement strand
GTCACATCACCTATCGCGCACCGTCGCGCAGGCCAAGGAATCTGGTCAACCAAGCGCGAAATCAAGCCCACCATTTCCGCAGTCACCCCATTCCGCACCAAAGTTGTTGTCTTCATAAATAGCACCTACTTTTTTCAATATGGAAGCATTATAAATGGTATTTATATGGGTTCTGAATCCCTTATATGCTGCGCTTGTTTACGCGGACAACTAAAAGCTTAGGGGGCACATTCTTTTGTTCAAATGATGCAAGACACATTTCTGAGATAGCTCAGTGCGCGATTGATTCAAGTGGGCTTGAAGGGGATGTGATAATGAAAGACCTGACCCCATTGACGCGCGCGTCTGTCAACAAACAGAAGACGGAGGGCAGAGGGTGGTCTCGTAGGTTGGGTTGAACGCAGTGAAGCCCAACAAATCACGCGGTAAACGCAGGGCTTCGTGCCTCAACCCAAGCTACGTGCTGCCAAGTTTGCTTTTTAATTCGTTGATTTCTGTTGGGTGTAATTAAAAACACTTACAAATGAATCATTTTCTCGCCTAAGTATGTCATGAGAAACGCTTTCGCCAATCACCACACCAGCACCCATTGTTATACGCACTCGGGATTTTGATACCACTGAAACTACGCCATTATTTTCAAATTCGCTTAGAATTGAAAAATGAATAATCTCAGCCTTTGTTATCAATAATTTTGAAATTGAAAAATATGAAACTAACTGTGGATAGGTAAGCGGTTGCTCACCTTCACTTTCACTGAACCGTACCAGATATTTCGCTTCCTCGTGAAAATCATTTCTGTCGATATTACTTACCAATGCCCTCTGTAGAAAATCACCCAGTGATTCTGCACAAGAAACTACGGGTATAGTGACCAATATCAAACCAAAAATACAATAAATCATTTTTTTAAACATTTGATGCTCCATTATTATTGCTCAATACAAAACAAGGGGTCAGGGATCAGGTGTCACATTCCAATATTTCCTCTTGAACTTCGGGCTTGACAAGACCTAACAACTATAAAATACAATATATTCATAACATTACAGGTAAGTTGTGTCGTGGTGTTGGCGTGTCAGCGGACTGGCAGATAAGCTGCCTTCTGCCAGTTTTTGCTCGATACGATCTAATCGAACCACAATATCACGCAGCAGCACTTCCACATCTTGTTCGTCATCCCCTACTTTTTTAACCGCATCACCAATCAAATAAGCGGAAATATTCGCGGTCAATAGCGACAGCAACACCACGCCAAACAAAATAAGCAGCGCAGCAAAAAGTCGAGCCGAGGCATTGTGTGGCACCACATCACCATACCCCACGGTGGACATCGTTGCCCACGCCCACCACATGCCATCCCACACATCGCCCATTGCAGGATCAAGGCGAGTAATGATGATGCCCGAAAAAGCCATGGTAAAAAATGCCACTGCCAGCGTTGAGCCTAATTGATGCTGCCCCAACACTTCGCGTATCGTTTTGGACAAGCGGGTCAGCAGTACAAACACCAACAGCAAACGCAAACTACGCAACAACCCCGCCAGTGGAGTGTAATGCCAAAAGAACGGGATACTGCCGATAATAATCAATACATTCATCCAGTTGCTTCTGAGGTACTGGTATTTATTTTGCACCAAACGCGTCAGCAATAAGGTCTCGAAAACAAAAACAAACCAAACCAACCAATCGGCAATATGTCCCGCCAAAATCGGGATGTTATGCGTTTCTTCCAAATACCATTGGCAGGGGATCCAAAACGCCACCGCCATCATCGGCCATTCTAATTTCGCTGCCCACCAGCGTGCTAGGGGGGTTTCATCTTCCTCAACCCCCGCAATGCCGAGCAAGTGGCGGATGGTCATGCAGCGACCTTTGCCAATTTCTCCAAGCCGCCCATATAGGGCCGCAACACGTCTGGCACCACGATGCTGCCATCCGCTTGTTGATAATTTTCCAACACCGCCACCAAGGTACGCCCCACCGCCAACGCCGAGCCATTCAAGGTGTGTAGCAACTCAGGCTTGCCATTGGCATTGCGGAAACGCGCTTGCATACGCCGCGCTTGGAAGGCTTCAAAATTGGAGCAAGAAGAAATCTCGCGGTAGGTATTTTGTGCGGGCAACCACACTTCAATGTCGTAGGTCAGTGCGGCAGAAAAACCCATGTCGCCGCTGCACAACTTCATTACCCGATACGGCAAATTCAGTTTTTGCAAAATCACTTCCGCGTGTCCTAGCAAGCCTTCCAACGCTGCGTAAGATTCATCGGGATGCACCATTTGCACCAATTCCACCTTGTCGAATTGATGCTGACGGATCATGCCGCGTGTGTCGCGCCCCGCCGAACCCGCTTCGGAACGGAAGCACGGCGTATGCGCCACAAACTTCATCGGCAACGATTCCAGCGGCACGATTTCATCGCGCACCATATTGGTCACAGGGACTTCAGCGGTGGGAATCAAATAGAAATTTTGATGATTGGACTCACCCATCTGACGCGGGACATGGAACAAATCTTCTTCAAATTTAGGTAGTTGCCCCGTGCCGCGCATCGAAGCCGCGTTCACCAAATACGGCACATACGTTTCCGTGTAGCCGTGTTGGTCGGCGTGTGTATCGACCATAAATTGCGCCAACGCACGGTGCAGCCGCGCCAACCCGCCTTTCAACAAGGAAAAACGCGCTCCGCTTAATTTAATCGCCGTATCGAAATCCAGCCCACCAATGCCCTCGCCTAGGCTGACATGATCTTTCACTTCAAAATCAAAAGTGGGCACATCGCCCACGCGACGGACTTCAACGTTATCTGCCTCGGACAATCCGACGGGTACACTGCTATGCGGCATATTCGGAATCACCGACAAAAACGCCTCCATCTCTTGCAACACCAGCGGCAACTTCGCTTCCAGTTGCTTCAACTCATCGCCCACTTCTGCTACTTCCGCCATGATTACCGTGGTATCTAAGCCCTTGGCTTTCGCCATCCCAATTTGCTTCGCCGACGCATTGCGCTTGGCTTGCAATTCTTGGGTGCGGGTTTGAATGACTTTACGTTCAGCCTCCAATTCCTGAAACCGCGCCGTGTCCAAAACAAAACCGCGAGCCTGCAAACGCGCCGCTACACCGTCTAAATCGTTGCGTAAAAGTTGAATATCCAACATTTTTGACTTTCTAATCAATAATTAAATAAAAGGGGAAGGTTCAGCATCTGGCTCACGTGCTTTTAGTGCTGCGTGTCGCGTCCAGATATGAACTTGATAATGACGCAACGAAGCCAATTTTTGGTCTTTACGCAACAAGCGTTCGGCTTCAAGTATCACGGTGGTGTCGGTCAGTCCGAGTTCTTGTCGAGAAAATTCGTCCGCAAAGCGCGACACACTTTCATTCAGTGCGGACACCAAATCCGCCAAACTCTGCGCGCCAACAGCGTGCGTAATTGTCCAAGGAGATTGCGCCGAGATGCTACTTGCCACATCCTGACTTAATTGGGCGGCAAGCTCAAATCGACGCAGTTTTGCATCTGCAATATGATTCGCCAACTCAAATAGCACCGCGACAGGCACAAAAAATTGCCCCGCTTTGTAATTCTCTTCAAACTTTTGCTTGATGGTTCGATGAGCAGATTCTTCATACCAAGGATGGACGCGATACAATTCCAACAAATAACTGGTATCAATCACATACAGCCGCTTAATGACAGGCGCAGAAGATTGCGCTGCTTTAAATTGGATTTTGCTCACGCCAACGACTCCAGCCATTGCGCGATTTTATGCTGCTGGTTCTCTTCAAAATCAGGTAGTAAATGCTTTTCCACCACGCGACGCGTCACTAAATCACCTAGCCGCCCCTGTTCCAATAAGGACTCCACGCGTGGCAACTCCAGCAACGGCATAAATTTCGAGCTGCGACTCTCTACATCCCAATAGCACAACACCACGGATTGAAGCTGTTCGGCATCCAAACTGTCCAGTGTGGCAGGATTGTGCGTAGTGACCAAAACGTTCAAATTGCGGCGCGTGCTACATTCCCAGATTGCATCCACCAACATTTTGATGCGCGACGGGTGAATACCGTTATCCAACTCTTCAATCACCACTCGCGCCTGTTCAGGCACGGTTTCCAACGCGGTTAAAATTGCCAACGCACGCAACGTGCCGTCTGATAAAGCGCGGGCATCGGTGATTGTGCCATCCTCACGCTTTAATCCCAGCAACACATCCCGCACCCGCGTTTCCACAAAATCAAAATCGGTAAACGGCTCGTCAGGCAATTGGCGAATTAAATCTAAAATCCTCGCCAAGGTGGCTTGTTTTTCTGGATTGGCTTGTTTCAACGCATAGAGAACAGAGGATAAATTCGCTCCGTTTTTTTGCAACACCGATTGCCCCATACGCTGATATTCACGCATTAAGCGGGGCGTGGGATCGAATACAAAAACGGCGCGAAGGTACTCAACCAAATCCGAAGCGATTGTTGGATAGTGGGGGGAAATATCTTTATTAGCGAGTAAGTCATAGAAAAATAGACCAGTGCGATCCGACGGCTGGGGCAAGTGACTTTCAAATTCGCCATAAGCGCAAAAGAATAACTCGTCTGGGTTTGACGGGTTTGACGTTGCATCGAAAACGAGCTGTTCGTCAACCATCAAACTTTCTTTGAATACTTTGGCATCAAATGAACTAATAGCGATGCTATAACTTATGGTTCTGCTCTTACCGTCTAAATCAAACGTTGCTTCAAACCCCAACTCAAACTCGCCGACAGGTGAAGCCTCCCCCGCTTGATAAGTCAAACATCCTTCCAACCCGCCACGTATTTCAAACAGACCACCACTCCCTCGTCCCACATCGACAATTTCATGCAATGGTCGCCCTCGCGCAATTTGTGCCAATAACTCAATCGCCTCAATGGCATTGCTTTTCCCCGCCCCATTTTTTCCGATCATCAAGGTCACAGATTGGAACAAATCCAAGTGTGCATCGGCAAAGTTTTTAAAATTTTTGAAGTGGTACATGAGGGGGATTCGTCAGTAAATTATGGGTAAAATACGCCGTCCAAACAATTCATAAGTGTTTGAATATTTATCATGTTTATCTTATTTAAACGCTGACACGACAATTGTTCGCCCCAGTCTGATTGTTTTTGAATTGTGCTGCATCACATACCCTTCGTTTTCTGCGCCTAGGGTTTGGTAGCGGTTGCGCTCTAATTGCAAGAATTTACCCCACCCGAACCACAATAATGGTGCAAACAGGATGTTTAATAATTTTGAGCTACTTTGCAGCTTGTCTGTGGCTAAATCCAATTCACGGAAATCGCAATCTAGCATCGCATGTGCCAAGTAAAAATACGGTATCGGTGTAATGTGACCGCTGGTATTGAATCGGTCTTGATTTTTAACGGGCAAAGGACCGAACAAATTCGCAAATCCCGTCACCAGATAACGCAAGCGTGACTTCATATTCAACACATTGGGTGTGGTCACAATCATCAAACCATTGGGCTTCAACACTCGCCGTATTTCACGCAACACAGCGCGATAATTTTCAACATGTTCAAGCACTTCTGAACAAGTTACCAAATCAAAACTATTGTCCGCATAGGGTAGAGGATGGGTATTTAAATCCAGTTGTGTAATGGGTACATCCGTCAACCCAAACCGTTCAATATGATAATCGCACGCTTTGGCGGTTAATTGTGGGCGGGTTTGGCGCAGCAACGCCAATAAATCGCCCGTGCCTGCGCCAATGTCCAAACAATGCGGCGTATTGGATTTCAATCGTTGATTGACGACTCGCTCAACCGAGCTATATATCGCGTCATTACACATGCGTTTTCTTCCTATCTTTTTTGAGCTGCTTCATCCAACTCGCGCAGCCTTGCCAATTTTTCGCTAATTTTGGCTTCAAGTCCGCGTTCGGTGGGTTGGTAAAAATTGACGGCATCCATGCCGTCGGGGAAATACTGTTCGCCTGCGGCATAGCCGCCTGCTTCGTCGTGGGCGTAGCGGTAGCCTTTGCCATAGTCGAGTTGCTTCATCAACTTAGTCGGGGCGTTGCGCAAATGCAGCGGCACGTCACGCGAGCCGTCTTGTTTGACGAAGGCGCGGGCGGCATTATACGCGACATAACCCGCGTTGGACTTAGGCGCGCACGCCAAGTACAGCACCGCTTGCGCCAACGCCAATTCACCTTCGGGCGAGCCTAGGCGTTCATAGGTTTGTGCTGCGTCATTCGCCAACTGAATCGCACGCGGGTCTGCCAGCCCAATGTCCTCCCACGCCATGCGCACAATACGCCGCGCCAAATAACGCGCATCCGCCCCGCCATCCAACATCCGCACCAGCCAATACAAGGCGGCATCGGGGTTGGAACCGCGCACCGACTTGTGCAACGCCGAAATTTGGTCGTAAAACGCCTCGCCACCCTTGTCAAAACGGCGCAGATTTTGCGCCAGCGTTTGGTCTAAAAACGCCGCATCCAAGTGAGAAATCCCCGCCGTGATCGCCGCCGTGTGCGATTGTTCCAACACATTCAACAACCGCCGTGCATCGCCGTCGGCATAACCAATCAGCCGCGTGCGCGCCTCGTCACTGAAGGTCAAGCTGTCCGTCCATGGGTCGGGTTTTAACCCGACATCATGCGGTAAATGTCGGGATGAATCCCGACCTACGGGGGCAATGGTCAAATACGCCGTCGCCCGCACAAACAACGCCCCCAACTCCGCCTCACTCAAGGCTTGCAGCACATACACCTGCGCCCGCGACAACAGCGCGTTGTTGACTTCAAACGATGGGTTTTCCGTGGTCGCGCCGATAAATGTCACCAAGCCCTGCTCGACAAATGGCAAAAACGCATCCTGCTGCGATTTGTTAAACCTATGTACTTCATCCACAAACAAAATCGTATGCCGCCCATTTTGTTGCAAGGTCTGCTGCGCCTGTGCGATGGACTCACGAATGTCTTTCACCCCCGACAACACCGCCGACAACGCCATAAACTCCGCATCAAACGCCTCTGCCATCAGCCGCGCCAAGGTGGTTTTCCCCACCCCTGGTGGCCCCCACAAAATCATCGAATGCAGCTTCTTAGACTGAAACGCCAAGCGCAACGGACGACCCGCGCCCAACAAATGGGTTTGTCCTATCACCTCGTCGATATGCTGCGGGCGTAAGCGTTCGGCAAGGGGAGCGGCGGGTTGTGCGGGGGCAAAAAGATCGGTCATGGGCTATTCAACAGGTTTATTTCAAGGTGGGATGCACACGGTGTATTGGCACAACACGCCGTCGGCAGTCAACAAAGAGGCGGGAGAGTGGACGCATGTTAGTCCGAATCGCGCGCGTCAACAAGTCGCGCATCCCCTTAAAACGTGCGCTTGCCCTGTAAAGTCCGTAAAATGCGCGCCTTATTTTGGCTGGATTGAACCGCCTTATTTTAGAGAGAAAATGTCATGTTAGCGATTATCGGCGGCAGCGGGGTGTATCACATTGAGGGTTTGGAAAACACGCGCTGGGTGACGGCGGAGTCATCTTTTGGCGAGCCTTCGGATCAAATTTTTATGGGCGAGATGGCGGGGCAGACCATTGCGTTTTTGCCACGGCATGGGCGCGGACATCGGATTTCGCCAACGGAGATTAACTTTCGCGCCAATATCGACGCGTTAAAACGCCTCGGTGTGACCGACATTATTTCGGTTAGCGCGGTGGGTTCCTTGCGTGCAGACCTGCCTCCTGGCACATTTGTCATTATCGATCAATTTATTGACCGCACCTTTGCCCGTGAGAAAAGTTTTTTTGGCACAGGACTGGTCGCACATGTGTCCGTGGCGCATCCCGTATGCAGCCGTTTGGGCGACCATTTGCACGCAGCGGCGCAAACGGCGAATTTGCCCGTGGTACGCGGCGGGACTTATTTGGTGATGGAAGGACCGCAATTTTCTACGCTGGCGGAATCGAATTTATACCGTGCGTGGGGCTGCGATGTGATTGGCATGACCAATATGCCCGAAGCCAAACTCGCCCGCGAGGCGGAAATGTGCTATGCCACAGTGGCGATGGTGACCGATTTTGATTGTTGGCACCCGAATCACGACCATGTGACAGTGGATGCTATTATCAAAGTGTTGCTGGAAAATGCCGACAAGGCGCGGGAATTGGTCAAGGTGGCAGCCCCGCTGGTGGGCAATGATGGGGCGGCATGTGAATGCGGTTGCCGCACCGCGTTGCAACACGCTTTGATTACCGCACCCGCAATGCGCGATGCGGCGTTGGTGGCAAAATTGCAAGCGGTAGCGGGGCGGGTGCTATAAATTCGGCATCAATTGAACGAAGCGCGTAGCGAGGGAATGTTGAACGTGTGACTAACGCTTTTCTCCCTTCTCCCACCTGCGGGAGAGAAATTAAAGTTGTGGCATTACACAAAAATTTAGGGTGGGTCACTTAGCCGCTTGTTTTCGTCCAATCCTGCCCAATGCAATTGAGAAGGACATCTCAAAAAAGTAGCAGATTAAATCACACCACGACCGTCTTTCTACTAGAATATAGCCTAACGCCGAACGTGGCGTTTATGACCCATTTTTACACCTTAAATTAGGAGATTAACCATGAAATCAATCCCAAAAGTATTGCTTGGTTTGCTTGGTCTAGGCTTGTTCGCTTTGCTGAACAATACCGCACTGGCAAAAGACGATACCCCTCACTTCCAACGCACTGCGTCCAATGATGACAGTCGTCGAGATGAAATTCGCCAACGTCGCCGTGAGGCTTCATTGCGTGAAATGGCGGGCTTGCGTCAACGACGCGATGCACAACAGGCTCAACCTGCACCGAGCCAACCGCGTCGAGTAGAGCCCCGCCCCGCCAGTCCTAGACCACCAGAACGTGCTAACAAACCTGCTCGCGGCAAACGCAGTAGTGCCTCGAACTAAATCAATAAACGGGGTGCGTCATGCACCCCGCTGCTTATTCGTGTCATTTTTAAGGAGGTGTCATGCGTACTTTATGGATACACTGGATCATGATGGTTTTTTGGGGTGTCGCCTTGCCCGCTTATGCCCATGACTTACTCGACATGAAGATCATCAGCCATGACACGGGACGCGCCCTGCAAACACACCCCCATCACGGCAAGACTTATATCGCAGGACAACCCGACCAACGTTATGCAATACGCTTAATCAATCGCACCCCCAATCGCATTCTCGCCATTGTTTCCGTCGATGGCATCAATGCCGTCAGTGGCGAAACTGCCTCACCGAAACAAGCGGGCTATGTACTGAGTCCCTACCAACAAATGGATGTTGCGGGCTGGCGCAAGAGCGACGATGAAATTGCACAGTTTTATTTCACCTCTTTACCCGATTCCTATGCGGCACGGACAGATCGCCCTGATAACGTCGGCATTATCGGCGTTGCCGTGTATCGTGAAAAAGCCCCCTCACCTCCCCCACCGAGGATGGACCCTCAATATGATGGCGATCGCCCCAGTCGTCACGACAGCCAAGAAAACCGTGCAAACCGCGTGGGAGAATCTGCAACGGGACGCATGGCAGCGACTCCTGGTGCTGCTGCACCCATGAAGCAAGCTGAACGTCTGGGAACAGGGCATGGCGAACGTCAATACGACCCTGTTAACACCACCACTTTTATACGTGCGAGTGAACAACCCGCTGAAGTGGTCGCTTTGCGCTATGACAGCACCGAACATTTAATTCAAATGGGCGTGATTCGTCGCCCCAAACACAACCCTGAGCCACAAGCCTTTCCTAACCAATATGTACCCGATCCGCCGCGCAGATAAATCAACTTGCAAAAGTGTGATCAAGATCGAACGGCACGACGCAGCACGGCGGATGATCATGCGAGGTAGGCATTGACGACCTAAGAGACGCAGGTTGCATTTCCGTAAGTAGGGGCGACCTGCTAATATGCGAGACTTTTTACGCTCAACTGATGCCCTATGCCGCTTGCCCGATACACCATGAACCCCGCTGAAAAACGCGCCAGCTTTGGCTTGGCGGGCATTTACGGCTTGCGTATGCTGGGTTTGTTTATTATTTTGCCGATTTTCGCGCTCTATGCTGAGCATCTGCCAGGGGGTGAAAACCACATCCTCATGGGCTTGGCACTGGGGGTGTACGGGCTGACGCAAGCGATTTTGCAAATTCCAGCGGGCTGGATGTCAGATCGGTATGGACGCAAGCCAATTATTTACGGTGGGCTGATTGTTTTCGCCCTTGGCAGCTTTGTCGCAGCTTCCGCCGACAGCATTTACGGGGTCATTATCGGACGGGCGATTCAAGGAGCGGGTGCCATTAACGCCGCCGTCATGGCACTGACCGCTGATTTGACGCGCGAAGAAGTGCGCACCAAAGCCATGGCGATGATCGGCATGACCATTGGACTTACTTTTTCCTTCTCGTTGATTTTATCGCCCTTACTGCATGGCATATTGGGCGTGCCAGGTATCTTTGCGATGACGGGGGTGTTGGCAATGGTGGCGATTGGCTTGGTACGCTTTGTCATTCCCAACCCCGTACTCACCCATTTTCACAGCGATACCGAAGCCAGTCGCAACAAATTCGCTGAAGTGTTACGCAACAAAGACTTGCTGCGCCTTGATTTTGGCATTTTTGCCCTCCATGCGATTTTAATGTCGGTATTTATGCAAGTGCCGTTTATTCTCAAAAACAACGGGCTGGAGGTAGCACAACATTGGCAAATTTACCTGCCTGTAATGCTGCTAGCCTTTATGTTAATGGTACCGCCCATCATCATCGCTGAGAAAAAAGCCAAGATGAAACAGGTATTTATCGTGGCGATTGGGCTCGCTTTTTCAGCGCAACTGTTGCTTTTAGTGGGACAAAATAGTCTTTGGTTGGTCGCGGCAGCCTTGTTGATTTTCTTTACCGCGTTCAACATTCTAGAAGCCTCTTTGCCTTCGCTGATTAGCAAAATTGCCCCGTTGGCAGCCAAAGGAACCGCGATGGGGGTGTATAGTAGCGTGCAATTTTTAGGCGCGTTTTTTGGCGCGGTGATGGGCGGAGTCTTGATGCAGCATGTGGGTCATGACAGCGTGTTAATGTTCAGTGCGGGTTTGTTATTGTTATGGCTTATCATCGCCAGCACCATGAATCCCCCCCATGCGGTCAGCACCAAACTCTATCATCTGCCCGCCCTCAGCGAAGCGGAAGCGGTCCCATTACAACAGCAACTTGCTGCGGTGCAGGGCGTGCGCGAAGTGTTAGTCATTGCCAGCGAGGGTATCGCTTGCTTGAAAGTGGATATGCAAGGTTTTGATGAAAATGCGATACAACAACTTGTTTTAAAAGGAAAATAATTATGTCAGTGAATAAAGCTATTTTAATCGGACGGCTGGGCAAAGACCCTGAAATGCGCTACCTACCTAGCGGGGAAGCGGTTGCGAGCGTTGGTTTAGCCACTTCTGAAGTATGGAAAGACAAGCAAGGGCAAAAGCAAGAGCGCACCGAGTGGCATAATCTAACTTTCTTTGGTCGTTCCGCTGAAGTCGCTGGGCAGTACCTTAAAAAGGGTTCGCAAATTTATGTAGAAGGTCGCATTCGCACCGAAAAATATACTGATAAACAAGGTGTTGAACGCTACTCCACTAAAATCATGGTTGATTCCATGCAGATGTTAGATAGCAAACCTTCATCTGGCGGCAGTAGCTACCAAGGTAGCGGAGAGGGTGGGGATGAATACCAACAACAGCCAGAACGCACCAGTGCGCCCGCCCCAGCACGTGCCGCCCCCGCTGCCCCGCGCCCTACCCCCGCCGCCAAGAGTAATTTTGACGACTTCGACGACGACATTCCGTTCTAGACCACACGGAGGGTGCAATTCAAAGTGATGTGCCGTAGGTCGGGTTTTAACCCGACTTTCACGCCATGTCGGGTTAAAACCCGACCTACGCTAGGAATTTTGATGCTTTAGCTGCAAATTCTACGACGTTTAAATTTGCCACATCAGTTTGAATCGCACCCCACACGGATTCATCCTAAAAACCTCATTTGATCGCATTAAGACGAAAAGATGCCAATAAAAACAAAAAGATAGCGTTTATTTGTTTTTCACCCATTCGGTGACGACCTGTTCAATGCAACCTATTGATTTTTCTCCGCGTTCGCAGCGTCTTTCGCGCGAGACTGATTTTTCTAGGATAGAAGTTCAAGTCGTACTGGTCATAGTGCGGCTATTTTAATATACAAATGCGATAACGAAAGACCTGACCCCATTGTTCTTCTTTTAAAATCAAGTGAGGCTGATATGTCGTATTCATCGGGATTTGCATTGGCGGTATTCGATCAACGTGACCCTTGTGTCAAAGGTGAAGCCCTTACAGGCGCATTCACATTGTGGTTTGGCGACCATGCCGCACTAAATGATCTTGATGTAAGCAGTATCATTCCCTTACGTCGATTTATGTCTGGTTGGACGCGGAGCTGTTGGACAAAATGTACCGCGCAAACTTTGTTCGATGCGGCGGGTTCATTCGATTCGCTACGCTTCATATCGGAACAAACTTACACCCACCGCGAGTTCAAAACTTCCGAATCGGAACCTATTGAATTTAAAGAAAAAACTCACGGCGAAGACATTCAGTACACGTTATTCAATCCAGATGACTACGAGATAGTGATTGTGGATATAGCGCGATTTATTCACTGGTGCGCAAACAACGTGTTGCTAGTGGAAAAACTAATCGACTGCGACGGAGAGTCAGGCATTCTCGCCGCTATTTACCATACCCCCACCAGCGACAGCCCCACCGATTTTGATGAAGAAGGACAAGGCATCAACTCCTTGCTAAGCACCTTAAAAACCATCTCCGAATATTTGAGGCACGCCCAAGAACATGGGCTATGTGCCGTATACATGAACCAAGAATATACAGATTGGGAGTGGTACAAAAAAACGACGAATTTAGATGAATCTCACCTTGGCTATTACGGCAAACGCTACGCGAATGAAAACCACATTCGACCAATCCTATCTGCTCACCCCCTTTTACCTTTTCCTCCGCAAGGTTTGCCTATCCATGTCGCCGAACTGCTCGCCTCTAGCACGCCAGAGCAACGCGAGCAAATAAAAATGCTCAAGCCCAATTGGATAGAAGGCGATGACCTTCGTTACTTGTTTGCACAGGAAGCAGATTTATTGGCTTCGGGGCGGGTGGTGTGGGGTGCGCTGATCCAAGCCAATAATCGGCTGTTTGAACCAGCCTATATTTTAGGCGCACCAGGCGAGGTGCTGTATGACCCAGAAGGGCGCATGTCGCCGCAAGGTTTAATGGATGTAGGAAGCTCAATGTTACGTTGGAAGGGGAGAAAAAGTTCGCACCCTAAAATACAATTTTTCGCCGACTATCTGGCGAGTGAAAGAACTCGTCTATTTGGTTACATATCGGATTCAGGAATCGGTGACTATCCCCTAAAAGTCTCAAGTACCTATTTTGACCAATTACAGTTGCCAGATGGCATGTTGTCACTGGGATATTTTCCGATACTTATCAGCGCGCAAAATCCCAATGCAGCACTGCTGTTGCCGCACCCGTTTTGGTCGACTGAATTCAAAGAAACATGGATGCAAGCGAGTGAGAAAAAATTTGGAGTACGTCAGGAAGTCGCCTCATTACAAGACACGATCAAAAAGTTGCATCGCGAAGTTGAGCAAGGTGACTATGCTGCGATTTTATATTTGGCAACGTACTACGAGCAGGGAAAAGGCATGGCGCAAGACTTATCCGCCGCGTTCCGTCTCTATCAACAAGCTGCCGAGTTAAACGTTCCTGATGCCATGCTACGTATAGGTGAAATGTATCGGGATGGCTATGGAGTGATGCAAGATTACGAGCAAGCAAATATCTGGATAAAGAAAGCTGTAAAACTAGATTTACCTCATGCAGAGGCAATACTCAATCAGTTGCCTAGTAGCGATTATCAACAAGCCTTGCGTTTACTTGAGAAAACGACCTCAGCCTATCCGCCCGATGCCGAAACCGTCTTTCGTGCGAGTGAGGCGTTGTGGTATTTGAATGCTGAGGAACTAAAAATACTGACCTTCAAACTGTATAAATTTGCCAGTGACTTAGGTCATAGCGGCGCGCAATTTCAGCTCGCTTTTATGTATCAACGTGGCTTCGGTACGCCGCCCGATTTGCCGCGTGCGGTGGAGCTTTATCACCTGTCGGCAAAGCAGGGATATAGTTATGCACAAGAAGCTTTAGCAGAATTGTACGAGAAGGGGGAGGGCGTGCTACGCAATGAGTTGACGGCACAATCTTGGCGGAAAAAATATGCGGCACAAGATCCTACCTATGAATGGAGGCTGTGTGAAGCTGGGTTGGACTATTTTCATGGGCGAGGCGGTCTTGCGCAAGACTTCGTTAAGGCTAGAGAGAAGTGGAGAAAAGCCGCTCAAGTGGGACACCCTGAAAGTTTGAATAATCTCGGCACGCTTTACTATCAAGGTCTCGGCGTTGAAAAAGACTTGCAAATGGCATTTATGTGCTTCAGCAAATCTGCCGCAAAAGGATATGTTTTGGGGGAGTTAAATCTCGGAAAAATATACTTGGATGCTGCGCGTGGCGGTGTTGATCGTGCCAACGCGCGAATTTGGTTTGAAAAAGCTGCGGCGCAAGGTAACGAAGAGGCCGCACAGTTGCTGATACTGACTGAGAGCGGACTAACGCGGTTATGGAAAAAATGGTTTTATTGAGATGCTATACCTTGCCACGCCACAAATTAGCAATTTATTCATCGTCTCGCGGGCGCGCTGCGACGTTGAAAATTGCTGGTGTGAAGCGACCACACGGCATGAAATAAATGGTGCGCATGGCACACACAATGTGCAAAAAGGGCGTTGTAGGAACGGATGCAACGCGCCCCATCGGAGCCTAGGGTGCGAGTGACGGGGTAATCAACCTGCTTTTCCCTTGCCTCAAAACCAAGCGCAAGTTATTTGCCCGTAGGTCAAGTTCAGCTCCTCGACCTACGTTTCCGTTGACCCTTCCCTTTTTATGTCGTCCTAACTTTCCACGTCAAATCCAACTCCCGCGCCGCTTTGACATCATCCAACCGCCGCACAGGCATGGTGTAAGGCGCGCCTTTGACCAAGTCGGGCGTGGCGTGGGCTTCGTCCCAGATTTCTTTCATCGCGGCGACGAAGGCATCCAAGGTTTCTTTGGATTCGGTTTCGGTCGGTTCGATCAGTAAGCATTCGGGGACGAGCATGGGGAAGTAGGTGGTGGGCGGGTGGTAGCCTTTGTCCAGCAGGCGTTTTGCCACGTCCATCGCGGAAATGCCCGTTGCGTCTTTCAACGGTTTGCATGACACGATGAATTCGTGACTGGCGCGGCGTTGGGGGAAGGCGATGCGGTAGCCGACTTTTTGCAATTCTGCCATCAAATAGTTGGCGTTTAGCGTGGCGAATTCGGCGACGCGGTGCATTCCGTCCGCGCCTAACATTTTGGCGTAGATATAGGCGCGCAATAACACGCCGATATTGCCTGTGAAGGCGGACAGGTGACCGATGGATTGCGGTAAGTCTGCTTCGGTTAGGTAGCGATATTCGACGGTGCTTTCAGTGCAAACACCCTCTCCCCCTGCCCCTCTCCCGTAAACGGGCGAGGGGAGTTCTGTCGCGAGGGGCGAGGGGAATTTTGCTACTACGGGCAACGGGAGGAAGGGCAATAAACGTGCCGCCACGCCAACCGCACCTGCGCCAGGGCCGCCGCCGCCATGTGGGGTGGCGAAGGTTTTGTGCAAATTGCTGTGAATCACGTCGAAGCCCATGTCGCCAGGTTTGACTTTGCCTAAAATGGCGTTAAGGTTCGCGCCGTCGTAATACAACAAGCCGCCCGCGTCGTGGATGATGTGTTTGATGTCTTCGATATGGGTTTCAAATACCCCCAGCGTGGAAGGATTGGTCAACATCAGCCCAGCGGTTTGCGGACCGACGGCAGCACGCAGCGCGTCCAAATCCACATCGCCATCGGCATTGGTGGGGATTTCGCGCACTTTGTAGCCGCACATCACCGCCGTGGCGGGGTTGGTGCCGTGTGCCGCATCGGGGACGATGATTTCGGTGCGGGCGGTGTCGCCGCGACTGGCGTGATAGGCTTGGATCATGGCGATGCCCGCGAATTCGCCTTGCGCGCCCGCCATCGGCATCAAACTCACGCCCGCCATGCCCGTCACTTCTTTCAAAATCTCTTGCAAGTCATACAAACACGCCAACACGCCTTGTCCCGTGTGCGCGGGGGCGAGCGGGTGACGCGCCAAGAAATTCGGCAGCATCGCCAAGGTGTTGCAGGCGCGCGGGTTGTACTTCATGGTGCAAGAACCCAGCGGGTAAAAGTGCGTGTCGATGGAGAAATTCTTTTGCGACAGATTGGTGTAATGGCGCACCACGTCCATTTCCGAGGCTTCGGGCAATAACGGGGCGGTTTGGCGCAACAGCGCGGCGGGAATGTTTACCGCCGCCATTGCCTGCGGAGCTTGCGCCGCATTGCGGCGACTGGGGTGACTACGTTCAAAAATTAACATGATGGCTTTCTCAAAATGTAGGTGCGAATTCATTCGCACGCTTTTCATTCAACACCGTGCGAATAAATTCGCACCTACGATTGGCTCGCGGATTAAATCGCTGCCCGCAACGCGGCGACAAATTGCTGTAAATCTTCCTCGGTTTTGGTTTCGGTGGCGCAGACCAGCAAGGCGTTGCCCAATTCAGGGTAATCCGCGCCCAGGTCGTAGCCGCCCAAAATGCCCGCATCTGCCATGCTCGCCAAGACTTCCGCCGCTGGTTTAGGCAATTGCAACACGGTTTCGTGGAAGGTCGGTGCGTTGAATAACACCGACACGCCCGCGATGCCGCTCGCTAAGGTTGCCAAACGCTGTGCATTCTGATGTGAAGCCGCTGCTACACGGCGCAATCCGTCTTGTCCCAACAACGACATAAAAATCGTCGCGGCGGTCACCATCAGCCCTTGATTGGAGCAGATATTGGAAGTGGCTTTGGCACGGCGGATATGTTGTTCGCGGGCTTGCAAGGTCAGGGTGAAACCTTGTTTGCCGTCCAAATCCACGGTGCGACCGATGATGCGCCCTGGCATTTGGCGTACCAAGGCTTGTTTGCAGCACATAAAACCAAAGTAAGGCCCGCCGCTGGACAACGGTGCGCCCAAGGGTTGACCGTCGCCGACCGCGATGTCCGCACCCGTTACGGCGGGGGCGCGCAGCGCGGCGTTTGCCCCCTCGCCCGCTTGCGGGAGAGGGCAATCGCCCCAAGTCCCCGCTGATTTCAACAACGCCAGCGACAAAGGATTGACCAAGGCAATCGCCAGTCCACCGTTAGCGTGCGCCCAGTTGGTCAGCGCATCGACATCTTCCAGCGCGCCAAAGAAGTTCGGCTGTGGGATCACCAAGGCGGCGAAATCACTGCCCGCGTGTTGCGCCAATGCTGCCATATCCACCGTGCCCGTGGCGCGGTCGTAAGGAATTTCCACTAATTCAATGTCTTGCAACTTGACGATGCTGCGCGCCGTGCTGCGGTAGAACGGGCTGACCGTGGCGGGGACGAGAATACGGCGCGAAGTTTTATGCGCCCGCACCGCCATCAACATGGCTTCTGCCAAGCCCGACGCGCCGTCGTACAAACTGGCGTTGGACACATCCATGCCCGTGAGCGATGCCATCATGGTTTGGTATTCGTACAACACTTGCAGCGTGCCTTGGCTGGCTTCGGCTTGGTAGGGCGTGTAGGCGGAATAAAATTCGCCGCGTGTCGCCAGTTCCCAAACCGCAGCGGGAATATGGTGTTCGTAAGCACCCGCGCCGATAAAATTCAGCAACGGCGTGTCTTGCGCCGCACGGTCGCGCATCAAACGCGCAACCTGCATTTCGTTCAAACCCGCGCCCAAAGCCGTCAACGAACCGCTTTTTAAGTGCGCAGGAATTTCATCAAACAATGCGTCAATCTCCGCCACGCCAATACTGGCGAGCATGGAACTGACATCTTGAGAAGTGTGGGGGATGAAGGGCATTTTCGTAATGAGAAGAGTATTTTGAGAAGGGAGAAGAGGGAAGAGGGAAGAGAGAAGGGTTGGGGAGTGCAGCGCGGGAAGGTAATGGATGCGCATTGTGGGAGAAACGTTTTCCCCATGCACGATCAACCGTCGCTCCCTTCCCTCTTCTCCCTTCCCAGCTTTTAATGCGCCTCGCTATCCACTACGGCTTGGTAGCCCGCTGCGTCTAACAAACCTGCAACTGCATTGGCATCAGCGGGCTGTATTTTGAAAATCCACGCATCGTAGGGCGCGCTGTTGATGGATTCAGGCGAACCATCCAGATCGCTGTTAATCGCGGTGACAGTGCCAGACACAGGCGCATATACGTCGGCGGCTGCTTTAACAGATTCCACCACGGCGCATTCTTCGCCCGCATTTAAGCTACGACCCACGGCGGGGGCTTCGACATACACCATGTCGCCCAACAATTCTTGCGCGTGTTGGGTGATGCCGATGGTGATGCTGCCGTCCGCTTCCATGCGGATCCATTCGTGGGAGGGTGTGTATTTCAATTCGGTTGGGATGCTCATTGGGGTCTCCTGATTGAGGGGTTATTAGTCGTTAGCGTTAGTTGGTAGTCGTCAGCCTGCTGCTTTTAACTAACGACTAGCGACTAAAAACTAACGACTTAATTACTTAAGAATGGACGACAACTTTGCCATTGCGCGCAAACGGGTATTTCACCACTTTGGCGGTCAGCATTTTATCGCGGATTGCCACTTGTACGCTGTCGCCGATGGCAACTTCTTTCGGTACACGTGCTAAGGCAATGGATTGATTCAGCGTGGGCGAAAAACTACCGCTGGTGATTTCACCTGTGCCATGGGCAGTATGGACGATTTGATGACCACGCAGTACGCCGCGATCTTGCAAAATCAGCCCAATCAGTTTTTGGGTGGGTGGATTTGCCAACAACGCCGCTTTACCCACAAAGTCGCGCGGGCTGATTAAGTCGATGGTCCACGCCAAGCCCGCTTCCAGCGGATTCACGGTTTCATCCATGTCCTGACCGTACAAATTCATGCCCGCTTCTAAACGCAAGGTGTCGCGTGCGCCCAGACCAATCGGCTTCACGCCTTTTTCCGCCAAGATTCCCCAGAAAAACGGGGCGGCTTTGGCGGGCAGCATAATTTCAAAACCATCTTCACCTGTGTAGCCCGTGCGCGCAATAAACATTTCGCCCATTTCCACCGCGCTAAACGGAATCAGCGATTCGGTCAACGCTTGGCTGCCAGGCAAGGCTTCCCAAACTTTGGCGCGGGCATTCGGCCCTTGCACCGCAATCATCGCCAATTCAGGATGGTCGGTAATGTCCAACGTTGGTGCGTGAACCGCTGCTTGTGCGCGCATCCACGCGATGTCTTTGTCGGCAGTGCCCGCGTTGACCACGATGCGAAACCAGTCTTCGCGCATAAAATAGACAATCAAATCATCAATCACGCCGCCATCTGGGCGCAACATGGCGGAGTATAATGCCTTGCCCGTCAGGTGCAATTTGCTGACGTTGTTCGCCAACAAGCCTTGCAAAAATGCGCGCACGTCATTGCCGCGCATATCCACCACGCGCATGTGAGAGACATCAAACATGCCGCAATCGCGGCGCACCTGATGATGCTCGTCGATTTGCGAACCATAATTGACAGGCATATCCCACCCACCAAAATCCACCATCTTCGCACCCATCGCACGATGCGCCGCGTTTAACGGAGTCTGTTTCAAAGCCATGTTTTTCCTTAGTTTTTTGGGCGTGGGCGGTTGGACGGCTCATCATTCCCTCCCCCCTAGCAGGCATCAGTATCTACACAACTCTTTACTACCTGCCATATTCCTTCCCCCTAGCAGGGGGAAGGCTGGGATGGGGGTTGGAAGTTTGCATCCGTGCGACGATTTCAACCCCCTCCCTAACCCTCCCCCTGCTAGGGGGAAGGAGCAAGTTCGCTACGATTTTAATTACAAATCATCACGTTAGAGTTAATCAATAATAGGAACACTTTCATCAATGCGCCATAAATTGTGTAGATACCTATGCTACTAGGGGGAAGGAGCAGCGTGTACCCAACCGACCACAAAAGTTTTAGACCATAAAAAAGGCGTGGCACATTAACGTGCCACGCCCCATCTGTCCTTGATACCTGAGAGATTACGGTCAAAACCGCTTGCCCCTTCGGTGGCAGGTCATGCCTGCGCTCTCCAGATTTGCCTGTGCCAATAGTTCCTTTGCCTGAGCGGTTGCGGGTGTTGCGCCTTCGGCGGTGGTGATGAACCACACTCTCCCATTGGTCTTAAACGGCGGCGCGGATTATGCCGTAAAGCAACGGTTTGGGATAGTGAAAATTTGCATTCTAATTTGCGCCGCGCTACTCATGGAAGACGAGCGTTTTTTCCTTTAACCACTGATTCAACACCCGCCGTGCGGCATCTATCAATTCCGTTGCGGTCATGCCGATGGCGATACCTTGCTCTGCTAACGCATCGCCTGCCGCGCCGTGTAAATGTACGCCCAACAATAACGCGTCATCTGCGCGCATACCTTGGGCGATCAAGGCGGCGATGATGCCCGCTAACACGTCGCCCATGCCCGCTGTGCTCATACCCGCATTGCCTGTGGTATTGATAAACAGCCGCCCGTCCTGCGTGGCGCATAAACTGTCCGCGCCTTTTAACACCACGTTGCAATGGTATTGTTGCGCCAATCGCTGTACCGCCGCCACGCGATCGGTTTGCACGGTCTGCGTGCTGCATCCCAATAAACGCGCCGCTTCGGCTGGGTGCGGAGTCAATACTGTTGCGGCAGGGCGTGCCGACAATGCCGCTTGCAACGCTTTGTTTTGCGACAATAAATTTAGGGCATCGGCATCTAACACCAGCGGCACCGTCTGTTGCAATCCCTGCGCCAACAATGCCCGCGCCGCCTCGCTCCCGCCCATGCCGCAGCCCATCACCAACACGGTAAAGGGCGTGGTGAAAATCGCCGCAGCAGGCAGCAGCATCAATTCAGGCTGCGCCACATCCACCACAGGTGCTGCGTCCGCCAATAGCCCCACGCGCACACAACCCGACCCCAATTTCAACGCTGCCCGCCCCGCCAACAACGCCGCGCCCACCATCCCTGTCGCCCCGCCAATCATCGCCACCGTGCCGAATAAACCTTTATGGCTATCGCGTGGGCGGATGGGGAAAATGCTTATGATGATGTCAGCGGTGAGCAAGGTCGGGATCATGAGGAGAAAATAGTTTGTGGTGTGGATGCTGGCATAGGGGAATGGTAGTGGCTCGCGTGTTTATTGTTTAGTATAAATAGCCCGCGTAGGGTGCAATCGTTATTGCGCAGTATGTTTTAACTTATTGAAATAATTAATGTAATTAAAAATTTTGGTGCAACGTGCTTCGCTAATTGCCCTCTACCTCAAGCCACTTCCAACTCAATCCGAAACCCGCTACGGCACTGGATAGCGTGGATCAAGCAGGCGGTTGAGGGCGGTGTGGCGAGTGTGTACTTTTTCGTCATCATAGGTGCGAATTCATTCGCACGCCCTGAAATACAATGAAAAACGTGCGAATTTGTCGCACCTACATTCACCGTGCCAGCCCAACCCCCAATTTTACGCATCAAACACTTCCAATACCTGTGCTGAATAGAGCTTTCTCAACACATTGACAACCTCAAGATACGCTCGCAGCGATAGCCCATCGAAGTAGAAACTGAGTATTTCCCCTGAGTACAGGACGATGTGTACGCCATCACGCAAGATGGTGCATTCCTTGACTAAACTGTCGCCGTCTGTTTTTTGACCCGTTGCTGCAAAATAAACCATACCGCTCAGCTTGTCGTGCAGCCAAAAGAAGCAATCTGTCGCGTCATTTTGCAAGGTGAGTGAAAAACTCACTTGGTCACTGGTTTGGATTACTTGGGTGGGCATGTTTATTCTTTTGTCTCAAACGATTGCGTTCGCGTAAATGCAGCCTCTAAAGATTGGCTCTATGTGAACTATAGTGGGTCATCGTGGCACAAGTGAGCAATCTTCCTCCCCTTGAAGGGGAGGAAGTCTTGTTTCACTCACTGTAAATCACATAGAACCGAAATATTCTAAATGTACCTGTTAAAAAGAGAAGGGATAAGGGAGAAGAGTAAAGCCTCTCCTCCCTGAGTTGCCACACGATGACACGTTTTATCGCCAACGCGCGCCTCATTCACCTGCACTTATCATCCTGCCGCTACCCTTTGCTGTGCTGCTTGAGTATATTCGCCCCTAAGGTGTATGCGTACAAACTAGACGGCAGGAATAAGAAATCAACGCCTTTGTGTTTCACCATGCCGTTGATGGTGCGGCTGGCGATAAAAATAGGCTGTTTTAGCGAAGGGTTTTTCTGGCTGAATTCAACGCCATTATCCAGCTCGGCGTGGGTGGTGTAGGGGCGGTCACTCCATTTGATTTCAACGGCCCATTCGGGTTTTTGCTCCAGATTGGAGAGATAAACAATGTCAATTTCTCCCGTACTCCAGCGGGCGTAATAGAGATCGACGGATTGGCTATGTTGCCATTGGCTGAAAATGGCGGTTTCGGTCAACGCGCCCATCGCGTCTGATTCGGCATCTATTTGACCAAACAGGGCGGCGCGCATGGAGGGATTGGTTAAATAAACTTTAAAGCAGACGGCGCGTTTAAACCGTTTGGCATTTTGGTCGATGCGATTGACACGGCGAATCAAGAAGGCAGCTTCCAGATATTCCAAATAGCGTTTGATGGTGTTTTTGGCGATGCCCGCCGAGCGGGATAAATTATCCAAAGACACTTCGCCACCTGAATTATAGGCAAGTGTGGTAAACAATCTGTTCAGTTCTTGAATATCGCTGATGCCGTATAGGCTGGGTAAGTCACGCAACAGCACTTTGTCGATAATGTCGCTTTTGATATATTGCCCAGGGTCGTGGCGGATGCTTTCAGAAAATACGGCTTCTGGGTAGCCGCCATAATTCAAAAAGTTCACAAACTCTTGGTTCAAGGCGGAGATGTCGCTGGTTTGATAACGGGGGCGCATTCCAACTTCTTCGGCAAGTGGCTGCACCAATTCTTTTTCTCGCCCAATAAATTGCAGATACTCGGCGAAAGTGAGTGGCGGCAGGGTAAAGTCACTAAATCTGCCCGCGCCTGATTCTATGCTTTTTAAGCGCAATGCCGCTGCCGCAGACCCTGTGGCGACAAACTTATAATCTGGATAGGAATCAACCAACGATTTGAGGTGTACTTCCCAATTTTTGAGATATTGAATTTCATCAAAAAAAACATACAGCGGCGTATCACGTTGGTGTTCAAAGGGTTCTTGAAAATAATTCAGCAGACGTTCTAAAGCCAATCCCGTGTAAATAGGGGTTTCTAAAGATAGATACAGAATGCGATTCGCCTCGACACCTTGGGCGATCAGGGTGTGAATGGCGTGATAAATCATCACGGTTTTGCCCACACGGCGCGGGCCCATCAATACCACCGCCCGTTTGATGCTGTGATCGGTTAGGGTTTTGAAAAAAGCGTCAAAATACTTGCGCCGTGGCGCATCTTAAAAAGCAATTCGCCCCCGCGTCGCCGCATTCCACCACGGATTGTCAAAAATCAATCGGGTGAGGATTTCTTTTTTTGAAATTTCGAGCATGATTTCCTCTGAAATAAGATTAGCGTACTAATCTTATTTTGCATGACATGAGGATTCAATGCAAGTGCCGACTATCACCGAAGATTAAAATACCCTACCCCCACACCACCTTGACGTTTTTCTCGCCCATGAGCTTTTTCAATTCTTCTAGCAATTCATCCGCCAAGGTCAGTTGCCAAGGTTCGCCGAGTTTGAGTTGGCAGGTGGAGTGGGGGTTGCGGTAGTGGATGACGACGGGACACGCGCCGTTTTGGTAGGGCGTGAATAATGCTTTGAGTTGGGCGATTTGGACGCGCTCGTCGCAGCGCAAGCTGAGTTGTTGGGCGAATTGGCTGCGGGCTTGGGCGAGGGTGAAAAGCTCTTCGCCGCTGACGCGGATGTTGCCTGAGTATTCGTCCAATGCCGCTTTGCCGCGCAAAATCAGCAATTCGTCCATGACGATTACTTCGCGATTGGCTTCGTAAAGCTCATTGAAAACCGTCACTTCGGTTTGTGCCGCGCCGTCATCGAGCACAATAATCGCCATGCGTCCGCGTCGCGTTTGTTGCAATCGGAAGCTGGACACGATGCCCGCCAACACCACGGCAACGCCCGCCCGTCGTCCTTTTCCACCGCCTTGTTCGACAAAGTTGGGCGTGAGGTCGCTGAGTTTGGTTTTGACAAATTGGGCGAGTTCGGGCGCGTATTCTTGGAAGGGATGTCCGCTGAGGTAGAAGCCTAAGCTGGTTTTTTCATGGCTGAGTTGTTCGCGCAACCGCCAGTGCGGTACGTCGGCGGTTTGGTTAATCAACACCACATCGGATTCGTCCGAGCCAAACAAACTATCTTGATTGGCGGCGCGGGCGTGTTGGTCGGCGTTGGCTAAGGCGGCATCGACGCTTGCCATCAGCGCGGCGCGATGGTCGTTGATGCTGTCAAATGCGCCCGCCCGTATCAGGGCTTCGATGGTGCGGCGGTTGACGATGCGTTTATCCACGCGGCGGCAGAAGTCGAACAAATCTTTGAACGCGCCACTCGCTTCGCGCACGGCAACCAAGTGGTTAATCGCCGCTTCGCCCGTGCCTTTGACCGCGCCCAAGCCGTAGGCGATGGTGCGCTCGTCGGTAGGTGAAAACACATAGCCAGAGCTGTTGACATCGGGCGGCAGCACGGTCAATTTTTGTTGCAGGGTGTCGGCGTAGAAGGTGCAGACTTTTTCGGTATTGTCCAAATCGCCCGATAAAGTCGCTGCCATAAATGCAGCGGGATGATGCGCTTTGAGATACGCGGTTTGATAGGCAACCAAGGCGTAAGCGGCAGAGTGGGATTTGTTAAACCCATAGCCCGCAAACATTTCCATCAAATCAAACAGTTGCGTGGCGAGCTTTTCGTCAATGTCACGATTGACAGCACCCGTCACGAAAATATCGCGTTGCTGCGCCATTTCCTCGGCGTTCTTTTTACCCATCGCCCGCCGCAACATATCCGCGCCGCCCAGCGTGTAGCCGCCGATAATCTGCGCGATTTGCATCACCTGCTCTTGATACACGATGACCCCGTAAGTCGGCGACAGCGACACTTCCAATTCGGGATGGAAATAATCCGCCTTAGCGCGCCCGTGTTTACGGTTGATAAAATCCTCCACCATGCCCGATTCCAAAGGACCTGGGCGGAACAACGCCACCAACGCCACAACGTCCTCAAAGGTGTCAGGCTGTAAGCGTTTAATCAAATCCTTCATCCCGCGAGATTCCAATTGGAACACAGCGGTGGTGTTGCACTTCTTCAGCAAATCGTAGCTGGCGGTGTCGTCCAGCGGTATTGCGTCTATCGAAAAAGGATGATCTTTGTTTTGCTCAAGCCTATGAATATGCCGCACCGCCCAGTCAATAATGGTTAGGGTACGCAAGCCCAAAAAGTCGAATTTGACCAGGCCGATGGCTTCTACATCATCTTTATCGAATTGGCTGACGGCTTTGCCGCCTTCGCCTTCGATGATGTTTTCCGCGCTGTACAACGGGCAAAAGTCGGTTAATTTTCCTGGGGCGATCAGCACGCCGCCTGCGTGCATCCCGACGTTGCGGGTTAAGTCTTCTAGACGTTCGGCGAGCTCCAGCAATTCGGAAACGCCGTCTTCTTCTTCAGACAAGCGATTGATTTCAGGCTCAGTTTCGCGGGCTTTTTGCAGCGAAACGGGTTTCACGCCTTCCACGGGAATGGCTTTGGACAGTTTGTCGCACAAGCCGTAAGGCAATTCCATCACCCGCCCCACGTCGCGGATCACGGCTTTGGATGCCATCGTGCCGAAGGTGGCGATTTGCGACACGCATTGCGCGCCGTATTTTTGTTTCACATAATCAATGACTAACTCGCGCCCATCTTGGCAAAAGTCCACGTCAAAGTCGGGCATGGAAACCCGCTCAGGATTCAAAAACCGCTCGAACAGCAGCTCATATTTCAACGGATCGAGATCGGTAATTTTTAAGCTATACGCCACCAACGACCCCGCGCCCGACCCCCGCCCAGGCCCAACAGGCACGCCATTGGGGAAAGCGTCAGAGCGATACGATTTTGCCCAGCGAATAAAATCCGCCACAATCAAAAAGTAGCCTGGGAAACCCATTTTGATAATGACATCGTTTTCAAAATCCAAGCGATCTTGATATTCGCCCCATTTTTCGGCACGTTCCGCTTCGTCGGGATACAAAAATAACATCCGCTCGACCAAGCCTTTTTGCGCTTCGGAACGTAAAAAATCATCCAAGGTCATGCCGTCGGGCGTGGGGAAATCAGGCAAACGCGGCTTGCCCAGCACCAGCGACACATTGCAGCGTTTGGCAATTTCCACGCTATTTTGCAAGGCTTCTGGCACATCGGCGAACAGCTCCGCCATTTCCGCTTGTGTTTTAAAATACTGCTGCGCGGTGAAGTTTTTAGCACGGCGTTTATCGTTTAACACCGAGCCTTCGGCGATGCACACCCGCGCTTCGTGCGCTTTAAAATCATCTGCTGACAAGAATTGAATCGGGTGGGTTGCCACCACGGGCAAGTCCAAACGCGTCGCCAAGTGCAGCGCGGCTTGCACATACACTTCCTCGTCTGCAAAGCCAGCGCGTTGAATTTCCACATAAAAACGGTTATCAAACAACTTTGCCCACGACTTCGCACACTGCTCCGCCACGGCAAGATTGCCCGACAACAATGCCGTTCCCACATCGCCCAATTGCCCGCCCGACAAGGCAATCAGCCCAGCGGTATCCTCGCGCAACCACTCGCGCCGCAATTCCGCCCGCCCGCGAAATTGGTTTTCCAAAAACGCCCGCGACAACAAACGGCACAGCAACAAATAGCCATCCCGCGATTGGCATAACAACAAAAGCCGATGCGGACGATCACGATTTGCTTCGTTTGTCACCAACACATCGCAACCCACAATCGGCTTGATGCCCTTGCCCCGCGTGGTTTTGTAGAATTTCACCAAGCCAAAAAAGTTGTTCAAATCGGTCAATGCCAAGGCGGGCATATCATCTTTTTTCGCCGCCGCGACGGCCTCATCCACGCGCACCATCCCATCCGAAATGGAGTATTCGCTATGTAAACGCAGATGAATAAAAGCAGGTTGGGACATGGGAATCAAGGAGGGGAAAGCCAAAAACGGACGCGGATTTTAACACGTGAGGGCAGGGGAAACGGGGAAAGGTGAAGCCAAAAACCAAGCTCGTCATTACCTCGCGCAGCGAGACAATATAGATTTTATCCGCTGCGCAGGATTTTTGGTTTGAACTGGATACCAGCCTTCGCTGGTATGACGATACGTAGGTGCGAATTTATTCGCACGCTTTTAAATTTGCCCGTACCACCGAAAACCGTGCGAATGAATTCGCACCTACGGTTAGTGCGCCAACGCATCGCGGAACATTTGCCCCCAGTCTTTTTGATTGGCATTCAGCCGATCTTCTTTCGCCAACCGTTCCAAAATCGCCAAGCCACGTTTCAAATAGGGCTCCGCATCGGCTTTGGCAATGCCGTCTAAATTTGCCAATTTCCAACACGACACCACCACGTCTGTTTGTCATCCGACATTCGCCGCATCGTGCTGGGCGAGGCGTTCAAAGATGGCATGACTGACACGGTAGAACACCCGCGCAATAGAAAGATGCAAAGTGGATTGGCTTGTAGAATGAAAACGCGCATTTCAACCGTTAAAATTAGGCGACTTACTCGACTTGAATGACTTCAAAATCATGGGTCATGGCGGCGGTCGCACCCAGCATGATAGAGGCGGAGCAGTATTTTTCTGCCGATAGTTTGATGGCTTTCTCCACGACTTCGGGTTTGATATTTTTGCCTTCGACGACAAAGTGCATGTGGATTTTGGTAAACACCTTGGGATCCGTTTCGGCACGATCCGCTTCAATTTCAACATGGCACGAGGTGACGGCTTGGCGGCTTTTTTTCAAAATAGCGATGACATCAAAGCTGGTGCAGCCACCCGCACCCAATAACAACATTTCCATCGGGCGCGGGCCTAAATTACGTCCCCCTGCTGCGGGTGAGCCATCCATTAAAACCGCATGGTTACTTTCGGTTTCACCCAAAAATGCGACTTGCTCGACCCATTTTACGCGTGCTTTCATGTTGTGCCTCTCAAAGATTGAAAGGTTGTATTCTAACTGAAAGCGACTGGCGCACTGTTGTCTGGCATCTTGGTCAAACAATTGGGATAAACCCCCACTTTTTCAGACTAAATCTGTTATCTTTAAAACCGCGAGTTCGGTTTGACCTGCCAGTGCGAGTAGTTTGGTGGCGGGACTTCAATGACCATGGAGGGGCATCTGATGCGAAAAATAATGTGGATGGCGTTAGGATTGGGGCTAGGGCAACTGGCTTGGGCGGACAGCGGGAGTCTTGGCTATTCTACGAACGCCTTGCGAGGTAGCTTGCGTGTGAGTGGTAGTGTGGCATACGCTTTGGCGGCTTCTGGACAAGTGACCTTGGCGGTGTCGGTTGCACCGTTGGCGATAGGCGCGTCGGTGGGATTGGTGGGGCTATCTGCGGTGGGGGCATCCAGTGCGGCGACGCGGCCCGCCCCAATGGGTGACATCCAGCCTATCGGCACACCGTTGCCTATCAGTGCTGAGGTGCTGACCATTACCCCGCCCAATGTGGCATTGAAACCCACGGTAGAACCACAATCCACTTTTTCAGAGCGTAAACCATGAAAACCTTATGGCACGGCATATTGATATGTTCGCTACTGATGGGCTTGCCAGTACAAGCGGGCGGGAGTTTGGCGGGCGGGGAAACGCATTTTCCCGTGGAGGACTTGATCCAGTTTTCTAAACAGGTTGAACAAAAAATCGCTGCAAAAGGGGCGCGCGTGGCACTTATTGCGCGCGTCGGGCGACCACCAGAAGACATGCCAGAAGGGATGTATTTCACCCATGTGTCTTTTGCGGTTTATTCAAAAATCACCACGCAAGATGGTCGCGTCGTGCCAGGGTATGCGATTTACAATCTGTATCAAAGCGATGCCCATCCTGACACCAGCTCCTTGGTACAAGATTTTCCCGTTGATTTCTTTGCGGGGGTGGCGGTATTAGAAGCGGGCATCATTATTCCATCGGCCGAATTGCAAAAACGCTTGCTAAGCGTGATTACCTCGGACACGTATCGCCATTTGCACGACCCGCACTATTCGGCGATTGCCAACCCTTTTACCTTGGGGCGACAAAATTGCACCGAACACACACTGGATGTCATTCACGCCGCAATTTATCAAACCAGCGATATTTCGCTTATCAAAGCCAGTGAAAAAGCCTATTTCACGGCGCAGCCCGTCCATGTTAATCCGCTCAAACTGATACTGGGTTCGATGTTTAGCGCGGAAATTACCTTATCTGACCACCCCAAACAGCAACCCGAAACGGCGACTTTTGAAACCATCGCGCGCTATTTACAGCAATATGATGAAGGGGCAGAGGTGTTTTATGTATCGCCAACAACCCAACATTAGGACACCCCTCTTTTTAAGTGCTTGCGTACAAATAATTGGGTATTGAGTTGTTAGTCGTTAGTTGTTAGCTTGCCTATCCGCTTGGTACACTTACTTTTCACAAGTGGTTATATGCACAAAGGTGAGGATGATAATCCCACTGAGCATCGTATAGCTCGCGACAAGTTGGTGCAGCTACATTCACGCAGATACCCAAGACGGTGGCGAACGAAGTCATAGGGTAAAAACGGTAACTACTCAGCTCCCCCTTTGCTTTAATCGCGCAAATCACGTACAGTTTGCCACATGACTTCAATACCCGACCTCAATTTACTCAGCCATGCCGAAAAGGACGAGCTTATTCGTAGCTTGTTT
>JBASWK010000118.1:0-25882 GCA_049276435.1 Gallionella sp. | reverse complement strand
TTTCCGCCACCCGATTCACAGGCATTTCCCGCTCAATCAGTGCCATGGCAAACGCCTCGAACATCAGCGTAAAACCGCTCTCGGCACGCGCCCACGGCACGCTTACCGTCTGCACTTTTCCGCTGGTAGTTTTGATGCGAGGCACCGCACAATGCAAGAAACAATGGTGTTCAAAAAAGTTCAGATGCTGCCATTCCCGCGCCACCGTATCATGCACGGGACACTCGGCATCAGTCTCATCGGGGAAGCGCGCGCCACGCTCAAAACCAATGTGCAAATGCAGCTCTTTGTGTGCCGCATCGTCGGCAGCAAATGAAACATCGTTCACTTGCCAAGGGGATTGCAGGCCAAGTGCCATGCCAAATAAAGTTGTACTATTCATGCCCATAATTATCGCATTACCCATGGTGTTTCACATAGAGCCGTAATAAGTATCTGATTTTCATGGTGGCATTTACCTTTACAAGCCTAAATTTCTCGGCTTAAAGGGACTGAAGCCCAACCAAAAACCATGCCTTTTGATATATAACATATTGTTTTTAAATGCTTTAAAGTTGTGTAGATACCTATACCTTGAAGGGGAAGGAACGGTAGTTCAGCCCGCTTTTAGAGGGTGGTGAAAAAATGTTAATCCGTGCCGCATCAGGGGTTTTGAGCTTAAGTAAGTGCCATTCCCGTCTTACCTTTATTTTTCGCCCTGTCGGGCGATGTACGAATTTGTCGTACCCACAATCAATGCAATTGCGACTGCACGATAATCTATAGCGGTAGGGCGAAAAATGCGACCAAACTTGCCTTATTCACGAGAAACCGTACGAATGAATTCGCACCTACGGTCAAAACGAGAATTGCTGGAAAATTACCACAGGATTTTGAGTGCGAGGGGGTTTTACGGTATCATCGCACCCCATGACTAAATACATCTTTATTACGGGCGGCGTGGTTTCTTCTTTAGGGAAGGGCATAGCCGCCGCTTCACTTGCCGCGATATTAGAATCTCGCGGTCTTCGCGTTACCATGCTGAAACTTGATCCTTACATCAATGTTGATCCAGGCACCATGAGTCCTTTTCAACATGGTGAGGTATTCGTCACCGAAGACGGGGCGGAGACGGATTTGGATCTAGGTCATTACGAGCGGTTTATCTCCGCCAAGATGCGCAAAGCCAATAACTTCACCACAGGGCAAATTTACGAGAGCGTCATTCGTAAAGAACGTCGTGGTGAGTATTTGGGCAAAACCGTGCAGGTGATTCCCCATATTACCAATGAAATTCAAGCCTTTATCGAACGCGGCGCGGCTGCTTATCACGGCGATCAAGCAGATGTGGCGATTGTGGAAATCGGCGGGACGGTGGGCGATATTGAGTCCTTGCCGTTTGTCGAAGCAGCGCGCCAGATGGCTTTGCGTTTGGGGCGCAACCGCGTGGCATTTGTACATCTGACCCTCGTGCCGTATATCGCGACCGCTGGCGAGTTGAAAACCAAACCCACGCAACACAGCGTGCAGAAACTGCGCGAAATCGGGATTTTCCCCACCGCGCTGATTTGCCGTGCAGACCGTCCGATTCCTGATGACGAACGCAGCAAAATCTCCTTATTCGCCAATGTGCGCGAAGAAGCGGTGATTTCGATGTGGGACGTGGACAGCATTTATCGCATTCCACAAATGCTGAATAATCAAGGCTTGGATCGCATTATTTGTGAAGAATTGAAGCTGGATTTGCCACCTGCGGATTTGTCGGTGTGGGCAAACTTAGTGGAAGCGCAAGCGAACCCCATTCATCAAGTGACCATCGGCATGGTCGGCAAATACGTTGATTTAACCGAATCCTACAAATCGCTGATTGAAGCCTTGCGCCATGCGGGCATCCATTTGAAAACCAAAGTCAACATTGAGTACATTGATTCAGAAGTGTTGGAAGGCGAAGATGTCCCCGCTGCCTTGCAACATTTTGACGCGATTCTCGTGCCTGGCGGTTTTGGCGTGCGCGGTACGGAAGGCAAAATTTCCGCGATTCGCTATGCGCGTGAAAACAACGTGCCTTACCTCGGCATTTGCTTGGGGATGCAGCTTGCGGTGATTGAATATGCGCGCCACGTTGCGGGCATGACGGATGCCAATAGCACGGAATTTGATTTGGATTCTGAACATCCCGTGGTTGCCTTGATTACCGAATGGCGCGACCGTGAAGGCAAAGTGGAACAACGTAGCAGCGATTCTGACTTAGGTGGCACGATGCGTTTGGGTTCGCAACGTTGCCCGATTAAAGCGGGAACGTTGGCACAAAAAATCTACGGCGACGAAGTGAACGAACGTCATCGCCATCGTTATGAAGTCAATAACTACTATGTGCCGACCTTGGAAGCACAAGGTTTGGTGATTTCAGCGCGCACCCCCACGGAAAATCTGCCTGAAATGATGGAGTTGCCACAACATCCTTGGTTTGTCGGCGTGCAATTCCACCCCGAATTTACCTCCAATCCTCGCGCCAGCCATCCGCTGTTTAAAGCGTTTGTCGCGGCGGCATTGCAACGTCAATCGGTGACAAAACCATGAAATTATGTAATTTTGAGGTAGGGCTGAATCAGCCCTTGTTCCTCATTGCAGGCCCTTGCGTGATTGAATCCGCGCAAATGGCGGTGGATACCGCTGGCGCGCTGCAAGAAATCTGCAACAGCCTTGGCGTAAACTTCATTTACAAATCCTCTTACGACAAAGCCAATCGCAGTTCGGGCAAGTCGTTTCGCGGCTTTGGCATGGATGCGGGCTTAAAAATCCTCAGCGATGTCAAAGCACAACTGGGCGTGAACATTTTGACCGATGTGCATAGCATCGACGAAATTGAACCCGTTGCAGCCGTGGTGGATGTGTTGCAAACCCCCGCGTTTTTGTGTCGCCAAACTGATTTCATCCACGCCGTGGCGCGCTGCGGCAAACCCGTGAATATCAAAAAAGGGCAGTTTTTATCGCCTTGGGATATGAAAAACGTGGTGGATAAAGCCCGCGAAGCCAGCGGCGCGGACAACATTATGGTGTGCGAACGTGGCGCATCGTTTGGTTACAACAACTTGGTGTCAGATATGCGCTCACTGGCGGTGATGCGCAACACGGGCTGCCCTGTGGTGTTTGATGCCACGCACTCGGTGCAATTGCCAGGCGGACAAGGCACTGCCAGCGGCGGACAACGCGAATTTGTCCCCGTCTTGGCGCGGGCAGCCGTGGCGGCTGGCGTGTCGGGACTGTTTATGGAAACCCATCCCACGCCTTCGCAAGCGATGTCTGACGGCGCGAATGCCTTCCCCTTGGGACACCTCAAAGCCTTGTTGCATACTTTGCAAATGCTGGACAACGCCGTCAAACAGCATGGGCTGATTGAAGAAAAAATTGATTTTAGGAACTTTTAAGGAAAAATAATGAGTGTAATCGTAAATGTTATCGCACGTGAAGTGCTGGATTCTCGTGGTAACCCGACTGTAGAAGCCGACGTGTTGTTGGAATCGGGGGTAATGGGGCGCGCTGCGGTGCCGTCTGGCGCATCGACAGGCACGCGTGAAGCGGTTGAACTGCGTGATGGCGACAAAAAACGCTATTTGGGCAAAGGCGTATTGAAAGCGGTAGAAAACGTCAACACCGAAATCGCCGAAGCCGTGGTCGGTATCGACGCTTCTGAACAAGCTTTTATCGACCAAGTGATGATCGACTTGGACGGCACGGAAAATAAATCCCGTTTGGGTGCTAACGCGATTTTGGCGGTGTCGATGGCGGTGGCACGTGCCGCTGCCGAAGATGCAGGTTTGCCTTTGTATCGCTACTTAGGTGGTTCCGCCAAAATGGCCATGCCCGTGCCGATGATGAACGTCATCAACGGCGGCGCACATGCCACAGGCGGCGCGGACATGCAAGAATTTATGATTGTTCCCGTGGGCGCACCGACTTTCAGCGAAGCGGTACGTTATGGCGCGGAAGTGTTCCATGCGTTGAAAAACGTGCTGCATCATCGCGGTCTGCCCACCACCGTGGGCGATGAAGGCGGTTTTGCCCCTGCACTGGGTTCTAACGAAGGCGCGTTGCAAGTGATCGTTGAAGCCATTGAAGCCGCAGGCTATGTGCCAGGTGCGGATGTAGCAATCGCGATGGATCCCGCCGCCTCTGAGTTCTACAAAGATGGCATGTATCATCTCAAAGCCGATGGCATGGTGTTGACTTCCGCCCAAATGGTCGATGTTTACGCAACGTGGGTGGATAAATACCCGATCGTCTCCATTGAAGACGGCATGAGCGAAATGGACTGGCCTGGCTGGAAATTGCTGACCGACCGTTTGGGCAAAACCATCCAACTGGTGGGCGATGACATCTTTGTGACCAACACCAAAATTTTACGCGAAGGCATCAAACAAGGCTTGGCGAACTCGATCCTGATTAAAATCAATCAGATCGGTACGCTGACTGAAACTTTTGCCGCGATTGAAATGGCAAAACGCGCAGGCTACACTGCTGTGATTTCGCATCGCTCTGGCGAAACCGAAGACAGCACCATCGCGGATATTGCCGTGGCAACCAACGCGCTACAAATCAAAACAGGCTCGATGTCGCGTTCGGATCGCATGGCAAAATACAACCAACTGCTGCGCATCGAAGAGTTTTTAGGGGATGCAACGTCCTACCCTGGGCGTGACGCGTACTACCAAATCAAGGCTTAATCAGTCCAAAGGCGTGCATCCACTGCACGCCTTTTTCTTTTATGCGCAACCTTCAGCACTTAACATGAAATCTATTACTCATATCCTGCTTGCGCTGCTCCTGCTCTTGCAATACCCCATGTGGCTGGGCAAAGGCGGCTGGATTAAAGTATGGGATCTCAATCGTCAAATTGATCAGGAACAGGCGAGTAATCAGCAATTAGAAGCGCGCAACGCGCTCTTGGATGCCGATGTGACCGATCTTAAACGCGGCACAGAAGCCATCGAAGAACGTGCCCGCAACGACCTCGGCATGGTTAAATCCAACGAAGTTTTTTACCGAATTCTAGCAGCCCCTCCCGCACCTGCGTCCACGGTGTCTGCCGTGTCTGCGGTGTCAGCAGTGGAAACGGGAAAGTAATAACGCAATAATGCCGCTCATTTGCCCTACCCTGCTTTTTATTTTTAAGGAGACGCTGATTTATTCAGTTAAATCAGCACTTCCCTAATCTCTTTCGCCCCAGACATACACCTCCATCGCCAAACTGCCATAGGTAAACGGCGGGCTGTAGCGCACAGGCTTTTCGCCCATGGCAGCACCCAGCGCAACAAACAGTGGCAAAAAATGTTCTTCCGTGGGATGGGCTTCCGCGCCGTAAGGTGCCGCGCGGTAATTGAGCAGGGCAGGAAGATCTTGCTCCGCCAAACGATCTGCCACCCAGTCGGTGAAAATTTGCGCTTTGGGCAACGGGTCTTGTTGGGAACGCCAATCTAGCCAAGCAAAATTATGGGTAATCGCGCCAGACGCGACAATCAGCACGCCCTCTTCCCGCAATGACGATAAGGCTAAGCCCAGTTGATAGTGTTCAGTGGGACTGCCATTGTGCGCCAGTGACAATTGCGTGACGGGAATGTCCGCCTGAGGAAATAGCACCGAAAGCGGCACCCACGCGCCATGATCCAAGCCACGACTGGGATGCGTTGCAACGGCAATTCCCGCCGCCGACAATACGCCTACCACGCGTTCTGCCAAAGCAGGCGCGCCCAAAACGGGATAGCGCAAGTCATACAACTCGCGTGAAAATCCTGAAAAATCATGTATGGTTTCAGGCGCGGCGGCTAAACTCAGCGTCGCAACACGCGCTTCCCAATGCGCCGAAATCACCAAAATCGCCGAGGGTTTGGCGATTTTTGTCGCGATTCCTCGCCAACAAGATAGCGTTTCAGGGGCGTTTAGCAGCGCGTCAGGTGCGCCGTGGGAGACAAACAGGACGGGGGATTGGGTGGGCATGGTGATTTACACTGCACCGAGTTTTGTCGCACGCTTGCCCGTGTGAGTTGTTAAGCGCGTGGTTTGTTCGGTGAGTGCAAGCAGCCCTAACAAAGCGGCATTGACCGCCTCAGCCGTTGGGAATGCTTTAGCAACTTTCTCGTCAAGTAGAACAAGGTTCGTCCCTTTGGCATATTGCTTTGCGTATTTACCGCGCACGCCTTTTCCTAAATCTTCTCGCCGATACTCGGCGCGCATTTCGTCTTTATCCGTGTTCATAGATTCCTCGCTCATGTTTGCTTGCTTTACGCGCACTGATTATTCGGATAGCCCGCCCACGCTCCGTAAATGCAACTGCCAAAAGATGTCCTTTGTGCGAAATGCCAAAAATAAGCATCCGCGCTTCGCCTATATACCCATTCAACCTGAAAATTCCGTGACGTAGGTGCGAATTTATTCGCACGGTTTTAGCCTCATCAATCATGCCCCTCAAAAGCGTGCGAATAAATTCGCACCTACGAGGGAGGGTTGCGTTACACCTGTTCTTCAAAGGTGACGGGTATAGAATGATCTGGGTCTTCAAAAGAATACGCTAACGGGTCACCAAAAACACTGGCGGCTTCCTCAAAGGAAACGCCATGTTTTAGTTTGTTCGTTTCAGCTTTCGCGCTATCCCATTTGAATTTCAGCATCATTAGGCTCGAATTGAAGGATTATATTTCCGCAGAATTGTAGCATCTGAATGCTACAACCGCCCCCCCGTCACCCGCGCTATCCCCGCCAAATCGCGTTCTGAAAACACCTCAATAAAACCAGCTTGTTGCAACAATGCTCGCACGGTTTCGGCTTGGTCGTAGCCGTGTTCTAACAACAACCAACCATCGGGATGCAAGTGCGCGGGGGCGTGGGTGATGAGATGGCGCAGGTCGCTGAAGCCGTCCTCGCCTGATGCCAAGGCAGTTAGCGGTTCGTGGCGCACATCGCCTTGTTGCAAATGCGGGTCGGCGGCGCGGATGTAGGGCGGGTTGGATACGATGACGTGATAGCGTTCGCCATCTAACGCGCTGAACCAATTGCTGAACACGCAGCGCAGATTGCCTTTTTTCAACAAGCGATTCGCATTGCTTTGCGCCACGGCAAGCGCATCAACGCTGGCATCCACGGCGGTCACCTCGGCTGCTGGGCGGTGATAGGCAAGGCTAACCGCAATTGCGCCGCTGCCCGTGCCCATGTCCAACACGCGGCAAGGCTGCCCCTGCGGAATGCGCGCCAACGCGAGTTCCACCAGTAATTCGGTATCGGGGCGCGGAATCAACGTCGCAGTCGTCACGTTGAACATTAGTCCATAAAACTCCCGCTCGCCGAATAAATACGCCATCGGCTCACCCTGCAAACGCCGCGCCAACAACGCGCTATACGCCGCCAACTCCCCCGCGTCCAACTCCCGCTCAGGATACGTCATCAAATACGCCCGACTCACCCGCAAAACGTGCTGCAACAAACACTGCACCTCAATCCGCGCCGTGGAAAAGTCCAAATCCAAGGCGTGTTGTAGGCGGGGCGTGTCGTGTTTTAGGTGGTGAGAGAGGTGGGGCATGGGGTTTGGATGGGGAGTAGTGTGCGCTATGCGCACGATTTATTGATTGCCGCGTGCGCAACAAGTTACACACCCTACTGGGCTACGCGGACATTTTTATTTCACTTCTTGCCATAAGTTGCATCGTGATCGGGTGAAATAAGCAGCAAACGCAAAAAATCTCCCTCTCGGTACGCAACTGCACGGCAAGACTGGGTAATTCGCAGGGAATAAATCGCAGCCATGCCTTGAGGCGGATTCACGCTGGTGATTTTTTCCCATTTCAGACCTTGATCGCGATAAAGTTGCGCCCAATCCAACTGACTCAATTTCCGCAGCGTATCCGTCACCCGATTGCGCTCAACCTTATCCAGTTGCAACCAACTGGCTTGAAACTCAGGATTGTTCAAATCCAACTTTATTTTCTGATTGACCATGCGCTAAGTCCCCGAAAGACCCGCTTCTAAATCCTTTAGCAGTCCCTCCGCATCCACCGTTTCTTGAGGCGCATTGGTTTGCGCGTGTGCTAAAGCCCGCTGCAAACCCTGTTTGACGGGCGGTTGATGCAACCATAATTCATTTTCAGGAATCACCAACGCGGTACGCACCATCCAAACCCCTGGTTCGCGCTCTTCCACCAGCACTTGCTTGCCCGCATATTCCTTCCCAAGCGAAATCTGTCCATTCAGACCGACCACCTTGACGCTGGATTTGTTTAATTGAGTAGATAACATTTTTTGCTCCTAAGATGCACCGTGTGTTTAGTGTAGCACTAATGCACCAAAACAAGCAAAAACGCGGTAGGGTGGATAAGTGCAGCGCATCCACTTTTTTGTTTTAAATTCAGGTGGATGCGCGCAGCGCTTACCCGCTGAAACAAACAAAGCCCCTCAATCCGCGCCGTGGAAAAGTCCAATGCCAGCGCGTGTTGCAGGCGGGGCGTGTCGTGTTTTAGGTGGTGGGTGAGGGTGGGCATGATTTTAAGATAGTGGTGCGAAGCGGAGCGCATTGCACCAACTATTTGATTGAAATGTGTATTCACATACGGCGCAATAACGATTGCGCCCTACGTGGGCTATATAAACCTATAGTCAGTAGGTATAAAACAATAAGCAACAACCTTTGGCTGGATGTCATGGTTGTCTAAATATACGACATCCCCCTCTTCCCGAATGCCGAAAATACTCAAGCTATCGAACTGGACTGCTAATACAGCACCTCGTTTTTCATACGTTCGTGTTGTACAGGCATACCTTAACGACAGTGAGCTAGTTCTTGCGAATGAACTGGATTGCAAGCATTTCGTCGGCTTAAACCCTTCTTTAATTATTGATGTAGCACAGTCTTCGGATGTGCCATGGAACAATACATTGGGATCGTCTTCCAGTTCCTTAGGAAATATTTTGTAGTTACTTTCTTCCGTTGGTAAATTAAACTCAATTTCCCGATTTGGCATTAAATACTCCATTGATTAAGTTATTAGCCCGCATAGGCACGATTAGTGTGGCGTAATCGTTAATTTATCGTTTATATTCATGCAATTATACTACATCAATCGCACCCACAAAACCCTCAATTCCTGACACATCCCCTGAGCAGCCGTCGCGCAGCGGCGGCAAACTGGGGGTGCCTTTTCTTTGGTTACTTTTTTTGGCGAGACCAGCAACTTGCTGTCGGGCAACCCCGACGGTTTTCCCCATCCATCCTCATCCCGATTGGGGAAAAGCGATTACCCCATCGCCAACATCAAATGCCCCATAGACTCCCTGCTAGGCATGACCTTAATTTCAATGTCATAGCCCAACCGATTCAAGCAATCCATCAATTTCCGTTCGGAGATATTGGAAAAATCGCCGCGAAACAGTCCTGACACTTTGGGTTGCGGCAACCCCATGCGACGACCTGCGGCTTCTTGCGACAAGCCCAGTTTGCGCACGGCTTTGGTGATTTCTATCACCAGCCCAGACTTGATTTTCAACTTATCCGCATCGGGTAATGCAAGGTCGGCAAACACATTGCCCGAACTCATTTCAACCTCTACCCCCGCTACCACGCGCTTATTCATTTTTCATCTCCCGTGCTAATTGTTCCGCCACTTTCAAACGGTCGCGGATAATATCCAAATCAGGTTTGGGCGTGGCAATGCCGCTTTTGCTTTTCTTTTGAAAGACATGCAGCACAAACACCGCTGCTTTGAATTTCACGGTATAAACCGCCCGATACGTCCCGCCTTGGTCATCCTCAACCACCTCCAACACCCCCGCGCCGCCAAAGCCTTTCAACACTTTAGCCGCATCATGCCGATCTCCCCGCTGGGCAAAATCCAAGGCATGACCAAAAAATTTGCGCACCTCCAGCGGCAATGCCATCAAATCCTTTTTGCTACTGCCCAGCCAAGCAAGCGGGGTGTTGGTCGTGTTTTTCATGCACAGATTATACCTGTTCAGATATGGCTATCAAGCGGTAAACATTGGGGTAAGCGATGAAACGGCTAACGCACCCTTCCCCCTTCTCTCTTCACCCTTCCCAGCTTAGGTAATCACCGTCGGCATTTCACGCCCCGTCAATCCTTTCAAATCCGACAATTCCAACGCAATCGCGATCAATTCGGACAATGCGTCTTGTGCGTCCAGATGGTGTTGCGTGACATCGGGTTCGTAGGATTCTAGGTAGATGCGGATGGTTGCGCCCTCGGTGCCTGTGCCTGACAGGCGGAAGATGATGCGCGAGCCGTCGGTGAACAGGATGCGGATGCCTTGTTTGCTGCTGAAGCTGCCATCGACGGGGTCGGTGTAGCTGAAGTCGTCGGCGGTGGCGACGGTGTAGCGACCGAAGGTTTTTCCTGCTAATTCAGGGAATTGGGCGTAAATTTTTTGGATGACTTGGTTGGCGGCTGCTGTGGGAATCGCTTCGTAGTCGTGGCGGGAATAGACGTTGCGCCCGTATTTTGCCCAGTGGGCGCGCACGATGTCTTCCACGGATTCGTTGCGGGCGGCGACCACGTTGAGCCAGAACAAGACCGCCCACAAGCCGTCTTTTTCGCGGATATGGTCTGAACCTGTGCCAAAACTTTCTTCGCCGCACAGCGTCACTTTGCCCGCGTCCATCAAATTGCCAAAGAATTTCCAGCCCGTCGGGGTTTCAAAACAGGGAATGCCTAAGTCGGCAGCGACACGATCCGCTGCCGCGCTGGTGGGCATGGAGCGGGCAATGCCTGCCAAACCTTGTTTGTAGCCCAGAACCCGCGTGGCGTTGGCGGCAAGAATCGCCAAACTGTCGGAAGGGGTGACGAAAAAGCCTTTGCCCAAAATCATATTGCGGTCGCCGTCGCCATCCGAAGCTGCGCCAAAATCAGGCGCGTTGTCGCCATAGACAATTTCAACCAGCTCATGTGCATAGGTCAAGTTTGGGTCAGGATGCCCTTGTCCAAAATCTGGCAACGGCACGGCGTTCATCACGCTGTGACCAGGCGCGCCCAAGCGATTGACAAAAATTTCTTTCGCATACGGGCCTGTGACCGCGTGCATGGCATCGAACTGGATGCGGAATCCGCTGTTCAACAATGCTCGCAATTGGTTGAAATCAAACAAAGTCTCCATCAGTTCGGCATAGTCGTTGACGGCATTGATGACTTCCACTTGCATCGAAGCGAGTTGCGTTGTGCCTAGGGTGTCGAGATCAACATCCGCCGCATCCAAAATATGGTATTGGCTGATTTGTTTGGTCAGGGCAAAAATCGCCTCGGTGACGGTTTCGGTCGCGGGGCCGCCGTTGCTGCCGTTGTATTTAATGCCGAAATCGCCATCGACCCCGCCAGGATTGTGGCTGGCGGACAGGATGATGCCGCCGTAAGTTTGGTATTTGCGAATCACGCACGATGCGGCGGGGGTGGAAAGGATGCCGCCCTGCCCGACCAACACGCGAACAAACCCATTCGCCGCCGCCATTTTCAAAATAATCTGAATCGCCTCGCGGTTGTAATAACGCCCATCGCCGCCCAGCACCAAAGTCGAACCCGCAGGGGCGGCGATGCTGTCAAAAATGGATTGAACAAAGTTTTCTAAATAATGAGCTTGCTGGAAAACAGGCACACGCTTACGCAAACCCGAAGTGCCAGGTTTTTGGTCATTAAACGGCGTGGTTGCAACGGTACGGAGTGTCATGGCAGATTCCTTTTTTGGGTTTAATAATCAGGTGGATGCGCTTGTCCACTTTATATACGATGTAAAGTACGAGTATGTTTTTGCTACTGAATTTAACCAAAATTATCCAAAAAGAATTTTTTTGAGTTGGTCATCTCGCCCATTTAATTCGGCTAGATTGTGTTTAAACAAGGGGGCTTGCCAATAGTCTTGGCGATTATTGTTCGCGCAGTCATCGGCGAGTTTGCTGCCATGCTGCTCCAATCCTTCGCACCCATGCGGAGCTTGGAGTGCTTCTGGATTCGACCATACTCCCAGTACAAAAACTCTATCTTTCAAATCACTAGGAATAGCTTCATGAAATTTCTCAATACGAGAACTGTTCTTGTCAAAATCTATCAACATCACAAGCACTCTACCCTTAAATTTTCTCATTTGAGTAATCTGCTCTTCCTCAAACTCTGCAAGAACTTTTGACCAACCTCCCAGTTTTGGCGCTATGCAGAAATTTCGCATACTCAGGCCAGGGTAAAGAAAGAAACCAAGTGCTAAGTGATGATCAGCAGCATCTTCGGGCAGCACGAGAATATGGGGTTTAAAACTATTCATGATTCGATCTCATTACGAATTAACGCTGTAATCAAATCATCTACCTCCGAAATGCTTGAAATATCCTGCAATAGTCTGATCTGTGTTGGTTCACGATGGCTTTTGCGAGAGAGCATAAAAGTATTCTCGTTGGAGAATTTCTCAATAACATGCCCATTGTGCGAAGTAGCCAACAGTTGTCCACCGCGCTGAAATGTACTCCGCAGATTCATGATAAATCGCTCTGTTTCAGCAAGAGTGATGTAGTTATCTGGTTCATCCCAAAAACAAAACACGGGGTTGCACTTATTAGCAGCCAATACTAATCCGCATAATATAAAACACTTTTCCCCATCAGATAGCTTATTAAAACCAATCGAGACTCCCTCAAAGTGCAACTTGAGGTTGCGAGCATCCGATGCGACCATTGCGTTTTCAATTTGAACAAAGTCATCCATCACGCTCGGCAAATAAGCTGCAATGGTGGTGTAAGCGGCAGGATAACTGGCGAGCAAGCCCGTGAACCACTCGCCGAGGTTGGATAGGTCTGATTTCGGATAAAGCGTAGAGCCACTGGACTCCCCCTTCATTAGCTTGGGTATCGGAGCCAATATCAGCATACTTGCCAACCATGATTGAAAGATGTAAAGCGGTTCGCCAGCTTGCTGTTGATGAATAATAGGTAGGGCAATCAAGTGCCAATCAACAATAAACTGGGCTTTGTTCAACGATACCTGGGCTACTTTTCGGGTGTAAATTTCTTGCGCATCAACGGTGAGTTTTTCTTCCTGAATGCGTAACTCAGTAAATCCAAGCGGAAGTTCCAATGCCAAGGTGTATTGATAAACCTTATTGTCAAGGCAGACTTCTATTTCGAATCGCAAAGGGCCACTTGTGCTTCCTCGCGTATAATCACTCGGATTTACCAGCTCTTTAATGCGATTTTTTCCCCTTCCAATTTGTTGAAGTATCTCTAAAACACGACCTATTGTTGATTTTCCTGTGCCATTTTTACCAATCAACAACGCGGATCGCTTGTCGCCCAGCAGTAACTCAGAATTTTCCAAACATCCAAAATTGTGAACATATAATCGCTTAATCATACTTTCCCTCTTTGATAAATAACCATCAAGCACCACTGACAAGGATTATTGCCAAGGAGTTTGATTGCAAAATTCGCTATGGTGAAGTGGATATTTTATCCACGCATCTTTATCTTACTAAACTCGCTTCGACTCGCTGTCTTTCATTCGTTAGTCTTTCCACCAACACCAGCGCGAAGTCCATCGCCGTGCCAGGGCCGCGTGAGGTGATGAGTTTGCCGTCTTCCACCAGCGCGCTGGTTTGCAATTTGACGCTTGGGTAATCATCTAAACAAGTCGGGTAGCAGGTGGCTTGCTTGCCGTTTAACAAACCCGCTTCGGCTAATACCGAAGGGGCTGCGCAGATGGCGGCGACAAATTTTCCTTGGGCGGCAAAGCGTTGTAGTAATGGCAACACCCGCGTATCGGCTTTTAAATTTCGCGTGCCAGGCTGTCCACCAGGTAGCACCACGAGGTCAAAATCTTGATCCAGCACTGCGTCCAGCGGGATGTCAGGCACGATGACAATGCCACGACTGCCGCGCAATGCGCCGTCGGTTAAGCCTGCCAACGTGGTTTGCACACCGCCACGGCGCAGAATATTGACGATGGTGATGGCTTCTAATTCTTCGCTGCCTTCCGCGAAGAGGACTAATGCGCGTGGGGTTGGAACTCGACCTACGGCGGCATCACTCATGCTTTTTGCCCTTGTTGATACGCTAATTTCAATGCAGACAGTAAATCGGGATGGGCTTTTAAATCGGCAATCCCCATGGTTTGCTGCGCGATTTTTTGCAGGGGAATCAATACTTTTAGCTCCGCCCACTGCGCGGCAAGCCCTTGTGTATCAAACTCGCCATCATGGACAAATTCCGCCGCGATGCCTTCTGCGTCGCTAAAGGTCACGTCAGATTCTGCCATCACTTCATACAGATAGGAGTAAGTATCAACGTGGTGGATTTTAGCTAGCAGCGGGGCGATGGCGGGGAATTGCTCGTATTGCAACAGCAGCGCGTCTAAATCCAACGGCGCTGCATAGCGAAAATCTTCGCCTTTAAACGAGAATTCGATGCACGCGGTGAGGGTGTTGGGCATGTTAATCGCGGAAATTTTGATATTGCAGCGGGAAGTCGGTGATGGTCTTTTTGACAAACGCAATGGCGGTTTGCAAATCATCGCGGTTTTTGCCCGTGACCCGCACGGTGTCGCCTTGGATACTGGCTTGCACCTTCATTTTGCTGTCTTTGATGTGTTTGACGATTTGCTTCGCCAGTTCAATTTCAATCCCGACTTTGACTTCACAGCCGCGTTTGACCTTGTTGCCGCTGACTTTTTCAACTTTTTCGCTGATTTCTAAGCACTTAATATCCACATTACGCTTGGCGAGTTTGCCGTTGAGTATGTCTTGTACTTGGTCAAGCTGAAATTCATTGTCCGCATGAACGGTGAGTTTCAGTTCAACTTGTTCCACGCGGGCATCCGAACCTTTAAAGTCAAAGCGCGTGCCGACTTCTTTGTTGGTTTGTTCAACCGCATTTTTGACTTCGGTTTTATCTACTTCTGAAACGATGTCGAAAGAGGGCATGATAAGTTCCTGAATGTTAAAAGGTGATTGTTTACCCTCATCCCCAGCCCTTCTCCCAGAGGGAGACGGGAGTTACGTCCCCTCTCCTCTTGGGAGAGGGCTAGGGTGAGGGGGTAGTTTTAGCCAAAACTACACACATAATGCACTGCGTCATCACATTGAATGACGAAGCTGCTATTTTCCGCGACGGAAAATTGTGTGCCTGCGGGGTAAGCCGTGAATTCAGTCGCCTCGCCAATTTTAACTTGGCAAGTGCCTGCAATGATTTCCATCACTTCAGGCGCACCGACGTTAAAAGTCAGCGTGGCAGGCAAAATTACGCCCACGGTTTTGCGTGTGCCGTCGGCGAATAATACGGAGTGAGACACGCATTTACCGTCAAAAAATACATTGGCTTTTTTGACGACACTGACGTTATCGAATTGAGACATATTGATTTCCTTGAGGTTTGTTGATTTTTCTAGCCCCTTCATCCATCACACTTATCCCCTCCCTCTAGCATGGGGATGGTTAGGGTGGGGGTTGAAATCGTCGCACGGATGCAAACTTTCAACCCCCATCCCAGCCTTCCCCCTGCTAGGGGGAAGGAGTGCGGCGAGGGGGAGTAGGAGGTTAAGCTGCTTCGACTGCTTTGACACCTTTATGGTAAGTGCTATAGACGTACACAGGAATGCCCAAGTCGCCTAAGTGCTTTTCGATCAACGGTTGCACATCATTCCAATCCAGCCCGCCCACGCCGCACGCCAAACGCGGCAATGCCACACTGGCGATTTGCTCTTTTTGAATCAACACGCGCAGGGCGTGCAACACGTGGTTGACGTTGCTCACCGACGCGAGCCCTGGTTTGCTACCGTGTTCGTAAGCCGCTTCTTGGGTGAATAAATTGACAATGTAATGCCCATCCGCGCTCATCCATGTCCACAACCCACCCGCTTTGGGATGCGTGGTTTGGCAAAAATGACGGAAATCTTTGTACAAGGCGGGCATTTGTTCGCGCAATTGCAACGCCAAGCCTGCATGGAAATCATCGTTGGGGGCAACGCCTTGCGCAATCGCTTTGGCACCGCTCAATAAAATATCGCCGCTGAGTTCGTAAATCATGGTGGTTCTCCCGTTAAATACATGCGCCTGAAAATGGCTCATCAGAAATCAAATCTCCCCGTCGGAATGTGGCAGCGAGTTGTTGTAGGGATAGCGTTGCAACTTCTTTCCCATACAGGTTTTTAAGTGCTTGGGCGACATCTTGAATAGATTGTTGAACATAATATTCGCCACGTTGTTCAATCAATTCCTTGGCTTGGGCAAAATTGCGATGATCCAGTTGGTCGCGTCGCACCTTTAAATCCTGCAATAGATAGGTTCCCATCTGCATAGCGATAAAACAGGAGGCGTAGCGCACAAAAATAGGGTCATCCGTTGCGGGACGACGGCGACGGTTTTCAGCAATGCGGTACAACAATACCGCCGCAACGGTTTGCGCACCATTCAGGGTCGCGGTAAAAATGGTGTTGTACAGTTTGCCGAAATGTTCACGGATTAAAAATTTTGCCTGGTGAGGTGCATTGCGCCACACGGAAAGAATCGCTTCGGCGGCAATGCCTGCGGTGATGTCGCTTGGTTTTGTTGGCGTATCCATCCGTTTGCGACGATAGTTAAAGCCCAGTTCATGAATACCACTTTCTAAGCGTCGCTGTACTTCGTCATTGGCACGCAAATCTTTCAAATCAACGGGATTTTGGCTATTGGTCGCGTGGGTAATTTGCAGCACTAAATCTTCGTTATCTTTGGGCAGTTTATAGATTCTGACCAAAACAGACGCATTCACAGGAAGCGGCGTTGCCGTGAGGCGCATTTTCTCCAGCGTCTTGAGTATGGTCATGCTGGTTTGACCGCCATTCACAATTTGTAGATGTTCAACCTTAATTTGGTAATCACCGCCTTGTAGTGCGTTGTAGGAAAAATCATTGCAAACCAACGTCAAACCATTATTAAAAAAATAAAAATCCGCTTCGTTGTGGTTCAGGGTCGTGCATATCCCCTCATTCACGCGATTACCATGCAAGCCCAAATAACGGCGGATATTACGCTCCAACAGTTTTTCACCGTGCATTTTCATCAATTCGGCAATTTCAGTGACGGGAATGCGCCCAATACAAATTCGACTAAAATTCATGTCTTCAATGATGGCTTTTCCGACCAAACGTAAGGTGGCATCGACAGGGCTAATACGCTGAAAAATACCAATCAATACATCATGATTGATATATTCCCATGTAACTTGCTCTCCAAATGCCGCACGATGGATAGCCGCTTGTGCATCGTCATTCCATTTCATGCCATTACTACACGCAATCGCCCGTACACGCGGTAAATAGCCATCCCGAATCATAGAGCGCGCCGATTCGACCTTGACTTTTAAACGATCATTGATTGCGCCCAATTCAGCCGCAGGATTAAAAATATGGCGAATGGCATCAATCATCGCTTTAATGCCATTCTCCTCAAAGCTAGAGTTGCCCTCAAGTGTGGTTTTATATTTCCCTTGAAACAGTGTCACCATGAACTCGCCATCCACCTCTTCCGTGAGGTGCATTGCATCGACACCAAAATCCCCACCACCATCAGTCAGACAATCGAACGCCTCATCCACCTCCAAATCCAGCATGGTTTTAACGCACAAATACACAAATGCCAAAGATTTTAGGCGAATAGCATCATTTTTAACGTTCAGTTGAGCAGCGGCGAGAACGCGTATTTCATCCTGAATGCCCGCTAAACGTTGGTCAATGATGGAGGCGTTGATGTTCACATCAAACCTTATTTTTGTTTTTCAAATTCGCCGCAATGCGCATCCGCAATGCGTTCAGTTTGATAAAACCTGCTGCGTCTTTTTGGTCATACGCGCCTTTATCATCTTCAAAGGTGGCGATGCTGCTGTCGAACAGGGAATTGGTTTTGGAATCACGACCGACCACGATGACATTGCCTTTGTACAGTTTGACGCGCACCCAGCCATTCACGACCGCTTGGGTGTGGTCAATCAAGGTTTGCAGGGCGACACGTTCTGGACTCCACCAGTAGCCGTTGTAAATCATGGAAGCGTAGCGGGGCATCAAATCATCTTTCAGATGCGCGACTTCGCGGTCTAGGGTAATGGATTCAATCGCACGGTGGGCTTTCAAGATAATTGTGCCGCCAGGGGTTTCGTAGCAACCGCGTGATTTCATGCCGACATAGCGGTTTTCCACCAAGTCTAAGCGACCGATGCCGTGTTTGCCGCCCAATTGGTTCAACTGGGTCAATACTTGTGCGGGCGACAACGCCACGCCATTCAATGCCACGATGTCGCCTTGGGCAAATTCGATGTCCAAGTATTCCGCCGCATCGGGTGCCGCTTCGGGCGACACGCTCCAACGCCACATGGATTCTTCCGCTTCGGCAGCGGGGTTTTCCAGATGACGACCTTCGTAGCTGATGTGCAACAAATTCGCGTCCATGGAGTACGGCGAACCGCCTTGTTTGTGTTTCATATCCACGGGGATATTGTGCTGTTCCGCATACGCCATCAATTTTTCGCGGCTCAACAAATCCCACTCACGCCAAGGCGCGATGATTTTAATGTTGGGATTCAAGGCATATGCGCCCAATTCAAAACGCACTTGGTCATTGCCTTTGCCTGTCGCGCCGTGGGAAATAGCTTGCGCGCCTGTTTGATTGGCGATTTCGATCAAGCGTTTGGCGATTAACGGGCGGGCGATGGAGGTGCCCAATAAGTATTCGCCTTCATACACGGTGTTGGCGCGGAACATCGGGAAGACAAAATCGCGCACAAATTCTTCGCGCACGTCGTCGATAAAAATGTTTTCAGGCGTGATGCCGAATTGCAAGGCTTTTTGGCGCGCGGGTTCGAGTTCTTCGCCTTGACCTAAGTCAGCGGTGAAAGTGACCACTTCGCATTGGTAAGTGTCTTGCAGCCATTTAAGAATAACGGAGGTGTCCAAACCGCCCGAATAGGCGAGGACGACTTTTTTGATATCGCTCATGGTAAGTTCCTGATAGTGTTAATTTTTGGTGTCTTTATGCGAATGAGTTGTACGCTCCTTCCCCCTAGCAGGGGGAAGGCGGGGATGGGGGTTGAAAGGTTCGCCACAATTAGACCATTCCTACCCCCACCCTAACCCTCCCCCTGCTAGGGGGAGGGAATAACGCACGAATAATTTAAATAATTTTGCCCAGCAACAGATATTCCATCAGTGCTTTTTGGACGTGTAAGCGGTTTTCGGCTTCATCCCAGACCACGGATTGTGCGCCGTCGATGACTTCCGCGCTGACTTCTTCGCCGCGATGGGCGGGGAGGCAGTGCATAAACAGCGCATCGGGCGCGGCGACGCGCATCATGTCGGCATCAACCTGCCAATCGGCGAAGTCTTTCAGGCGTTCTTCATTTTCAGCTTCAAAACCCATCGAAGTCCACACATCGGTGGTCACTAAATCCGCGCCGCGTGCTGCGTCCATCGGGTCGGGAAATTCTTCGTAATGTTCATGCCCGTACAAACCTGCCCGTTCGGGTTCAACTTCATAACCTGGCGGGGTGGAAACATGGACATTGAAATCCAAAATTTCCGCCGCTTGCAGCCAGGTGTTGCACATATTGTTGGAGTCGCCGATCCACGCCACGGTTTTGCCTTTGATGCAGCCGCGCTGTTCAATAAAGGTATAAATGTCGGCGAGAATTTGGCAAGGATGATATTCGTTGGTCAGCCCGTTAATCACAGGCACACGCGAATGGGCGGCGAAGCGTTCGATAATGGATTGCTCAAAGGTGCGTATCATCACCAAATCGACCATGCGCGAAATGACTTCGCCCGCGTCTTCCACAGGTTCGCCGCGCCCTAATTGGGTGTCTCGGGTAGAAAGAAAAATCGCCGAACCGCCCAATTGTTGTATGCCTGCCTCAAAAGACAGTCGCGTGCGGGTGGAATTTTTTTCAAAAATCATCGCCAGCGTGCGATCTTGCAACGGCCAATACTGTTGATAAGACTTAAATTTGGTCTTAATTTGGCGGGTGCGTTCAAACAGATATTCCAGTTCGTCGCGACTTAAGTCTTTGAATTGTAAGAAGTGCTTAACGGGCGGGCGAGTTGACATGGTGAGTTCCAATCAAGATTGCAAAAAGTCTTGAATCAATAGGCAGAGAATATCCAATAGTTGTTGTGCTTCGTCGGTGGACATAATCAATGGAGGCAATAAACGCACGACAGAATCAGCGGTCACGTTAATCAGCAAGCCTTTGGCTAATGCCAATTTGACTAACTCACCGCACGGTTTTGCCAGCTCTACGCCGATCATCAAGCCTTGACCGCGTATGTCCACCACGCCCGCCACGCCTTGTAATTGCTGTGCCAAACCGTCGCGGATAAATTTACCTAAGGTATCCGCATGGGCAAGCAGATTATCTTGTTCCATGACTTCTAGGGTGGTGATGCCAGCAGCACACGCCAAAGGATTGCCGCCAAACGTTGAGCCGTGATTGCCTGGTTGGAACGTCCCCGTGGCTTTGCCTGCGGTTAAACACGCGCCGATAGGCACACCCGACCCCAAGCCTTTTGCCAAGGTCATCACGTCAGGCACAATGCCTGCGTGTTGATGGGCAAACCATTTACCTGTCCGACCAATGCCGCTTTGGACTTCGTCCAGCATCAACAGCCATTCTTGCGCATCGCAAAGTTCGCGCAATTGGGGCAAATAATCGCGATCCAAGGTGCGGATGCCGCCTTCGCCTTGCATGGGTTCAACCAGCACGGCGACGATGTTGTTGTGATGTTCGGCGATGTGACGAATCGCATCCAAATCGTTGTACGGCACGCGCACAAAACCGCTGACCAAGGGTTCAAAACCCGCTTGGATTTTGTAATTGCCCGTCGCCGACAAGGTTGCCATCGTCCGCCCGTGGAAGGATTTTTCCATCACGATAATGGCGGGCGCATCAATACCGCGTTTATGCCCGAACATCCGCGCCAGTTTAATCGCCGCTTCGTTGGCTTCCGCGCCTGAGTTGCTGAAAAACACCTCGTCCATCGCACTCAAGGCACACAACTTGTCCGCCAATTGTTCTTGACCATTGACTTGATACACATTTGAGCAATGAATCAAGGTGTTGATTTGTTGGGTCAGTGCGGCGGTTAAGCGCGGATGGGCGTGTCCCAAGGTGTTGACGGCAATGCCCGCCAAACCGTCTAAATAGCGTTTGCCTTCAGCATCCCAAAGCCAAGACCCTGCGCCGCGCACAAAAGCAACGGGAAGACGAGCGTAAGTATTCATCACATGTGACATAAAAACCTCTGTAAAGACAGACGGCGGACACGCCGCCGTTTAACTTGGATAGTCCATTAGCACCTAAAAATCCCCCTCGCGCAGATGCTCAGGGTGTACTCAATGGGAGTCTCATTTTAACTCAAAAGTAGCCAATTTCCCCGTGTTCAGCAAGAATTTATCGGTATTAAAGGGCGGGTGAGCATCCATTTGGCACGGGTGAAGCTGCAATTCGACAATAAAACGCGTTGTGCGTAGTATCACAGGACTTTTTGATAGGAGTTGTCGGTCATGTTAAGCATTATTATTTCTACACTCGCTTTTTTTGTCGCCGCTTGGTATCTCAACCGTTATCTCAATGAACAAGAGATTGCAGCAGGCATGACGCGGCGGATTTTAGTGATTGTACTGGCTTCGGTGCTGGCCTCTGCGGTAGGCATGGGCTTGGATTGGTTGACGAGCGATCCGCAGTCTGCGCCGAATATAACCTTGCTTCCTACTGTGCCATCACAAAGTGAGTAAATGCAACAATGCGCTTCACCATCGTCATACCGACGCGTGGGTTAAGCCACATCAGTATCCACACAACTTTTAACACATTGAAATTTAACCAAAAATCAGGGGCCGTAGGAGCGTTTAGAGCTGTAGGGTGGATAAGCTGCGCGCATCCACCTGAATTGATTATAAAATAATGGTGGATGTGCTGCGCTTATCCACCCTACTAACTTGTGATTCGCAAGGAAAAGGAAATAAGATTGTGCAGATAGCGATGGTCAAGTCTCAACTATGGCGGTGTATTGGGTCGCTAAATTTTGAGCATTGCGACATTGCTAAGCTGAAATTTTGCAAAATGCACGTTAAGTGCCATGATGGTGGTGTAATCTCTTTGCAATCGTTCAACGGAAGCGAGTCATCATGTTCAAAAAACACTTCGCCTTTATTTGCATCGTGTCAGTGATACTGATGGGATGTCAAGAACCTCCCTTGCCCCCTGCGACACCCGTGCAAAAAATCACGGTGGCTTACACGTATCAGCCGCAAAGTACCTTGCTTCATGTTGCTGTGGCAAAAGGCTATTTCGCGGAAGAAGGGCTGGAGGTGCAACCGCTGATGCACACTTATGGCAAGGCCGCGTTGCAATCTGTACTCGATCACCAAGCTGATTTTGCCACCGTTGCAGAAACCCCCGTGATGTTTAGCGTGCTGAAAGGTGAAAAGATTTTTGTGATTGCCAATATCGAAGCCAGCTCGTTAAATAATGCGGTCGTGGCAAGAGCAGATGCCAAGATCCAAGCTGCCCGTGACCTGAAGGGCAAGCGTATTGGATTTACGCCTGGCACGACTTCTGATTTTTTTCTGGATTCACTGCTGACTGCAAATGGTCTTGGCCGTCAAGAAATTCAAGCTGTTCCGCTAAAACCCGAAGAGATGCAAGAGGCGATGATGGCGAAGCGGGTCGATGCTGTTTCTACGTGGAATTATCCGCTGACCTTGATTGAGCGAGCACTTTATCCCCATGTCACGATGATTTACGATCAAGCAATCTATACCGAAACCTTCAATATCGCGGCACGGCAAGATTTTGTGAAACAACATCCAGAGACGGTTAAACGCTTTCTTCGTGCCTTAATTAAGGCGGAGGATTTCGTGGCGCAGTATCCAGAAGCCGCCCAGGTCATCATGTCTGCCGCCACCAAAATAGAGCAGCGTCTCATTCATCAGGTGTGGAATGCGTTTAATTACCGCGTGGTATTGGATCAAACCTTGCTCATTACCTTGGAGGATGAAGCCAGGTGGGCGATCAAAAATAAGCTAACCGAGCAGGCGACTATGCCCAACTATGCACACTTTATTCATACCGATAGCCTCAGGGCGGTTAAACCTGAAGCCGTTAACATGCAGCCCTAAGCGACCATGCGCATCACCAAACAATTAGCCCTTATTTCAGCGACCACCGCCGCCGCACTCATCGTGCTACTGCCCATCCTAATCTGGTCAGTGGCGGAATTTAAGCTCGCCAAAAACGACTACGCGCTTAGCCATGCGATTGAGGTGAATTTTTTTGAGCGCGCCGCATTCAGCGATCAGTATTTTCTCTATCGTGAAGACCGACTGCGCGCGCAATGGGAACACAATAAGCTCGCCGCCGATGCCTTGTTGCGTCAGGCAAAAGCGCAATTCCAACAAACAAAAGATCAACAAACATTGGAACGACTACACCACCGCATTGAAGAAGTCGCGCTGATTTTCGAGCGCATCGTCAGCAATGCCGAGGGGGTGACACCCGCCGCCCACAACCACGAAGTCTATGAGGAGCTGGATAAAAGGCTATACAGCCAACTGTTGCTCAAAACTAGCGAGGTGCATCATTTGGTCATGGCATTAGAGGAGGCCAGCGCAGAACGGGTTGAGTACCGCTATCAACGCTTAATTTTCATTGTAGGATGGTTCGCACTCACGCTAGCCCTCGTCACCATCCTAAGTTCTATGCAGCTCCGTGGACTGATCCGCAGGGGACTCTTGCCGCTGCACGATGGTGCAAAAATCATTGCGGGCGGTGATCTGAGTTATCGCATTCAGACTGAAAAATCAGATGAATTCTCCGAACTCGCCCAGTCCATCAATACCATGACAGACGAGCTTCAGACCTTTACCCTGCAACTCAAAGCAGAAATCAGCGAACACAAACAGGTGGAAAGGACGCTCTGGAAGCTGACCAATTTGCTCCAAGGTATTATGGAAAACTTACCTGCCAGCATATTTTGGAAGGATCTGGAGTCGCGCTATCTGGGTTGCAACACGCGTTTTGCCCACGATGCGGGACGCAGCCGCCCTGATGAATTGATTGGCAAAACCGACTTTGACATGGCATGGCGAGCGCAAGCGGAACGCTACCGTGCCGACGATCAAGCCACCATGGCATCAGGTAATCCCAAGCTGGCTTTTGAAGAACCTCAAACCACCCCCGACGGCAACATGATCTGGTTGCGCACCTCCAAGGTGCCACTACGGGATGCCGACAACCAGATCATGGGGATTTTGGGATTTTATCAAGACATCACCGCGCATAAACTGGCGGAAAATGCGTTGCGCGAAAGTGAAACGCGTTACCGCTCCTTAGTTGAAAACTCGCCTCTTTGTATCCACGAAATCAACTTGGCAGGCAAACTTATCTCCATGAATCAAGCGGGTTTACGCATGATGGGGGTGAATGCTGAAAGTGAGATACGCGGCAAGTACTATCTGGATGCGGTCTGTGAGACAGACAGGGCGCGTATTGGCAGCTTGTTGGCGCGTGCCTATATCAATGAATCGAGTCGCTTTGAATTCAAGGCCAGTGGCTCATGCGGTGCTGTATTTCAGTCGTGTTTTGTCCCGCTCAAGGATAGTTTTGATAAAGTTATTAAGGTGATGGGTATCACCGAAGACATCACAAAACGTAAAGTTATTGAAGCCAAAATCAGTGAATTGAATCGTGATTTCGTGGCATTTTTGGAAAACACCAGTGATTTTGTTTACTTCAAAGACCGCGACAGTCGTATTCGCTTTTGTAGCCAAATTATGGCGAATATCACAGGGCATACCAGCTGGCGGGATATGATAGGCAAGCATGACAAGGACGTTTTTCCCGAAGAAACCGCCAAAATTTACACCGAAGAGGAATTGCCTATTTTTCAAACAGGCAAACCCTTGTTGAACAAAACCAGTCCCTACTATGATGCCGCAGGCAAACGAGGCTGGGTGAGCACCAGCAAGTGGCCATTGTTGGATGCAGAGGGCAAAGTGGTCGGCTTGTTTGGCATCAGTCGCGACATTACCGAGCAAAAAATACTGGAAGATCAAGTGCACCAATTAGCGTTCTATGACCCCCTCACCCAGCTGGCGAATCGTCGTTTATTCAATGACCGCTTAAGTCAAGCCAGCTCCGCTGGCAAACGCAAAGGCTATTACAGTGCCGTGATGTTTTTAGATTTGGATAATTTCAAGTCGTTAAATGATACGCATGGGCATGTGGTTGGGGATTTACTCTTGGTGGAAGTGGCCGCCCGATTGAAGCGTTGCGTGCGTGAAATGGACACAGTAGCACGCTTTGGCGGCGATGAGTTTGTGGTGATGATCAGTGAGCTGGCAAGCGAAAAAGCCGAGTCCAATGCCCAAGCAAATATCGTCGCCGAAAAAATCCGTCTGACCTTATCCGAACCCTATTGGCTGACGGTTCGCCAAGCAGGTCAGCCAGAGAGGAGATTCGTGCATCGCTGTACGGTGAGTATTGGCGTGATGGTGTTTATCAACCACCAAGGAGACCAAGAGAGTTTGCTGACGCGCGCCGATGCCGCGATGTATCTTGCCAAAGCCGCTGGACGCAATGCGATTCGATTTGACGACAAGACCGAATAAGTCCGCGCCGCTGGTTCATTTTGGAAACTAAGCCCCCGCGCCTAAATTTTCGGGTATTTTAAGCTGTTAGTCGTTCGTTATTAGTCGCTAGTTAATGCGGTGAATCTGCTTGATGCTATATTTTTCGTAACTACTCAGCCCCCTCTCAAGCAAAGCGGGGTGGGGGCGGGGATTCACGGAAGGTTTGGATTAGCGCATCGAAGATATTTGCACCTTGTTTGTGCAGGGTGGCTAGGTAGGAGCGTAT